>DATMDV010000085.1:0-8437 GCA_035557475.1 Ilumatobacteraceae bacterium
CCGCGCACCTCGCCGACCGTGATGCCGGCGATACCGGCCGCCTTGAGCGCATCCTTCACGTCATCGAGCTTGAACGGCTTGATGACGGCGGTGATCAGTTTCATGTGCGATTCCCCCTCAGGGTTGGTACGCGGACTCGGCGTGAAGGCTGCGGTCGAGACCAACGTATTCGTCGTCGGGCTCGACGCGCATCCCGATCGTCTTCTCGATGGCCAAGGCGATGAGGTACGAGGCGACGAGCGAGAAGATGAGGACCGAGCCGCTCGCCACGATCTGGTCGATCAGCAGATCGCTCCCGCCGCCGAAGAACAGCCCGTCGACGCCCACGCCGGTCGCCGAGGCGTCGGCGAACAATCCGAGCACGATCGATCCGAACAGCCCGCCGACGAGGTGGACGGCGATCACGTCGAGGCTGTCGTCGAGCCGCAGGACGGTCTTGATCCGCAGGGCGAGGTAGCACACGATGCCAGCGCCGCCTCCGATGATCAGCGGCGCCGCGCCGCCGACGAACCCGGCGCATGGCGTGATGGCGACGAGGCCGGCGACGGCGCCGGAGGCGGCCCCGAGCGTGGTGCTGTGACCGGTCACGAGCTTCTCGACGATCAACCAGCCGAGCATCGCGGCGGCGGCTGCGAGGTGGGTGTTGACGAGGGCCTGGGCCGCCACGCCGTTGGCGCCGAGCGCCGAGCCGGCGTTGAACCCGAACCAGCCGAACCACAGGATCCCGGTGCCGATCATCGTAAGTGGCAGGTTGTGGGGCGGCATCGCCTCATCACCGTGACCACGTCGATTGCCGATCACGGCGACGACGGCAAGGGCCGCGATGCCGGCGTTGATGTGGATCGCGGTGCCACCGGCGAAGTCGAGAGCGCCGCGCTTGAACAGCCATCCGGCCGGGTTGAACACCCAGCGTGCGGCCGGTGCGTACACGACGATGCTCCAGATCGCGATGAACAGGGCGTACGACCCGAACTTGAGCCGATCAGCGGTGGCACCCGTGATCAGCGCCGGGGTGATCACGGCGAACATCATCTGGAACGCCACGAACGCCATCGGCGGGATCGTTCCGGAGGCGTAGTCGACGTCGCTCAGGAACGCGAAGTCGAAGTTGCCGACCCAGCCATTGGTGCCGCCGAAGGCGATCGAGAACCCGACGACCGCCCACAGCACGCTGACGAGCCCCATCGCGAAGATGTTCTGCATCAACATGCCGAGCACGTTCTTCGACCGCACCATCCCGCCGTAGAAGAACGCAAGGCCGGGGGTCATGAAGGCCACGAGTGCTGCCGCGGCAAGCACCCAGGCGGTGTCTCCTGTGTCCATGAGTTTGGGACCGTAGACACTCATGGTTACGGGCCTGTCGCCCGAGTGTTTCCAACAGATGGCGAGTGTGTGTGGGGGTTAACCCAGCAACATCCAGCCGCGGCGGCGCACGGTGCGCACGCGGCTCGCGCCGACCACGCGTCTCACGCCGACGATCAGCGAGTCGCACCGGCGCTCGCTCAGGTCGGCGATGCCGACCGCGCGGGCCAGTTCGGACCGGCTCAGCACACGCCCGGCGTTGTCGGCGAGGACGGAATAGATCGCCCGCTCCTGCGGCGTCAGGTGCTCGAGGGGGCGAGAGACCTGCGACCGGGGGTCAGGTGGCGCCGCGGGAGCGAGGCGATCCATGAGGTCACGGTAGGACCGCAGGATTTCGGCGGCGTTGGCGCGTCGTAAACGGCGTGTGAACTGGTACCCGTGGAGAGCGACGCCGTACGCTGCGGGCGCTCATGATCCGTGGTGTGGTGGTGGCCGGCCTGCTCGCCGGCACGTGCGGGATACCGACCGTGTCGGCGCGGGCGGCGGGCGCGGTGCCCGAGTCGACGCGCTTCGTCGTCGTACCGCCCTGCCGGCTGATCGACACGCGAGCAGGTGCCGGGCTCGGTGCCGGCCAGGAGCTCGAGCTCGACGTCGCCGGTGCGTGCGGCGTGCCCGCCGGCGCCGTCGCGGCGGCGTTGACGGTGACGGTCACGGCGACCGGAGGGCCTGGCTTTGCCTCGGTCTTTCCGGCCGACGTCGGGCGCCCGCAGGCGTCGACGTCGAACTGGGACCAACCCGGCCAGACCCGCGCCAACACGGCGCTGGTACAGCTCTCCGACGGTGGCGCGGTGCGGATCTGGGCGTCGTCACCGACCCACGTCGTCGTCGACGTGGCCGGGGCGTTCGTCCCGGCGGCCGCGTCGGCCGCCGGTCGCTACGTGCCGATCACGTCGCAGCGGGTCGTCGACACCAGAGCGCCAGGCGCACCGGATCCCGGTCCTCCCATCACGGTCGCCCTGCCGGCCGGCGTCCCGGCCGACGCCACCGCGCTGGCGGTGAACCTGACGTTGACCGAGACGACCGGTTTCGACTTCGTCACCGCGTACGCCGCCGGATCGGCGGCCCCGAGGACGTCGGTGCTCAATGCCGACGGGACCGGCCAGACGCGGGCCGCCGGAGCGATCGTCGCCGTGTCGCCGGGCGGCATCACGCTGGCGACCGCGTTCGGGAGCCACCTCGTCGTCGACGTCGTCGGCTTTTTCACCGGTGCATCGGCGCCGACATCGGATGCCGGACTGTTCGTCCCAGTCGTGCCCACGCGAGCGCTCGACACCCGGTCCACAACACCGCTGCTCTACCACCGTGGCGCGCGGGAGATCGACGTGCTGGGCGTGACGGGCGGCCCCGTCGCCGCCGTCGCCGCCAACTGGACGCTGACGCAAACCACCCGCCCCGGTTGGCTGGCCACGTACCCGGCACGCACGTCACGCGGTGAGGCGTCGACGATCAACAGCGACGCCGCCGGTCAGACCGTCGCCAACCTCGGCATCGTGGCGGTCAGCGACGTCGGGATCACCGCCTACTCCGATGGTGGCACCCACCTCGTCGTCGACGTGACGGGCTGGTTCACGGGCGCGCCAGTGCAGGCGACGGAGCCGGCCCCACCCCCGAACGACCCGCCGGCGCTGCCCGGCTGCTTCCCGACCGGGCGCAGCGCGGTTGCCGACAAGATGGCGCAGCGGTTCTGGCTGTGCGTGGACGGCGTCGCGATCACCGAGTCGCTGCCGATGACCACCGGGGCGCTCAGCTATGCGCTCCCGCTGGTCGGGACGTACACGGTGTTCTCGCGCCAGCGCTACGGCCGCGGGCTCCATGGCGAGGTCCTCAACCACTTCGTCGCCTTCTACCGCACACCCCGCGGCAATCGGATCGGGTTCCACGAGGTCGTCAACCAGGACCCGTCGACCTTGGGGGATCTCGATCGTCGGGGCTCTTCGGCGGGGTGCTTCCGCGTCCTCGCCGCTGACGCGGTGCTGATCTGGAACCACCTCCAGTACGGCGACCACGTGGTCGTGCTCACGCCGTGACGGGCGCGACTTGACCGGCGGGTCAAGTCGCGCGGCATGATTGCGGCATGGATCTGACGTTCCCGCCCGAGGCCGAGGAGTTCCGAGCCGAGATCCGGGCATGGCTCGAACAGAACCTGCCCGACGGGTGGTTCGAACCCGGTTTCGAGCTGAGCGACACCGCCCGTAAACGGTTCAACGTCGAATGGCCGGCGAAGCTGTTCGAGGGCGGGTGGATCTGCGCCACGTGGCCCGAGGAGTACGGCGGCAAGGGGCTCACGACGATGCAGGGCGTGGTGCTCGCCGAGGAGTTCGCGCGCGCCAAGGCGCCGATGCGCGGTGACTTCTTCGGCGACACGCTGGTTGGGCCGACGCTCCTGCAGTGGGGATCGGAGGAGCAGAAGCAGGAGTTCCTCCCCGGCATCCTGCAGGGACGCACGCGCTGGTGCCAGGGGTTCTCGGAACCCGACTCCGGCTCCGACCTCGCCAGCCTCAAGACGTCGGCGGTGCTCGACGGCGACGAATGGGTGATCAACGGTCAGAAGGTGTGGACCACGGGGGGTCACCACGCCGACTACTGCTTCTTGCTGACGCGGACCGATCCCGACGCGCCCAAGCACAAGGGCATCTCGTATCTGCTGGTGCCGATGCGCCAGCCCGGTATCGAGGTGCGCGGCATCACCCAGCCCGACGGCACGGCCGAGTTCTGCGAGGTGTTCTTCACCGATGCGAGGTGCCCGAAGGACAACGTCGTGGGCGGCGTGAACAACGGATGGAAGGTCGCCAACTCGACGCTCGCCTTCGAGCGCGGACAGTCCGCCACCACCGGCTTCCGGCGGTTCGAGGAGGAGTACCGGCTGCTCGTCGAGGCGGCGCGCGAGAACGGTCGCATCGTCGAGCCCCACATCCGTCAGCGGCTGGTCCAGTACTTCACGAAGATCCAGATCCTGCGCTACAACGGGCTGCGGGGACTGACGGCCGCGCTCAACGGCTCGAAGGATGCGGGAGTCGCGGCGCTCGGTGCGAGCAACAAGATGTACTGGTCCGAGATGCACCAACGTGCGATGGAGTTGGCGCTCGACGTGTTCGGTGCCGACTCGCTGCTGATCGACGCCGGCCCGGCGTCGGGCTCGTGGCCGGGGGCGCTCCGCGATCGCCGGCGCGATGGCTATCCGGTGAGCCCGATGATGTCGGCGTTCTTCTTCTCACGGTCCGAGACGATCTGGGGCGGCACCAGCCAGATCCAGCGCAACATCGTCGGCGAGCGGGTGCTCGCGCTGCCCAAGGAGCCCAAGCCAGCGGGCGCTTGAGCGGGTCATCGCCTATGTTCGTGGCGGATGGATGAGCTCATCGATCGCGACGGTAAGCCGCGTCCCGTCGCCGCCGCGCTGATGTCGATGCTCGACCGGCTCGGACCGGAGGAACTCACCGAGCTGCAACGGGTGGCCGAGATCGAGATCCTGACGATGGGCATCACGTTCACCGTCTACTCCGACGGTGCCAACCTCGACCGGACGTGGCCGTTCGACCTGATCCCGCGCGTCATCTCCGGCGACGAGTGGTCGCTCGTCGAGCGCGGTCTCATCCAGCGGCTGGTCGCACTCAACCATTTCATCGACGACGTCTACAACGAGCGGCGAGTGATCGCCGACGGAGTGTTCCCGCTCGAACTGCTCACCGGATCGGCGAACTACCGGGCGCAATGCCGCGGTGTTCATCCGAAGTTCGGCGTGTGGGCCCACATCTCGGGAACCGACCTCGTTCGCGACGACGACGGCGAGATGTACGTGCTCGAGGACAACCTCCGCGTGCCGTCGGGCGTCAGCTACGTCCTCGAGAACCGCGCCGTTGCCAAGCGGGTGTTCGCCGAGGTGTTCCAGCAGCAGAACATCCGCCCCGTCGACGCCTACACCGACGAGCTCAACAAGTTGCTGTCGTCGCTCGCGCCGGACGGTGTGGCAGAGCCGCAGATCGTCGTGCTCACGCCGGGCGTCTTCAACTCGGCCTACTTCGAGCACTCGTTCCTCGCCCAACGGATGGGCGCCGAGTTGGTCGAGGGCGCCGACCTCGTGGTCGGCGACGACGAGTGCGTGTACATGCGCACGATCGGCGGGCTCGAGCGCGTGCACGTGATCTACCGCCGGATCGACGACTTGTACCTCGATCCCGAGGCGTTCCGTCCGGACTCGACGCTCGGGGTGCCGGGACTGATGCGGGCGTGGAAGGCGGGCAACGTGGGGATCGCCAACGCGCCGGGAGCCGGCGTGGCCGACGACAAGGTCGTGTACTCGTGGGTGCCCGACCTGATCCGCTACTACCTCGACGAGGAACCGCTGATCCCGAACGTGCCCACGTACCGGTGCATGTACGACGACGAGCGGCGCTTCGTGTGCCAGAACATCGGCGATCTCGTCGTCAAGCCGGCCAACGAGAGCGGCGGGTACGGCATCCTGATCGGCAATCGGGCGACGGCCACCGAGCTCGCCGACGCGATCGACGCGATCGAGGCCGATCCGCGCAACTGGGTCGCCCAACCGATCCTCTCGCTGTCGACGGTGCCGACGATCATCGACGGGGCGATCGAGCCGCGCCACGTCGACCTGCGGCCGTTCATCCTCACCGGCGCACGTAGCTACGTCACGGCCGGCGGCCTGACGCGGGTCGCGCTGCCGAAGGGGTCGCTCGTCGTGAACTCGTCGCAGGGAGGCGGCAGCAAGGACACGTGGATCCTCGACCTGCCGGCGGACGGGGGCCCGTGACGTGGCGCTGCTCTCACGGGTTGCCGACCGTCTGTACTGGGGCGCCCGCTACGTCGAGCGGGCCGAGGACACGGCGCGGATCGTGCGCTCGTACAGCAACATGATCGTCGATCTCCCGATCGACCTGCTGCCGTACAGCTGGGAACCGTTGGTCGCGATCGCGGGGAGTGAGTCGCTGTTCGGCGAGAAGCACGGTGAGCACGCCGTCATCGAGTTCCTGGTCGCCGATCGCGACAACCCCGGCAGCATGGCGAGCAGTGTCGCGTGCGCCCGCGAGAACCTGCGCACGACGCGTGAAGTCCTGCCGCGCGAGGCCTGGCGGGCGCTCAACGGGCTCCAGCAGTACGTGCTCGCCGAGGCCGAGCGGGCGGTCGAGCGCCGCACCCGCGACCGCTTCCTCGCCCGCGTGATCGGCGACAGCCGGCGCCTCGACGGCGAGCTCGAGTCGACGATGACGCGGGCCGCGCCCTACCGCATGTGGCGCCTCGGCCAGCTCATCGAACGGGCCGACATGACGACCCGCGTGCTCGGTGTCCGCGCCGCTTCGATCCTGCAGATGAAGTCGACCGATCGGGTCGACGATCACGACGAGGTGCAGTGGATGGGTGTGCTGCGCTCGGTCTCCGCGCTCCAGATGTACCAGCGCGCGACCCGTGGTCCGATCGAGGGCGCGTCGGTCGTGCGGTTCCTGCTGTTCTACTCGCAGTTCCCGCGGTCGGTGCGGGGGTGCCTCGACGCGATGCGGGTCGTGCTGACCAACTTGCCCCAGCCGGACGCGGTGATCTCGGTGCTCGATCAGACCACAGCAACGTTGATGGCGTGCGAGGCACACGCCCACGACGGCGCCCGCCTCGACGATGCGATGGACGAGGTGCAACACGCGATCTCCGAGCTCGACCAGGCCATCGCCCAACGCTTCCTCGCAGTCGGGACCTGAACATGTCGGCGCTCGATCTCGGCTTCGACGAATCGATGATGTGGGACGCCGGCCTGCGGGCGGCGTTGCTCGACGCCGGGTTGCTCACGACGTGGCAGGCGCAGGTCGATCGGCTGCTCGTCGCCGAGGGTGCCGGACATCTCGTACACGATCTGCCGGTTCGGGCCGATGGCCGTTCGGCGACGGTAGCCAGCCGTCCGTGGCGGCTCGACCCGATCCCGTTCGTCATCGACACCGCGACGTTCCAGTGGCTGTCGTCGGCCGTGGTCGAGCGGATGGACGCCCTCGAAGACGTGCTCCGCGATCTCTACGGCGAGCGACGACTCGTCCGAGACGGCGTCGTCCCCGCCGACCTGCTCCACTCGAGCGACCGCTACCGGCTGGCCGCCGTCGGATCCACCCATCCGGCGCGCTGGATCACCACCTACGCGGTCGACATCGTCCGCACCGTCGATGGCATGTGGCGCGTCGTCCAGGACTTCGCCGACGCGCCGCCCGGCATCGGGTATGCCCTGCTCGACCGCTCGGTGATGTCACGGACGGCGGCCGATTTGCTGGCGAGCTCGGGCATCGCCTCGCTCGCCCGCTTCCCGGGACAGCTGCGGCGGGCGCTCGCCGCCGCGTCACCGGTGCCCAGCCCGCGCACTGTGCTGTTCTCGGGCGGCATCGATCACGCGTCGTACATCGACCACTCGTACCTCGCCGTGCAGCTCGGTGTTCACCTCGTCGAGGGCGCCGACCTCGTCGTGCGCCAGGAGCGCCTGTGGCTGCGCACGCTCGACGGTCTCGAACCGATCGACGTCGTCTACCGCCGTCTCGAGGATCCCGACATCGATCCGCTCGAGGCGGGCGCGATCCGCACACCTGGCGCCGTCGGGATCCCAGGGCTGTTGCTCGCCGCCAGGGCCGGCGGTGTCACGCTCGCCAACGCCCACGGCGCCGGCGTGGTCGAGGACACGTCGCTGTCTCATCTGTGGCCAGCGGCTGCACGTCACCTGGCGGGCGTCGAGCTGCGCCTGCCGCAACTCGACAGCGGTCGACCATCACTGGCGACGACCCCGCTGTTCGACGGCTCCCAGATCCGGACCGGGGAGGTGGTCGTGCGGATGTTCGCGGTCCACGACGGACGGAACGGATCGGTGATGCCCGGAGGGTCGGGGCGGGTGCTGGCGCCCGGCGACGATCCGTCGTTGCCAACGGCGTGTGTGGCGAAGGACGTCTGGGTCGTCGGCACGACGCTGACGCCGTTCGTCGCCGCGTCGCTCCCTCAGGTCGACTTCGCGAGGTCGGTGCCGACGCGTGCCGCCGATGCGCTGTTTTGGATGAACCGCGCGTCCGAACGGGCGGAGGCGATGGCCCGCACGATCGGGGCG
>DATMDV010000086.1:0-5549 GCA_035557475.1 Ilumatobacteraceae bacterium
ATCTGCAGGATCAACCGGGTTGAAGTACTCGTTGCTCGCCACCTCGGCGGCGGCGATGAACCGCAGCACGCCGGGTCCCCGCCACGGCGACACGAGCTCGATGTTGAACCACGCGTCGTCGTAGCCGGCGCCGGTTGTCGGTCGCTGGTTGAGCCACATCATGTAGGGGAGCGGGCGCTCGTACAGCCGGTCGAGCCGTTCGAACACGTCGACGAGCAGATGGGCCATCTCGTCGCGCCCTGCATCGCCGAGCGTCGGGAGGTCGGGAACGCGCTCGGTCGGGGCGATCTGGAGCTCGACCGGAAAGACCGGCGCCCAGGGGACGTACGCGGTCCACCCGGCAACGGTCGCGACGGCTCGATCGCCGGGGTCGGTCTCCGGGTGCCACGACGCGGCGAGCCGCCTCGACGGGCGGTCGGGAACGTGGTCGTAGGCGTAGATCTGACCATGCGGGTGGGCGATCGTCGCCCCGACCTCCGCCCCGCGGTTCTCGAACACGAGGACGAAGCCGACGTCGTCGCGCGCGCCGAGCGCTGTCGTGCGGTCGGCCCACAGGTCGATCACCTTGCGGATCCCGTCGACGCCGAGCGACCAGAACGTGGCGTCGTGCTGGGATGTGTAGAGCACGACCTCGCAGCGGTCGCCGCCCATCGCCGGCCACCGGTTCGGGAACCAGAACACGTCGTACGGCTCGGGCGCCTCGAGGCCGCCGACGCAGAACGGACAACCGGTCGACGGAAGGTTGGGACGGTCCTGGCGAGCCTCGACGACGTGGACGGCGGTGCCGGTGTACGGGTCGATGCGCAGCTCGGACACGGCCTGTCGTGGTCAGTCGCTCGGGAGTCGTGCGCCGGTGGCGGTGTCGAACAGGTGGGTGGCCGATCGTTCGGGCACGAGGCTGACGAGATCGCCCCGCACGGCCCTGCTCAGCCCCTCGGTGCGCGCGACGACGTGGGTCTCGTCGTGGCCGCTGACGGTGCAGTACAGAAACGATTCGGAGCCCAACTCCTCGACGACCTCGACGACCGCGTCGAGACCACCCGTCGCCGCGATCTGGAAGTTCTCGGGCCGCACACCCACCGTCACCGAACGGCTCGTGACGGCACTGCGCTGCGCGGGCGTGAGCGGCACCGACAGCGTCCCGTAGTGCGCCCCGGCGCCGTCGACGTCGCCGGTCAACAGGTTCATCGCCGGGGAGCCCATGAAACCGGCGACGAAGATGTTGACCGGGCGGGTGAAGAGCTCGCGCGGCGTCGCGCACTGCTGCAGCACACCGTCGAGCAGCACGGCGACCCGATCGCCCATCGTCATCGCCTCGACCTGGTCGTGGGTGACGTACACGGTGGTGACGCCGAGCCGGCGCTGGAGCGCAGCGATCTGGGTGCGGGTCTGCACGCGGAGCTTGGCGTCGAGGTTCGACAGCGGCTCGTCCATGAGGAAGACCTGTGGCTGGCGAACGATCGCCCGGCCCATCGCCACCCGTTGGCGCTGCCCGCCGGACAGCTTGGCCGGTTTGCGATTGAGGTAGTCGTCGAGATCGAGGATGCGCGCCGCCTCGCGCACGCGCTGTTCGCGCTCGACCTTGGGGACCTTGGTGATCTTGAGGTGGAAGCCGATGTTCTCGGCGACGGTCATGTGGGGGTACAGCGCGTACGACTGGAACACCATCGCGATGTCGCGGTCCTTCGGCGGCACCATCGTCACGTCGCGATCGCCGATCAGCACGGCGCCGTCGTCGATCGGTTCGAGCCCGGCGAGCATTCGCAACGTCGTCGACTTACCGCACCCGGATGGCCCGACGAGGACGAGGAACTCACCGTCGCCGATCTCGAGGTCGAGCGATTCGACCGCCGGACGGTCCTGCCCTGGGTAGATCCGAGTCGCGTGCTGGAACGTGACCGTGGCCATTCAGGTCCTCCTCATCCTCGCAGCGTCCGGGCCTGCCGGTCGGCTGCATCCGGCGCCGTTGCTTCGTCGGCGACGAGGACCTGCGCAACCGCTTCGTCGAGGATGGCGAAGGCGGCTGGTTCGAGTCCGCCGTCGGTGACGACGGTAGTCGCGTCACCGAGTGCGGCGATCGATGTGAGACCGGTGATGCCCCACTTGGTGTGGTCGGCGAGCACCGTGAGTCGCTGCGCGGCATGCACGAACGCCTGGTTGGTCTCGGCCTCCATGAGGTTGGGCGTCGTGTAGCCGGCGCGTTCGCTCATGCCGTGGACGCCCATCAGGACCATGTCGAGATGGAGGTTGCGCAGCGTCTGCACCGCGACCGGTCCGACCAGTGCGTCGCTCGGCGTTCGCACGCCTCCGGTCAGCACGACGGTGCGATCGGGCCGCGGCGTGTGGGTGAGGATCTCGGCGACACGGATGCTGTTGGTGACCACTGTGAGGTTGACGACCGACTCCAGCTCGCCGGCGAGCCGGAACGTCGTCGTCCCCGCCGTGATGCCGATCGCCAGCCCGGGTGTCACGAGGCCGGCGGCGAGCCGGGCGATCGCCGACTTCTCGTCGGTGTTGCGCAGCGACTTGGCTTCGAAGCCCGGTTCCTCGGCACTGTGCTGGACGGGCATCGTGGCGCCGCCGTGGACCTTGGTGACGAGACCGGCGTCGGCCAGCACGTCGAGGTCGCGCCGCACCGTCATGTCGCTGACGTCGAGCAGCTCGGCGAGCTCGGCGACCCGGGCGCCGCCGTGGCGGCGGATCTCGTCGAGGATCAAGCCATGGCGCTGCTGCGCCAGTGTCCGGCCGCTCGTCGTCGCCACGACCGCCAAGAATGTCGCATTACATGGGCGAAGTCAACAAAATCGAACAGACCGACACGCACGGATGACGTCTCGTGGCCCGATAGCGCCAGTTTAGGTGTGCGATGTTGTCGGATTTTGGGGGCGATCTCTTGACTCGTGGTCGTATTCGTGCAACATTGCCTGTCACTTCCACAGGTTCCAACAAATCGGTTCCGCCGGACTCCAGAGGGGGAGAACATGAGGATCGAACGTTCGCCGAGCCCGTCCCAGGTCGGCTTCGCACTCGGCCGCCGCCAGTTCGTGATCGGAGCCGCGGCAGCGGCGCTGCTCGCGGCGTGCGGCGACGACGACGCCGAGGAGGGGACGGCCGCCACCAGCGGCGACACGGCTGCACCTGACGGCACCACCGCCGCCACGACACCCGCCGCCGATGGCACCACCGCGCCCGCGGCCGACGTCGGCACCGTCACGTTCGGGTCGAACCAGTCCGACGAGAAGCCGAAGGCGGCACTGGCGGCGGCGATCGCGGCGACCGGCGTCGACGTCACCATCAACACCGTCGACCACAACACGTTCCAGGAGAACTTCAACACCTACATCCAGCAGCCCGACGATGTGATGACCTGGTTCGCCGGCTACCGGATGCGGGCGTTCGCGACCAAGGGCGTCGTCGGCGACATCTCCGACGTGTGGGAGAACCTCCCCGACATGAGCGAGGGGTTCAAGAACGCATCGACCGGGCTCGACGGCAAGCAGTACTTCGTCCCCTTCACCTACTACCCGTGGGCGGTGCATTATCGCCAGAGCCTGTTCGACGAGAACGGGTACGAGATCCCGGCGACGTGGGACGACTTCAAGGCGCTGTGCGACCAGATGGTCACCGACGGACTCATCCCGCTGGCAGCCGCCAACGACGGTGGGTGGCCGCAGATGGGCATGTTCGACATGCTCAACCTGCGCATCAACGGATACGACTTCCACATCTCGCTGATGGGTGGCAACGAGAGCTGGACTGACGAGCGGGTGACGAACATCTTCACCCACTGGAGCGAGATCACCGACTACTACCAGCCCGACGTCAACGGGCGCACGTGGCAGGACGCGGCGACCGCGCTCGGCAACAAAGAGGTCGGGATGTACCTGCTCGGCACGTTCGTCGCCCAGAACTTCGACGCCGCCACGCAACAGGACATCCTCGACGACATCACGTTCTTCCCGTTCCCGGAGATCGTCGCCGAGCACGGTCAACTGGCCGTCGAGGCACCCATCGACGGGTTCATGATGGCGGCCGCGCCGGAGAACGAGGAGGGCTCCAAGGCTCTGCTCTCCAGCTTGGGTCAGGCGGCCGCGATCGACGCCTACCTCGCCATCGATCCGTCGGTGGTCGCGGCCAACGGGGCGGCGAACTCGTCGGCCTACAACGCACTGCAGCAGAAGTCGCTCGAGATGGTCGGCTCGGCGACCTACATCGCCCAGTTCCTCGACCGCGACACCGAGCCCGACTTCGCCGCCCAGGTCGTCGGCAAGGCGATCGCCGACTTCCTCGCCGGCCAGGCGGTCGACGGGATCCTTGCGACTGTCGAGGAGCAGAAGCAGACGTATACGTTCGAGTGATCGAACGGATGAGCCGACACTGATGGCGATCGAGACCGGGTCGATCGGAGCGGCACCGGCCAACGAGCCGCGCGGATCCGGTAAGGGCTCGAACGACACGGCGGCGCTCCTCGCGGGGCGCCGCCGCCATTTCCAGACCTTCACGCGGCGCGATCGACTGTGGCTCACGTTGATGGTCGGGATCCCGGCGACGCTCCACATCGTGCTGGTGTGGATCCCGGCCCTGCTGACGGCGGTGCTGTCGTTCGCCGAGTGGGACAACCTGCTCCCGATCTCGGAGGTGTCGCCGGTCGGGTTCCGGAACTACTGGCAGATCTTCACGATCTTCGACAATCGGCTGTTCCCGGCGATCTTCAACAACTTGATGTTGATCGTGTGGCTGTTCTTGTGCTCGGGGGTCGGGATCTTCTTCGCCTACCTGCTCGACAAGAACGTCCGCGGCAGCCGGATCTACCAGAGCGTCTACTACTACCCGGTCGTGTTGTCGCTGGCGGTCGTCGGGTTCATCTGGAAAGCCGTGATGTTCGGGCGCGACCAAGGGCTGTTGAACAAGGTGTGGCCCGGCGAGCCGATCGACTTCGTCGGCGACCAGAGCCGGATCTTCTCGTTCGATCTCCCGTTCCTCGACTTCTCGCTCGGGCTCTCGAAGAACTTCGCCGCGTTGCTGCTGGCGATGGCCTGGCGCCACATCGGATACGTGATGGTCCTCTACCTCGCCGGGCTGAAGTCGGTCGACCTGGCGTTGCGCGAGGCTGCTGCGATCGACGGAGCCAACGAGTGGCAGAGCTTCCGTCGGGTGATCTTTCCTTCGCTCCGTCCGATCAACGTCGTCATCGTCGTGATCAGTGTCATCGAGGCGCTGCGGCTCTACGACATCGTCGCCGCCCTCAACGAGCCGCGTGGCACCGAGGTGATGGGCACGCTCGTCACCAACAGCCTGCTCGGTGAGGGGGGTGGCCGGGTCGGTGTCGGCTCCGCCTACGGGATGGTGCTGTTCGTGATGTGCATGGGCTTCATCATCTGGTTCGTCTCCAACAACTTCCGGGAGTCCAAGTGAGGGGCGCGTCGTGACGGATGTGACCGTGACGGACGCTGTCGTCACACCCGACATCCTCGCGGCCGACAATCGGCTGTCGATCGTCGGCAAGCGCGGCGTGAGTTACTCGCGGGGCGGACGGATCCTGCTGCACA
>DATMDV010000087.1:0-4629 GCA_035557475.1 Ilumatobacteraceae bacterium
CGATGCTCAGCGTCGAATGGGTGGGCGACGGGATTCGCTACCGAGTGAACGTCGACGACGACCTCGACCAAGCACTCGAGTTCGCCAACGCCATCACCGGCCGTGACGACGCCGCCTGGCACGACATCCTCGACATCGCACGCACCAACGGCACGGCGACCGAACCACCGGCCATCCAGCAACGCACCTCGTTCCTGGCCGACCAACTCGACGAAGCGGGAACCGATACGACGCTCGACACCGCGATCGACGACGCCCGCATCGCGGTCACTGTGACCGGCATCGCCGACTACCAGTTCCTCATCACCCGATACCGCGCCGTCAGCGTCGAGGGTGACCGGCCAGCACCCGACACCACGATTTCCGAAGGCGACGTCTACGTCGACCCGAACACCATCACCGTGCTCTCCCACAACGGCGACGTCATCCGCGTGACCTGCATCTCCGCCACCGCCACTGCGGCCCGGCATTGCGACGACGGCGACGGTCAACCGAACCACCTGAACGCGATGGTCGACCTCGCCGTCACGACCGCTCACCTCCCCACCGCGACCGCGCCCGGGACCCGCTACGACAACACCCAACTCGTCTTCAACAGCCTGCCGACACTCGACGACTTCGCCACCGAACACGGTTACGGCAGCTTCCACCTCTGCGACTACAACGGCCTCCCCGACAGCAACCCGCCACCAACACTCACACCAATCCTCATCCCCCCAACCGATTGACACCTCACCGTGCTACTCGGCGCGGAGCACCGTCGCGGTGGTGACCCTCGACGCCCGCCAGCTGGGCCACAGCGAGACGAAGTAGCCCACCAGTAGCGACGCCGCCAGTACGCCGGCGATGGTCCACACCGGGACCACCGGATCCGGCGCGACCCCGAGACGTTCCGCGTACACGACGAACGCCGCCCGGCCGGCGAACACACCGAGCGGCACTGCGGCGGTCAACGAGACTCCGACGAGGAGCGTCACCATCCATCCCATGGCGCGGCGCACCTGCCGACTGTCGAACCCGAGCGCACGGATCACCGCGATCTCGCGAGTGCGGGCCCGGACCGCGCTGAGCGCGAGGTGGGCGAGCACTCCTGTTGCCATGGCCCCGAGCGCCGTGGCGAGCACGATCGGGGCTTGCCGGATGCGGTCGACGTCGATGCCGAGGAGCTGCTCCACCTCGAGCGACAATCCCGCAAGGCTGTCTGGCGGTTCGATCTCGTATTCGCTGAGCACCGTCTCCGCGGTGGCGTCGTCATCGAGATCAACGAAGAGCCCGGCCGCCACGGTGTCGGGTGACAGCCGCCGCAGCCCATCAAGGGTCATCGCGGTCCCGATCTCCGTTCGACCGTCCAACACCGGGACGACGCCGGTGCCGACCAGCTCGTAGAGCAGGGTGTCCACAAGCTGCCCTTCGGCGGTCGTCACACGGATGTCGACCTCGGCGCCGAGTCGGAGTCCGAGGCGGTCGGAGAGCAACGGGTTGAAGAGGATCTCATCGGGTCCCTGCGGCGCACGCCCTTCGATGACCGTCGGCTCGATTGCCTTCGGTCCGGTGGAGAAGCTCATCGGCACCACCACAATCGAGCCGACCGTGATCTCACGCGGGGGCCAGTCGGACGGGAAGTAGGTGCCGGTGCTGACGGCTCGCACTCGAGGATCTTGCCGGAGGCGTTCGAGTGCATCGTCGGTCGCCGCCGGCGTCGATCCTTCCGGTAACCCCACTATGGCGTCCCAGCTGACACCGAAGAGCCGGGGCGTGGTGGCGAGGTGATCGACTCCGGCAAGGAACGTGAGCGCGGCGACGACACCGAACACACCGCACGTGAGTCCTGTGCCGCCGCGCCAGAATGGCACCGCGTTGCGGGCCGCCGGCGCGATGGCGAAGCGGATCCCGGTGGTGGCCGCGACCGGCGCGCCCGGAATCCGTGAAAGAAGTCCGTCTGACCAGCGACGGCGGGCCGCGCTGCGGTCATCCAGGGCGCCGCGCGCCGCACCGAGCCGGCCAGAGGCGAATGCGCACGCAACCACGACCACCGTGATCGCCGCGCCGACAACGATCGGCCACCCGTCGACCTGCAGGCCGCGTTCGGGATCGATCTGGCGGGAGTCGCCGACCGTCACGACGTCGGAGGCAAGGTACGCCACCGTCGTTGCGCACAGCGCCGCGACCAGACCGATGGCCGCACCTTCGGCCGCGCCGCACGCGACGAACTCACGGCGGCGCCATCCCAGACAGCGCAGGGCTGACGAGTCGCCGGCGCCCGCAGCCCCGACACGCGCGATTGCTGACCCGAGCACGACTACCGCGGCCGCGCCGCCGACGAGCGCGACGACCCACAGCACCATCGAATCCGGCGCCAGTCGATGCTCCACACCCGCCCGCACGGCGTCGGCCTCCTGGATCTTGCTGATCGGCATCCCGGCCGCCGAGGCGGCCGCATAGAACTCGTCCGCGGAAACCCCAATGGCCAAACGGACGAACGTCAGCCCGTCCCGCTCAGCTGGCGTCGTATCGGACAGCAGATCGGCGAACAGCGCGGCATTGGCGTGAACGGTTTCGAGGCGGATGCCGCGAGAGCCCGCCACCTCACCTGGCATCTGCCCGATGCCGACAACCCGAACCCGCGTCGGCACACCCCACATGAACTTTTCGCAACCGCTGGCGGTGAGGTAGAGGAGTATCTCGTCGCCGACACCGACATCGGCGCGCTGCGCGGGGGCGACCGCCAAGGTGACCTCGTCGGCCCGGTCGGGACGCGGCAGTCGGCCGGCGGCCAGCACGACGCCATTGAATGGCGCACCCAGCCGCGCCTCCATGGGACCAAGGATGAGAAATGAGCCCGAACCACCCCAACACGGGTCGCCGTTGGTGTTCAACACGGTGCCGTCGACTGTCGTCACCGGCGCCCGGCCGCCGTAGACAACACTCAGCTCGGCCACCTCGTCGAGCGCACCCAACCCGGACAGATCGACGTACTCCACGCAACGCACGTCGGGGCTCATCCGTCGGCAGCCGGGCACAACGACGACGTCGGCGGCGCGCGTCGCCGTCGAGAACCGATCGTACGCCGACGCGATCCGCCGTGCCCCGCCCGCAGCCGCGATCAACAAGCCAGCGAACCCGCCAATCACAAGGCCGAGCACCAGCCAACCTCGCCAGCGGCGGCGCACGTCAGCCTTCGCCCGGAACGCAACCCCGTTCATGGGCCTCTCACACGATGATCGTCGCACGAACGGCGATCCGGTGCGACGGTGCCTCCCCCCGTAAGCCGGTGGTGCTACCCCCCATTGCCTTCACAAACTCCACGTCGTCTTCGCCAAGACTTGTCGCAACGGTCGTCAAGTCGACCCGGCAGCGGGCGATACACCTGCCGGTGCACATCCATTCGTGCACCGGGAGCTAGTTGGGAAACCTCCTGTCTTTCGAAAAACGGCAAACCCTGCGAAAGCAGGCGTACGCAAAGTCACGGGCCTACACCACACACATGTGGCACGGCCGCCGGACCGCTCAAAGACAATCTCACGGAGGAGAACCGCAATGCTCACATCATCCACACGCCGCGCCCTCGCGGCCCTCGCATTGACTGCGGTCGGCGTCAGCGCGCTCTCGGCGACGCCGGCGAGCGCCGACGAACTGCTCACGGCCAACACCGCACCGACAGTGGCCGGTACATCGTTCACGATGCCCGTACCCCAGACGGCCTTCGAGCCCGACAGCGACGAGTCGGACGAGGTCTACGCCTACAACGTCACCGTCGGCGACGCCGAATCGCTCAACGACTTGCAGACCGTCACGGTCTGCCTGTACCAGTCGCTGAAGGAAGACGCGACGGCCGGCGAGGGTGACAACACTTGCACCGCGATCAACCCGGCCAACACGGTCCGGCTCACCTGGAGTCAGGCCACCGACGCGTTCACGATCGGCGCCGGGGCGAGCACGTTCTGGGCGCTCGACACGGTCGCTCCGTCAACTCGATCGGGCGCGCTGGTCGACACCACGGCGGCGTTCGTGTTCCGGTTCACGGTGAGCGAGGCGATGCGCGAAGGCACGTGGACCGCCAAGGTCACGGCGACCGACATCACGGCCGCGACCGATGTGAATGCGACCGTGACCGCGCTGGTCAACGCGTACTCGGCGATCACGGTCCGCGACCCGCAGGACTTCGGGACGCTTGCGGCAGGTGCGCCCGGCGCCGAGCGAACGGACTCGCCGATCGTGACCTCGAACGGAGCGACCACGCTCAGCTTGACGGCCGGCGACTTCGTCAACGGTGTGTACTCGTACACGCTCAAGACCGACGATGCCACCAGCGTCGCCCCCGACGCCGGTGAGGTCACCTACGACTGCAACCGGGCCGGAGCCTTCGTCGAGGGCACGGCGACCAGGGTCGGCTCGGGCGTCACCCTGATCGGCGTCGCCGGTGCCACGGCGAGCGGCACCGTGGAGGGCGGCGTGGCGGTCAGCAACAGCTGTCGGATCATGCACGGTGGCGGGCGCCCGACGGGCACCTACGCCTTCGTCGTGGTCAACACCATCGGCAACGCATGAGTCTTCGCTCCATCGGGAGCCGAGATTCGGCAGGGACCGGGTTGACCCCCCGGCCCCTGTCTCGCGTCCGAGGCCGTTCGG
>DATMDV010000088.1:0-35289 GCA_035557475.1 Ilumatobacteraceae bacterium
TCGGAGCCGGGTGAGATCGAACATCGCCTTCGACAGCGCGTTCGTGCTCGTCCCGGTCTCCTCGAGGAGGCGCCAGTTCGACATCAGGTTGACCCGCAGCCCGGCGCCCCACACCAAGTACGTCGCCGCCAGGAAACCCAGCACCACGCCGCGCGATGCCCCGTCGAGCGCGTGTGACGCGGCGAGCAGCACACCGGTCGCGGCGGCGACGGCATCGAGCGCCCAGGTCGACGCGGCCGTGGCGGCGACGGTGACGGCCCAGCGGTTCGCCGCCGCGAGCCCGGCGGGCGCCTGCGGCAGCGGCCGCCTGGGCATGACGTTGGTGAGCTCCGGCATGCCGACCCAGACCCACCACTGGCCGGCCAGATGCATCGGATCTTCGATCCATCGGTCGCGGACCGCCGCACGGCCACGAGCCCCGCAGTCGACGACGCGGTGGTGGCTCCTGTGGTGACCGCCGTGCCGGACGTGCTCGATCGATCGGAGTCAGTCGAGCAGGAAGGTCGTCTGCTCGGTGACGGCGATGAGCGCCGCCTCGTCGCCGGTGTGGGCGCAGTACGCCTGGTGATCCAGACCGATGTGGAGCATGCAACAGCGCAAGCGCGCGTCGAGGTCGTCGATCGTGACTGCGGTCGACGCGAAGTGTCGGATCGCCGCCGCGCGGATGTCGATCGCCTCCAACGCCGGGTGCCACGGGCTCCAGAACGCGAGCCAGGCGAGGTCGTAGACGAAGTCGCCGTACGACGAGCAGCCCCAGTCGAAGACGCCCGTGAGGAGGTCGTCCTCGACGAGCACGTTGCGATTGATCAGGTCGGCGTGGATGAGATGGCGCTCGTTCGGGCAGGCGTCGACGAGCTCGGCGAGCTTGGTGAGTCCGGCTCGGAAGGGGCGATCGCCGACGGACGAGTCGATCAGCTTGCGGCGCCACCCATGGGTGCGCCGTTGCGGGCTGTCGGTGTCGACGGCGAGCACGAACTCGCGCCAACTGCTGTGCGAGCCGTGCCCACTCGAGTCCCATCCGCCGTAGCCGGTCGTCGCTGAGATGTCCGCGCGCCGAAGGTCGTCGAGCGCCGACCACACCGCCGGTAACACCGCCTCCCATTCCGCGGTGGTGCAGGTCTCGAGTGGTCTGCCGTGCGCTCGCGTCGAGATCGCGAAGTAGCCGTCGAAGGCGGCACCGATCTCGATCACTTCCGGGATCGGCAGCGCCGAGGTGTTGAACGCACCAGCGCGTCGATCCTTCTCGAAGTCGTCGACGAAGCGGCCGAACCGCACCACGAGGTCGCGATCAGCATCGACGAACCCGAAGCCCTTCGACCACGCGCCCTCCCCTACCAGCTCGACGCCGGCGACATCGCGTCCGAGATGCCGGCTGAGGAACCGTTCGGCGTCGACGACGTCGATGTCGAACCTCGACTCGCTATCGGTCGAGTCAGTCATCCTCGAGCTGGGCGAGGAGATCGGCGCTGAGCGCGAGTGCGACGGCGATCGCCGCCGCGCGCTCGATGACGGCGTTGAAGTAGTGGCCGGGCGCGACGCTGCCACCGATCGTGGGCGGGTCGCCGAGCGAGCGGTGCAGGGCGCCGACCTCGTGGGGGACGGCGATCGGTTCGACGTCGGGCAGCGGGTCGGGGGTGCGCCACACCTCGATCGGCTTGGACCGCTTGGCCTGCGGGCGGCGCTGGTTGGGGCGCTTGCGCTGTTGCGGCGGCCGGTTCACAGGTCGTCCGTTCACAGGTCGTCCTCGGCGAGCAGCTCCTCGGGTCGGAGCCCGAGCGCCAGGCGCAGCTGGTCGGTGTTGAGATCGGCGATCGAGCTCGAGCGTGGCAACACGAGCTGGGCGATGTGACGCTTGCCGGCGACGACCTCCTCGACGCGTTCGTCGACGGTGCCGGGGCACACCAGGCGGTGCGAGATCACCGTGCGGTCCTGCCCGATCCGCCACGCCCGGTCGCGGGCCTGGTCCTCGACGGCGGGGTTCCACCAACGGTCGTAGAGCACGACGTGGTTGGCCGCGGTCAGGTTCAAGCCGGTGCCGCCCGCCTTCAGCGACAGCACGAGCGCCCCCGGACCCTTGGCGTTCTGGAAGTCGGCGACGAGACGGTCTCGCGCGCCTCGAGCGAGGCTGCCGTCGTAGCAGGAGATCGGGAGTCCCGTGACCTCGGTGAGGTGCTCGGCGAGACGGCGGCCCCACGTCGCGAAGTGCGTGAACACGAGCACCCGCTCGCCGGCGGCGAAGACCGACTCGACGATCTCCTCGAGCCGCGACAGCTTCCCGGATCGGCCGGCGAGTGGCTGGTCGTCGTCGCGATACGCGGCCGGGTGGTTGCAGATCTGCTTGAGGGCGGTGATCGCGGCGAGGATCGCGCCCTTCTTGCGTTCGCCGCCGGCCTCGGCGTGGGCGATACCGGTCACGAGGTCGTCGAGCACGGCCTGGTAGAGCCCGATCTGCTCGGCCGTCATCGTGCAGTGATCGAGCTCGTCGATCTTGTCGGGCAGTTCGGCGGCGACCTCGGGCTCGCTCTTCGTGCGGCGGAACAGCAGGATCCCGTTCAGCGCTCGCAGCGCGGCCTCGCCGTCGCCCGACATCTGGGCGATGAACGCCGGCCGTGTCCCGACGAGGCCCGGGTTCGTGAAGTCGAGGATCGCCCACAGGTCGCCGAGCCCGTTCTCGATCGGCGTGCCGGTGAGCGCGATGCGGGTGCGGGCGGGGATCCGTCGGAGCTGCTGGGCGGTCTCGCTGGCCGGGTTCTTGATCGCCTGTGCCTCGTCGAGGACGATCCGGCCCCAGGTGACCGCCGCGAGTGCGTCGACGTCGCGCACCGCCGTGGCGTACGTGGTGATCACGACGTCGGCGCGGGCGATCTCGGCGGCGAGCTGCGCCGACGACGATCGCGATGCGCCGTGGTGGACGACGACGCGCAGTCCGGGAACGAACCGCGCGGCTTCGGCCGCCCAGTTGCCGACGACCGCCGCCGGCGCGATGACGAGCGCGGTGTGTTCGCCGGCCGTTCGCGCCAACTGGGCGAGCACCGTCGGCGTCTTGCCGAGGCCCATGTCGAGCGCCAGACACCCGCCGAGCTCGGCCGCGTCGAGGAAGCCGATCCAGGCCAACGCCTCGGCCTGGTACGTGCGCAGTTCACCGGCGAAGCCCTCCGGCTTGGTGACCGGCGCCACCGAGGCGGCGCCGGCACGGCGCAAGATGTCGTTCGCCCAACTGTTGCCCTGGACGACGACACCGCCCCGCAGGCCGGACCCGTCGAGGCCGATGCTGTGGCGCAGGATCTCGGCGCCGGTGAGCTGGGTGATCGCCTCGCGTTGGGCGAGCGCGGCGGCTGCCTGTTCGAGGTCGACGCGGTCGACTTCGACCCAGCGGCCGCGCGACTGCACGAGGGGGCGCGCCTGACGTGCGAGTCGCGCCACGTCAGCCGCGGTGAGCTCGACGTCGTCGAACAGCACCGACCAGGCGACGTTGCTGAGCTGGTGGGCACCGACCACCGATCCGCCTGGCGTCTCGGCGAAGAGCCGGAGCGACGGGCTCGGCTTGCGCAGCGACAGCTTCGGCACCCGCACCTCGAACCCCACCGAGGCGAGCGTGGGACCGACGACGGTCATGAACTCCCAGGCCTCGGCCTGGCTCAGCGCCACCTGACCGCGCCGGCGCACTCCAGCGCGGCTGAGTGCCGGGAACAGCCGATCGAGGCGCGCCCACTCGCCCGCCACGGGGCGGGCGCCGCGTTCGTTCCGCAGCGCGGTGTCGACCGGGACGAGCTCGCCCTTGGGGGTCGGCGCGCTCACGGTCACGAGCCACACCCCGCCGGGACCGGGCGGATCGAGTTGTACGACGAGCCTCGGTCGTGACGACGAAGTCACCGTGCGGGTCCACTGGTCGAGGGTCCTCGACACGTTCGCGGCGAGCACGGCCGGGACCCGGAACGGTGTGCCGTCCATGCGGGCGATCAGGGCGTCGCCGAGGTCGGTCGCCGAGTTGGCGGACGGCGGTTGGGCCGGCAGCTCCATCCGTTCGACGCTCTCGGACACGATCGCCTCGACGACGGCGGTGATCACGGCGGTCGTCGTCGTCCGACCGTCACCGCCGTCGATCGCCGCCACCGTCCCCGGCATCGCGGACGCGAGCGCCACGATCGCCGGGCTGTCGACGAGCGCCGGCCGCCATCGCACGGTTGCGTCGACGAGCCGTCCCTGCGGGCGTTGCGGCACGCGGAGGCTCGGCACGATCGATCCACTCACCGCCAGGCGGACCCCTTCGAGCGCGACATGCGCGAGCCAGAGCACGCTGGCCCCGACACCGTCACGGCCATGGCCACCGCCGACGGCGACGAGCCAGCCGAGCGCATCCTTCATCGGGATCGCCAGCGCGTCGGCACGCATGCCGCCCGGGAGCACCACGCTCGGATGGGTCTGCCACCCCAGCGGCGGGCCACCGATCGCCTCCAGCCGTGCCGACAGCTCGGCGTTCGTCTCCGGTGTCGTGCCCCGACCCGCGGCCCACACGACGACTTGCCCGTCGGTCCACGACGCCTGCAGTTGCACCTCGCCGGGCTCGAGGTCCTCGTCGTCCGCTTCGTCGTCGTCGTCTTCGTCGTCGATCGGTTCGGGCCGGATGCGAGCCGCGGTCGCCCGGAGGCTCTTGAGGGTGTCGGTGAGGTCGGCGACGACGAGGTCGCGTACGTCAGCCGGCAGCGTGCGGACCGAGGACAGGTCCTCCTCGGCGTCGACGATCAGACGATCGAGGACGACGAGCGACGCTCGCTCGTCGGCGTGGAAGAGCGCCAGATCGTCGTCGGAGCTGCGACCGTCGGTGATCGACCAGATCGCCGCTTCGAGTTGTGGTGTGTAGAGCATCCGTGTCCGTCCTGGAACATCGCCGCGTCCTCTGCGCCCGCCTTCGTCGCGGGCGGCGACCCTCGCCGTGCGGCGCGGCAAGCCGGAGTCGGCGCTGACCTGGGCGACCACGCGGTATGGCCCAGGTCTCTTCGCCCTGCGAGGAGCTACCGTCTCACGTGGGCGCTTTGCCACATGCTTCCGTGAGTCAGGGCGTGTTCGTTCCGCTGTTTCTCGTCGGTCACCCAAGACTACCGGCGAAAAGCGAACTGTCTGCTTCAGATGAGCGCCCGCTTCGGATGAAGCAGACAGAACGGGTTGTCAGCCGCCGAACTTCTCGGTGAAGAGGTCGAGCATCGCCCGCCAGGAACGGGCGTCGGCGCGCGGTTCGTAGGCGAGCACCGGGTTGGAGCCGTCGGCCGCCGGGTTCGTGAAGCTGTGCACGGCACCGCCGTACAGGTGCATCCGCCAGTCGACCCCGCCGGCGCGCATCTCCTCCTCGAACGCGAGGCGCTGCTCCGGCGGGATCAGCGGATCCTCGGTGCCGATGCACACCAGCACGCTGCCGGTGATGTTGGCGGCATCGTCGGGGAGGCTCGTCGCGAGTCCGGAGTGGAAACCGACGATCGCCTGGAGGTCGGCGCCGTCGCGGCCGAGCTCGAGCGACATCGTGCCGCCGAAGCAGTACCCGATGGCAGCCACCTTGCTGGTGTCGGCGTACTCGCTCGCCAGCAGCACGTCGAGTCCGGCGCGCCCGAGCGCGCGGGTCAAGAGCGGATCTTCGATCAAGGCGGTGCAGCGCGGCGCGATCTGGTCGTCCGGCAGCATCTTGCCGTCGCCGTAGTAGTCGAGCGCGAACGCGACGTACCCGAGCTCGGCCAGCTTGCGGGCGCTGTTCTTGGCGTGATCGCTCAGACCATTGCCCTCGTGGGAGACCAACACCGCCGGGCGCTTGCCGTCGCGGCTGTCGTCGACGGCGATCTGCCCCACGAGGCGCAATCCGTTGCTGAAGTACTCGATGTCTGCGATGTGCACCGCGCCTCCCTTCATCGTGGGGTTGTAAGGCCCTGGCACTTCGTCGACGGCCATCATGCTGCGTCATCGCCAGCGCGATCGACGTGGGAGGCGCGGCAGACAGGGGCGGCGCGGTCGAGCCCGTTCACGCACGCGGGTCGGCGCGGTCGGCGACGGTGTCGCGGCGTCCGACCAGGAACCTCCGCTCGGCCTCGTTGGCCGTGAGCTCGATGGCGCGGTCGTACGCCGCGGTGGCCTGGCCGGCGCGTCCCAGGCGGGCGAGCAGCTCACCGCGGGTGATGTGGAACGGCGCGTAAGCGTCGAGATCGAGGCCGTCGACCGCAGCGAGCGCCGCCGCCGGCCCGGCGAGCTCGGCGAGGGCGACGGCACGGTTCAACGCCACCACCGGGGTCGGAGCGACCGCGAGCAACTGGTCGTAGAGCTGGAGGATCTGGCCCCAGTCGGTGTCGGCGGCGGTGGGTGCATCGCTGTGGACGGCATTGATCGCGGCCTGGATCTGAAACGGGCCCGGCATGCCGCGACGCAGGCACGCCCGCACGAGGGTCTGACCCTCGGCGATGAGTGCCCGGTCCCACATGCTCCGGTCCTGGTCGGGGAGCAGCACGATGGTCCCATCGGACGCGACGCGGGCGGCGCGGCGGGACTCGGTGAGCAGCAAGAGGGCGAGGAGTCCGAGGACCTCGGGCTCGTCTGGCATCAGCTCCGCCAACAGCCTGGTGAGGCGGATGGCCTCGTCACACAACTCGTCGCGCACGAGGTCGTCACCGGCGGTCGCCGTGTAGCCCTCGTTGAAGACGAGGTAGATCACCGTGAGCACGGCACGCAGTCGGTCGGGCAGCTCGGCGTCACCGGGGACGCGGTAAGGGATGTTGGCGTCGCGGATCTTGCGCTTCGCGCGAACGAGTCGCTGCGCCATGGTCGCCTCGGGCACGAGGAACGCCCGTGCGATCTCGTCGGTCTCGAGGCCGCCGAGGAGCCGCAGCGTCAACGCGATCTGGACGTTCGTCGCCAACGCTGGGTGACAGCACGTGAAGATCAGCCGGAGGCGGTCGTCTTTCACGGGGCCCACCGGTTCGGGCGGTTCGTCGCGCTCGTGCACGAGCGCTGCCTGCGCGTAGCGGTCATGGCGGGACGATTCGCGTCGGAGCCGGTCGATGGCGCGATTGCGGGCGGTCGTCGTGATCCAGGCGCCGGGGTTCGGTGGGAGCCCCGACTCGGGCCACCGCTGCGTCGCCACGACGAACGCCTCCTGGACCGCCTCCTCGGCGATGTCGATGTCGCCGAAGAGGCGGACCAGGGTGGCGACGGCACGACCGGACTCGTGCCGGAAGATGCGGGCAAGATCCGAGTCGTCGACTGCAGGCACAGTCCTACGCGTCGGGCTCGTCTTGGAAAGGGCGGACCTCGACGGCGCCCATGCAGGCTGCCGAGCCCTTCGCCGCCCACGCGAGTGCGGCGTCGAGGTCGGCGGCCTGGATGACCCAGAACCCGCCGAGTTGCTCTTTGGTCTCGGCGAACGGGCCGTCGGTGGTGAGCACGTCACCGTCTTGGGCACGCACGACGGTTGCACTCGACGCCGGGTGGAGGCCACCGGCGAAAACCCACGCACCCGCGGCCTTGACCTGCTCGTTGAACTCGTCGACCTGGCGGAACACGCGCTGCATGTCGTCTTCGGACATCTCCACTTCGTCGCCAGTCATGTACACGGACAACAGATACTGCGTCATTTGGTGACTCCTTTGGGAAGGGTCCGGCACCGTACCGGACCACACCCCTACTACGAACGGCGCGGGGTCCGATCGACAGGTCGTCGAAAATCTCTGCAGATGTCCGACCAGCGCCGAAATGGTTGCCGGACCGCGCCGCTGGGTACGGGTATCTCGTGGAGATCATCCGACATGACGACGGCTCGCTGACTGTTCCCGTGACGCCCGAGCGCCACGCGGATGACGGCGACCCGGATACCCCGGGTGACGCCGACGATACGACACCGGATCCGACGACCATGGTGCTGCGCCCTGGCGAGGGTGGGTACAACGAGGCGCTCGCGGCGTGGGACCAGCAGCAGAATCCCGACCGCGGTGAGGCCGTCTCGACGGCGTCGGGCCGCGAGGAGGCGATGGCCGTCGTGCACGCGGTCGCCGAGGATCCCGACCACGTGGCCGAGGCGGTCGAGTCGCTCGACGACGCTGGCGCCAGCGCCGAGGCCCTGCGCCACGTGCTGGTCGGCGGGACCCCGTCGATCAAGGCGTTCGCGTCCGAGGTCGCCGAGGCCGAAGGTGGCGACGAGCTACCTCCCCACACGGCCACCAAGATCATCGGCGAGGTGCTGGCCGAGATCGACTCGCATCCGGAGTAAGCCCCGCCGCGTCAGGGCGATGTCGCGCCGACGAAGTCGGCGACGAC
Source organism: Ilumatobacteraceae bacterium (assembly GCA_035557475.1). Taxonomy (GTDB): domain Bacteria; phylum Actinomycetota; class Acidimicrobiia; order Acidimicrobiales; family Ilumatobacteraceae; genus JALOLG01. The sequence goes on from DATMDV010000088.1 coordinate 8,287, forward strand.
CCGGGCGAGCTCCTCGCCACGATCCTCTTGGAGGAAGTGGCCGGCGCCGTCGATCACGGTGTGCGGTTGATCCGCGCACCCGGGGATCTCGGCCCGGAGCACCCGGTCGGCGCCGCGGGTGATGGGGTCCTGGTCGCTGAACGCGCACAGGACCGGCTTCGTCCAGTGGCGTAAGACGTCCCACGCCTCGCGGTTCGGCCCGGCGGCGGGATCGTCGGGCGACGTCGGCACCAGCATCGGGAACTGCCGCGCGCCCTCCTTGTACGACTCGTCGGGGAACGGCGCGTCGTAGGCGGCGATCACGTCGGGCGAGAGGTCGGTCACGCAGCCGCCGTTGACGATCGTGCCCACGGGGAAGTCGGGGGTCTCCTGCGAGAAACGTTGCCAGGCGAGGAACGCGTCGCCCGGGTTGCGGTCGCCCGTCGGCAGGAACGTGTTCGCGGCGACGACGCGTGCGAATCGATCTGGATGCTCGGCGACGAGTCGCAGACCGATCAGGCCACCCCAGTCCTGGCCAACGAGTGTCGCGTCGCGGAGGTCGACCGCTTCGAGCCAGCTCGTCATCCAGTCGACGTGTCGCTGGTACGTGTAGTCCGTGCGCTGAGTCGGCTTGTCCGATCGACCGAAACCGACCAGGTCGGGGGCGACCGCCCGAAGGCCCGCATCGACGAGGATCGGGATCATCCTGCGGTACAGGTAACTCCACGACGGCTCGCCGTGAAGGAGCAGCACGGGCGGCGCGTCCACTGGCCCCTCGTCGATGTGATGGACGCGCAGCGCGCCGCCGTCCCCGTCGGCGACGTCGGTGTAGTGCGGGGCGAACGAGTATCCGGGCAGCGCCGCGAAACGGTCGTCGGGTGTGCGAAGCGTGTCCATCGGCGGAACATACGCCACGTCCGGAGCGCGAGCATGAGCCGATGACCGAACCGCAGCCCAACCCTTCACAGACGATCGAGCTGGTCCGGTGGACGGGTCCCTGGTCCGACGACGACCCCGACGCGAACTTCAAGGCCGATGTGGCGCTGTACACGATGCTCGATCCACTCACGACACTCGCGACGCTGAGCGAGTCGACCGGGATCCCCGTCGGAGCGCTCGTTCGATACGTGCTCGCACGGTGGGCCTCGGCGGGAGCCGAGTCGCTGCTCAGCGCCGGGCCGTCGATCATCGAACGCATGTGGGCGACGTTCGCCGACGCCGAGGCGGCCGACACGACCGACGCCCGCCTGGCTGCCTACGAGGTCGTCCGCCAGATGGTCGCCTGGCTCCGGGCACCACTCGACGGTTCAGGAGACTGATCCCGCGAATACGGACCGCGTCGTTCAGAGGCGAACACACCCGGTTCGTCCGTCGGCGGCGCCAGCCGCTTCGACGGACGCAAATTCAGCGCGGCGTTTGCTGGTGGAAGGCGAGTCTCCAGCCTGCTTCGCGACGCACGTAGACACTCGACATCAGTGCCGTGTACTCGTCGCCGTCCGGTCGTCGGGCCACCACGCCGTACGCGACGATCCCCGAATCGTCGGTCAGCATCCGCGCCGTGGGATCTTCCAGCCGGAACGATTTCCATGGTGGACCGGACATCGCTTCGACCATTGCGGCGCGGTCGGTCAAGACCATTCCCCCTGGCAACAACATGATCGGTTCGTCATCGAGCATCTCCGCGTAGAACGTGCCACCTGCACCTTCGGTCGACAATGCCTCCCAGCCGCGTTGCTCGAGTTCGACCAGCTCGTCCGAAGAGTCCATGCCGTGCACGCTACGCGAGCCGTGGCGCGCGACCGTCTCAGCTCGATGTGCGCAGGCCGTCGATCGCGATCTGCAGCAACCGGCGACGCCGCCCGTCGTCCGCGTCGCGCTCGGTGATCGAGGCGATTGCCGCTGTCATGTCGACGGCGTCGGCGGGGTCGATATCGGATCGCACTGCACCGCGACGCTGCGCGTGCCCAACGACCGCCGCGCCGGCACCGTGGAGCCTGTCGCACAACCCACCGAGCACCGTTGCAGCGCCGGACGCGGCGACGAGTGAGTCGGCGAGACCGCGGTAGGTGATGCCATGACGGACGACGGCGCCGAGCCATCGTTCGAGTCCGTCTGCCACGTCGTCGGCGACGAGCTCCTCGGCGAGCGCGACGAGCCGCTCGATGTCGGCCCAGATGAGCGATTCGATCAACGCGTCGCGGTTCGGGAAGTGCCGGTAGAGGGTGCCGATACCGACGCCGGCGCGTCGGGCGACGTCATCGAGGGACGCGTCGACGCCGTGCTCCTCGAACGCCGCGTGGGCCACTTCGAGCAGGCGCTCACGGTTGCGCTGGGCGTCGGATCGCAGGGCACGGGCTGGGGCGGTGGGAAATGGCGTCATCGGCGTGGCTCGCAGGTTGGAAAGCGGAGGGATCCTCCGTATATTCGGAGGCAGCCTCCGGATCATACCGCGAGCGGACCCACGCAACCGACACAGCACGACAAAGGAGCACGACATGGAGTCCACGAACGGCATCAGCGACAAGGACGCGGCGATCTTCGAGCAGCGGCCGCCGCTCCGCGCACTCCGCGACGACGAGCGGCTCGGGCATCTCGCCGCCCGCACCACCGGCGTCCTCGCGACCGTCAACCCCGGCGGATACCCACACCTGTCGACCGTGATCTACGCCTGGGATCCCGACACCCAGGTGATTCGCGTCAGCACCCGGGCCCATCGCGCGAAGACCAAGAACGCGGCGAGCAATCCTCGCGGCGCATTGTTCGTCGAGGGTCCCGACAAGTGGTCGTTCGTGGTCGCCGAAGGCGATGTCGAGCTGTCGCCGATCTCCACCGAGCCCGGCGACGCGACCGGTCGCGAGCTACTCGCGATCTTTCCCCAGGCCGACGCCGCGGCCGAGGCGGCGTTCCTCGCCGAACAGGTCGCAGAAGAGCGGGTCGTCATGCGCCTCCATGCGACGCGCGTCTACGGCGACATCATCGAGCTCGAGAGCTAGCCCGACGATCGAGTCAACGTGATGGCGCTCGTGTCGGCGGGTCAATGTTCGGTGGCGCAGGCGTCGTCGCTCGATGTGGCGCCTGGTGGATGGCAATCAGGCATCGACGCGATCAGATCGGCGAGGTCGGCACAGCGCGAATGGTCCCCGCAGGGCGTCGACCGGAGCGCACTGAACACGATGTGCACCGCCAACGGGTCGCAGCCGACGGCGGCGAGGTGCTCGCGCAAGATGCCGGACGCGCGCCCGACGTCGCGCTGGGCCTCGGCGACGATCTCGCAATGGTGACGTTCCCACGTCGTCGACGGGCGTGCCGGCTCGACGGTTGGCGTCTCGGAGGTGGCGACGGCGAGCAGGTCGGAGGCCGCGACGGCGAACGTGGGGTCAGCCTCCAGCGCTCGGCGCAGCGCCGGGTCCGGTCCGGCATCGTCGACCAGACTGCGCTGCGCGACGCGGTACCAGGCGGCGGCAGTCGCGTTCGTGGTCAGGGGTCTGCCATGTTCGTCGCTCACCTCCGCCGAGAGTCGGGGCGGGGCGGCTGGGGTTGGGGGGAGATCGTTCGGTTGTGTCACGTCGGGGTTCCTCGGCTGGCGTCTTCTCTGATGACACCAGCATCCGGCGTCGCGCTGAACGGGGGCTGAGCCGCCGCTGAGTCGGCCTCGAGCCCAGCGTGCGGTACTCGGCACCGGAAAAATCCCGTTCTGTCTGCTTCAGACGAGGCGACGCGCAGTCTGAAGCAGACAGGTCACGTTTTGCGATGGGGATCGGGACGGGTCAGCCGGTGACGAGTTCGCGGCACAGGGAGGCGACGTCGGGTTGGTCGAGTGTCGACCCGATCGCGCCGACCAGGATGACCGCGAAGCGTCCCGCGGCGATGCCGTTGCGCTGCTGGACGACCGAGGCAAACCGCTCGATGTCGGCATCGGAACCGGACGCGACGGCGGCGACGGCGGCCGCCGCGGTCTGGGCCGAGGCCGGCATCGACGGGTCGTCGTGCGACGCCAGGCGGCACGCCTGTTCGGCGTACTCGGCCGCCGCCTCGAGGTCGCCAGTGGCGAGCGCCCACCAGCACCACGCCGTGAGCACGGCCGTACGACCATCGTCGTTGCGGACCGACTCGCACTCGGCGGCAGCCTGCTCGAGCCACGTGCGCGCGGACTCGGTGTCGCCGAGACGGCGGGTCGCGCCGGCCAGCCCGATGAGACCCATGGCCCTTCTCATCGGCTCGGTGCTGCTGCGGGCGACTGATTCGGCGAACAGCTGCTCGGCAGCCGCGTCGTCGCCCTGGCGGGCGCGCAGTGCGCCGAGCCGGATGAGCCACATCGGGACGAGGTTCGCCAGGCCGGACACCCGAGACCCTTCGAGCAGTTGCCCGTAGGCATCGGCGGCTTGTTCCAGGTCGCCTCGCGCCTCAGCCACGCCGGCCTGCATGCCGAGGCTTTCGACGACGAGGAACTGTTCACCGATCGCCTGGAACCCCTCGACCGAGGCCCGGACCGCGGCCTCCGCGGCGTCGAGCTCGCCCATCAGTGCCAGATATCCGGCGGCGAGGAGCTCGTGCGCAGCCATCCCCCAGCGGTCGCCCAGCGCATCGAGGATCGGCCGCGCCTCGGCCAGCACGACGGGGGTCGTGGCGATGTCGCCATTGCGGTTGAGCAACTCGCCGAGAATCAGCAACGCATCCACCAAGCGTTGGGGGTCGGACCCGTCGCGCAGGACGTCGATCGCCGGACGCGCCTCGGCCAGGGCGACCGCTGGACCCGTGATCCAGGCACTGCAGAAGGCGTGCCACACATTGGCCGCGGCGCGCAATGTGGGCGAGACGTCGCCCTCCACTCGCAATGCATCCTCGAGCCAGCGAGCACCCTGCTGATAGTCGCTGCGTTGGTGCCAGACCCAGGCCAGCCCGGTGGTCAACGAGAGCGCCGAGGTGGCGTCGCCGCGCGCGATGTACCAGTCGAGCGCGCCGCGCAGGTTGGCGAGCTCCGCCGAGATTCGCGCCCGCCACACGAGGCCGTGTTCGCCACGGAGGCCGTCGCGCGCGTCGCGACTCACCGACAGGTACCACCGCGCGTGACGATCGCGCACTGCGTCGGCCTCGCCAGACGTGGCGAGACGCTCACGTCCGTACTCCCAGAGCGTCTGCAGCTGCGAGTAGCGCACGTCGCCCGACTCGTCGAACTCGGCGGCGACCAACGACTTGTCGACGAGCCGGCTGAGGAGGTCGAGGACCTCGCCCTGATCGAGCTCGTCGTCGGAACACACCGCTTCGACGGCATCGAGGCCGCAGCCGCCCGTGAACACCGAGAGCCTCGCGAACAGCCGCCGTTCGTCGTCGAACAACAGGTCGTGACTCCAGTCGACGACGGCGCGCAGCGTCTGGTGGCGGGCCAACGCCGTGCGACTCCCACCCGTCAGCACGCGGAACCGATCGTCGAGCAGACCGACGAGTTGCGTGAGCGGCAACACCCGTAGCCGGGCCGCCGCGAGCTCCAACGCGAGCGGCAGATGATCGAGGCGACGGCACAACTCGGCGACGACCGGCCTGTTGTCAGCGTCGATCGTGAACGAGGTGCGCACCGCCGAGCCGCGGTCGGCGAACAACTCGACCGCCGCTTCGACGTCGAGACCGCCGACGGGGAACAGGGCCTCGCCGGGGACGCCGAGTGGCTCGCGGCTCGTCGCGATCACGAGCAAATGAGGGATCTCGCCGAGCAGGGCCTCGACGACGGTCGCGGCCGCGGCGACGACATGTTCACAGTTGTCGAGCACGATCACCTGTGATCGACCGCGCAAATGGCCGACCAGGAGGCCGAGCACCGGTGTCGTGGACACGTCCGCGTCGGCCACTGCGCCCGGGCCGACGGCGCCGAGTGTCGAGGCGATGGCGCCGGCGACGGCCTTCGGATCGCGAACCGCCGCCAGCTCGACCAGCCACGCACCGTCGCGATAGTCGGGTTGCAGGGTCGCCGCGGTCTCCACCGCGAGGCGGGTCTTGCCGGCCCCGCCAGGGCCGATCAGCGTCACCAGTCGCCGCGTCCGAGTGACGTCGACGAGCCGCGCCAGGTCGTCATCGCGGCCGACGAACGTCGTGAGCGACTCGCGCAGGTTGCCGACCGGTGATCCGGCCGCGGCAGCCGGCAGGCGCTCTTCGGCCGGCGCATCGAGGCCGGGATCGTGGGCCAGCACTCGGGCCTCCAGCTCCTTCAAACCAGGACCCGGATCGAGACCGAGCTCTTCGACCAGCGCAGTACGCGCATCCGCGAACGCCCGCAGCGCATCGGCCTGCCGGCCCGCGCGATAGAGCGCCAGCATCGACAACTCCCACAATCGCTCGCGCAACGGGTGGCGCTGGCAGAGCGCCTCCAACTCGCCGGTCACCTCGCCGTGGCGACCCAATGCCAGATCGGCCTCGATCCGGGTCTCGACCGCCGACAGCGCCAACTCCTCCAACCGCGCCCGCTCGCCGAGCGCGAACTCGGCATACGCGAACTCGATCAGCGCCTCGTCGCGACACAACGCCAGCGCGGCGTGCAGCGTCCTCGACGCAACGGCGGCGTCGCCGGCGAGGAGCTGGCGACGTCCGTCCGCGACGAGGCGCTCGAACCGGACGGTGTCGAGATCATCCGGCGCGATCGCGAGCGCGTAGCCGGCGTCGGACGTGACGATGTTCGCCGCCCCGAACGCCCGCCGCAGTTGCGACACGCTGGCCTGGAGCGCGTTGGTCGGATTGCCAGGCGGCGCGTCGCCCCAGAGGTCGTCGATCAGCCGCTCGGCGCTCACCGGCTCGCCGCGATGCAGCGCCAGGATCGCCACGAGCGACCGCAGCTTCGCCCCTCTGATCGTCACCGGCGATCCGTCGTCGCTCACGGCCTCGAGCTGGCCGAGCAGACGTACCTCCACCATGCCCACCGTACTCACCACCCCAGAAACCCCGTTCTGTCTGCTTCAAACGTGCCGGCGCGCAGTCTGAAGCAGACAGATCGGGTTTGAGGGCTACTTCTCCTTCGGCGGGGGTCGCCAGAACGCGACCAGCAGCGCGGCCGCGCCGCCGGCGCCGGCGATCAGCGTGATGAGCAAGCCGGTGACACCAACCAGGTCGTCGCGCAGATCGACGGCGTCGTCGAGCGACCAGCCGCCGGGACCGACGACGCCGATCGCGAGGCCGGCGAGCGTCAGCGTCATCACGTACTCCCACCCCTCCCCCGGCCGGAAGATGAAGAACCCGTTGCGGAGGTGGTTGGTGATCCAGGCCACGAGCATCACGCCCACGACGCCGGCCGCGCCGAACGGCGTCAGGAACCCGATCACCAACAACACGCCGGCGCCGACCTCGGTCAGGCTGGCGAGCCAGGCGTGGACGATGCCAGGTCGCATCCCGAGCGACTCGAACCAGCGAGCGGTGCCGGCGATCTTGCCACCACCGATGATGTGGTTGATCCCGTGGGCGAGCATCACGCCGCCGATACCGCAACGGAAGATCAGCAGCGCGAGGTCGATCGCTTCGGTGTCGTTCATGTCATTGATCTCCCCCTGCGCCTTCGGAGACGGCGCCCGTCCACGTGAACCTCGGTTGGCGGCGCTCGAGGAACGCCGCGATCCCCTCCGCCCGATCGGTGCTGTGCGCCACCTGCGCCCGCCAGCGGCGGTCGATCTCGTCGGTGACGAACCCGTGCTCGACGATCGAATCGACCATCTCCTTGCTCCCGCATTGGGTCAGCAGCGACCGTTCGGCGAGCAGTTGCGTCAGTGCGTCGAGGCGCTCGACGGCGGCTGCCGGCTCGTGCACCTCGTCGACGAGCCCGATCCGCAATGCCCGGCCGGCATCGATGAGCTCCGCCGAGTACAACAGGTGCTTCGCCGCCGAAACTCCGACGAGACGGACTGCGGGCTCGAGGGCGAACGTCGGATAGAGCAGACCCAACCGGGCGGGCGTGATGCCGAACCGTGCCGTCGTGTCGGCGACCCGCAGGTCGCAGGCGATCGCGATCTCGGCGCCACCACCGACACAGGACCCGGCGATGAACGCGATCGTCGGCTTGGGAAACGTCGCCAGGGCAGCGTCGGCGGCGTGGTTGGCGATGAGGAGGGCCTCGTTGTCGACGGTTCCCAACGCCGCGATGTCGGCGCCGGCGCAGAAGTGATCGCCGGTGCCACGCACGACGAGAACTCGCACCGTCGGGTCGTCGGCGAGGACCGCGCACTGTTCCGTCATCGCCCGCCACATTTCGATCGTCACGGCGTTGCGCTTGTCGGGGCGGTTGAGCCACAGCGTCGCGATCGGGCCCTGACGGGTGACCTCGACGTCCATCGCCGGCACCGTACCGCGCCGGACCTTCGGTGGGCTTCGCCGGCTGGAGGGGTCCGAATCTCCCGACGCCCGCCGACGCCGGTACGGTTCGCGACGATGACGAACCAGATCCCGTTGGTCGACTACCTCGTGCTCGGCGACGAGCCGCACCTCGTGGCCCACGAGTGCACCGCCTGCGGCGCCCGCTTCTTCGATCGGCGCAACGCGTGCGCGTCGTGCTTCGCCACCGAGTTCCGCGATGTCCCGATCGGCACCCACGGTGAGGTGCGCTCGTTCACGATCGTCACGTTGGCCGCGCCCGGTGTGCCGGTTCCGTTCGTCGCCGCCGTGGTCGACTGCGACGGCACCAGCGTGCGCGCCAACCTCATCAACGTCGAGCCCGATCCCGAGCACGTCGCGCTCGGGATGAAGGTCCGGCTCGCCACCTACTCGCTCGGCACCGACGACGACGGTGTCGAGGCCATCGGCTACGGCTTCGAGCCCCAATAACTCGAGCCCGGCCACGCAACGAACGCAGCGAACTCAGTGACTCAGCGAACACGTAAGGAGCACCACCATGGCCAGTGACGACATCTGGATCCTCGGCATCAAGATGACGAAGTTCGGCAAGCACCCTGATAAGGACACCGTCGACCTCGCGGCCGAGGCCGCGATGGCCGCCCTCGCCGACGGTGGCGTGACGATGCGCGACATCGGCGTGCTCGCCGCCGGTTGTCTGATGGAGGCCAACTCCGGGATGGGTCAGCGTCTGCAGAAGCAGATCGGCCAGACCGGGATCCCCGTCTACAACGTGGCCAACGCGTGCGCGACCGGCGCGACCGCACTGCGCACCGCGATCATGGCGGTGAAGGCCGGCGAGTGCGACATGGGCCTCGCCGTCGGCGTCGAGAAGCTGGCCGGTGCCGGCCTCCTCGGTGGTGGCGGCACGCCGAAGACCGACGGCAAGACGTGGACCCCGAAGGGTCGCTTCGGCGCGGTCGCGCCGACCGACGGCCGGGTCGGCACCGACGCGATGCCGGGCACGTTCGCCCAGGTCGGCATGGAGTACGGCCACAAGTACGGCGGTGCCACGTTCGAGCTGTTCGCCAGGATCAGCGAGAAGAACCACTCGCACTCGACGCTCAACCCGCTCGCCGCCTACAGCAAGCGCTTCACGCTCGACGAGATCATGAACGACATGATGATCGCCTATCCGAACACGCGCCCGATGTGCTCGGCCAACTGCGACGGTGCCGCGGCCGCGGTCGTGGTCAGCGACGCCAAGCTCAAGACGCTGTCGGGTGAGCAGCAGCGCCGAGCCATCAAGGTGTCGGCCTCGGTGCTCACGAGCGACCCGTGGCAAGAGGCGTGCCAAGTCCTCCCCGACGTCAACACGCTCACCCGCATCGCCGCCACGCAGGCGTACGAGAAGGCAGGCATCGGACCCGAGGACCTCGACCTGGTCGAGCTCCACGACTGCTTCGCCACCGCCGAGCTGGTGCACTACGACAACTTGCAGCTGTGCCCAGAAGGTGGTGCCGTCGACTTCTTCGAGTCAGGCGCACCGTGGCGTGACGGCACGACGCCGGTGAACGTGTCGGGCGGCCTGCAGTCGAAGGGCCACCCGATCGCGGCGACCGGGATCGCCAACATCTGGGAGGTCTGCCACCACCTGCGCGGCGAGGCCGGCGACCGTCAGATCGAAGGCGCCAAGGTCGGCCTCGCCCACGTGATCGGCCTCGGCTCGGCGTGTGGCGTCCACATCCTCGAAAAAGCCGCCGCCTGACCCCCAGTCATCCCTGATCTCGTGAAGTTTCGGCGTCCCTACGGCGCCGAAACTTCACGAGATGGGATTGGTCGGAGGCCGTTGAAGACCCGGGCGAGGCCGGCGGTGTAGGTCGACGACGGGGCGGGGGCGATCGGTGGTTGCATCTGCATCAACTCGAGCATCACGTAGCCGTGGACGGTCGCCCAGACGTGCATCGCGACTTCTATCGCGTCGTGCTCGGCGAGGTCCCCCGAGTCGATCGCTCGGGCGACGCGTGCGACGTGGGCGTCGAACGACTGCGACGCCCGCGCCAACGCGGCCTCGGTCGCGAGGAAGTCCGGGACGGCACGGGTGAACATCACCTGGTATTGCGTCGGGTTGGCGAGCGCCCACGACCGATACGCCTCGCCCGTGGCGTACAAGACGTCCAACGGGCCGAGTTGATCGGCGGCGGCCGCGAGCGCCGCGTCGAACTTCTCGAACCCGTCGACGAAGATCGCGTCGACGAGGCCGTCCTTGCCCCCGAAGTACGTGTAGACGCCCGTCGTCGAGCACCCGGCGGCGGCGGCGACGTTGCGAACCGTGAGCGCGCCCGCGCCTTCGCCCTGCACGATGCCGATCGCGGCCCGCAGTATCGCGGTGCGCTGATCGGGGGTTGACTTCTCGGTCGCCACGTAACTAAGTTACACCTGTAACAAAGTTACGCCAGTACCGCCACACAAGGAGCCGTTGCCATGACGCAGACCGAGCCCAGCACCCACGCCGACACGAGCGGCGGCGTCGGCAACCGCTACCTGGCCGACAACTACGCACCGGTGACCGAGGAGATCACGGCGTTCGATCTGCCGGTGATCGGCGAGTTGCCCGCCGACCTGTGTGGCCGCTACCTCCGCAACGGCCCCAACCCGATCGCGCCGCCCGACCAGACGGCGCACCACTGGTTCATGGGCGACGGCATGGTGCACGGCATCCGACTGCTCGACGGCAAGGCCGAGTGGTACCGCAATCGGTACGTCGGATCGAGGACCGTCGCCGAGTTCCGTGGCCAGCCCGACATCCCCGGCCGGAACTGGAACGACAGCCCGCTCGGGCCCAACACCAACGTCGGCGGTTTCGCCGGCGCCACCTGGGCGATGGTCGAGGCCGGTGGCTGTCCGGTCGAGCTCACCTACGAGCTCGAGACCGTCGGGCGCAACGACTTCAACGGCACCCTGCCCGGCGCATTCACCGCCCACCCCAAGGTCGATCCCGACACCGGTGAGATGCACGCGATGGTCTACGCCTGGGCCGAATGGCTCGACCACGTGCAATACGTCGTGGTGGGCAACGACGGCAAGGTGCGTCGCACGCTCGACATCGCGTTGCCAGGGATGACGATGCTCCACGACATGTCGCTGACGCAACGCTTCGCAGTCGTCTACGACCAGCCCTGCACCGTCGACCTCGACCTGGCGTTCGCGGGCCGCTTCCCGTTCCGGTGGAACCCTGACTACGGCAACCGGGTCGGGTTGTTGCCCCGCGATGGTGATGCCGCCGACATCGTGTGGGTCGATGCTCCGCTCTGCTACTCGTTCCATCCGCTCAACGCGTACGACGCTGCCGACGGTTCTGTCGTGATCGACCTGTGCGTCTACGACGTGATGTTCGCCAAGGATCTGCTCGGGCCGTTCGGCGACGGCGGCATGGCCCGCCTCGAACGGTGGACGATCAACCCGACGACACGCACGATGTCGGTCGACGTGGTCGACGACACGTCGAACGAGTTCCCGCGTCACCGCGGCTCGCTCTCCGGCAAGCCACACCGCTACGGCTACTGCGCCCAGCCGTCGACCGACCCCCGCGTCGGGTGGCCGACGCTCAAGCACGACTTCACGACGGGCACCCGCCAGCTGTTCGACCACGGCCCGACCCGCGCCGCCGGGGAGCCGGTGTTCGTCGGGCGGCCCGACACCACGGCCGAGGACGACGGCTGGCTCGTCACGTTCGTGCACGACTTGTCGACCGACCAGGCCGAGTTCGTCGTGCTCGACGCCCAGGACTTCGACCGCGGGTACGTCGCCCGCGTCCCGCTCCCCCAGCGAGTTCCGTTCGGCTTCCACGGCAACTGGGTCAGCGACCGCTCAGTGGCGCCGCCGCCCAGCTCAGCGGGCTGAAACCCCGCCAGTCAATCCGTCCGGCCCTCACGGAGTCCTCGACAGCGCGAGCGAACGCGCCCTCGAGCGGGAGTCCTTCGACGCGGATGAGCGCCAGTTTCAGGAGCACGTCGCGGTCGACTTGCCGCCACCTGTCAGACGAAGCTCACCACGAGCCTCTCCTCGGCGATGGCCCAGTCCCATCCGGTCGCGTCGGCGATCGGGCCCGCGGGCGCACGTCCGGCACGTTCGCCGAGAAGCACCAACTCGGACGCCTCCGCTTCGGTTGCCTGGATCGCGAACGCGGCGTTGACATCAGCGACGATGTCGAGAATCGCACGCGCTCGCGCTGCGTCATCGACGGCCAGCATCGTCCTCGCCAGGCCGACCAGCGCGTGACTCGTCAACCACGGCATCTTGATCGCCATCGCCCTCCGCACGGCGGACCGGTACAGGTCGCGCGCCGCGTCGACGTCGCCCGTCCGTCCAGCGAGATCGCCGAGCTGCGCCTGCGCCAGCGCGAGCAGGCGCGTCAGCCCGAACCGTTCGTACACGGCGACCGCCTCCGCCAATTCGACGGCGGCGATCTCGTGGTCTCCCGCCCGGGCGTGGGCGGCGCCGGTCGCCAGCAGCGCGCCCGCCCGAACCGGCGGAGTGCACGGCTGGTGCGCTTCGTAGAGCGCGTCGAGCCCGAGCGCGAGCGCCTGGTCGACATCGTCCTCACGAAGTGCGAACCACGACAATCGGGCCGTCAACAGCAACGAGCTGAGCAGGCCGGAGTCGCGACTGGTGCGGAGTGCCCGCAACGCGGTCGCCTTGGCGTCGTCGAACCGTCCGGCCAGTTCCTCGATCTCGGTCAGGCGGAGCTCGGAGAGCCCTGCCGTGCCGGGATCCCCAGCCGCGTGGTAGGCGGCGGCGGATCGGGCGAACGCCGCCGCGGCGGCGGTGAGATCGCTGGCCACGAACGCGATCATCCCTTCGGCAGCATCGATGTGCGCCAGCCCCCATGGATCGTCCACATCGGTCAACGCTCGGCGCGCTTCGGCCACGAGGGCGAGTGCTTCGTCGATCCGGCCATGTCGGGCCGCGAGGGGCATCGCCGCTTGAACGGCGCATTCGCAGAAGAGAACCGGGTCCGCGATGAGGCGGGCCGACTCGACTGCTCGGAGCGCGTGTTCGAGGCACTGATCCGGTTGATGGCCGAGGAGCCCGATGTACATCGCCGCTCGACAGCGCAGCGTGGCATCGGCATGCGTCGCCCGCTCCGACAGCGCGATGAGCGCTTCCGCAGGCTCGGGGACACGCGCACCGACGAATGCGTACCAGCCGACGTTCGTGGCGACGCGCAGGCCCGTGACGGGGTCACCGTCCGTGAGGGCCCATTGCCGGCACTTGCGCAGATTGGGTCCTTCGTGGTGCAAGGCGTCGAACCACGCTCGCTGTTGGCGCCCGCGAATCCCATCTGTTGCGCCGTCCGTGAAGTCCGCCATCCATGCCAGGTGCCGATCCCGCAGCACACTCGTCTCGCTGGTCGCCTCGAGCCGTTCCGCGGCGAACTCCGCCACCGTCTGCAGGAGTCGGAAACGCCCGGCTACCGGGTCCATCGTGAGCAGCGATTTGTCGACCAGGTGGACGAGCGCATCGACCAGGTCGTCGCCGGCGAGTTGTTCGTCGGAGCACACGGCCTCGGCTGCCGCGCGTGTGAAACTCCCGGCGAAGACGGAGAGCCTGGCGAACAGGCGACGTTCGTCGTCGAACAGGAGGTTGTAGCTCCATTCGACGGTCGACCGCAGCGCCTTGTGTCGCTCAGGGCGCGCAGAATGAGCTGCGGGGGCCACTCGCAGATGGTCGTTCAACTGCGTCAGCAGGTGCTCCGGTGTGAACGCCCGGGTGCGGGCCGCCGCCAGCTCGAGCGCCAGGGGGAGCTGATCGAGACGTTCACAGATGTCGGACACGACCTGGCGAACGTCGTCGATCTCGAACGTGCCCGACGCGTCGGCCGCCCTGGTGGCGAACAGCTCGATCGCATCGTCGAGTAGCAGCGGATCGAGCGGCCGCACTGCCTCACCGGTGATGCCGAGTGCCTGCCGGCTCGTGGCCAGCACGCGGACGCCCGGGCATTGCCTGACGAGCCGGTCGACGACGCGAGCCGCCTCGTCCAGGACGTGTTCGCAGTTGTCGAGCACGATGAGGGTCTGCGCCGATTCGAGGCCGGCGACCAGCTGGTCGAGGAGCGGGGCATCGCGGTCGAGCTGACTGTTCTCCCCACCCAACCGGGAAGCGAAACGGGAGCTGAGCGCGCGCACCACCGAACCGTCGCCGGTGAGTGGATCGAGCTCGATCAGCCAGCTTCCGTCAGGCCATCGGGCGCGGGCTCTCGTCGCCGCCTCGATCGCGACGCGGGTCTTGCCCACGCCACCCGGCCCGACGAGTGTGACCAACCTGCGATCGTCGAGGATCCGCACGATGTCGGCGATCTCCGCTTCGCGGCCGACGCACGCAGCGAGGTCCGGATGGATGTTGGTAGGCGGTGGACGGTCGGGACGACTGGTCGCCGGCAGCTCGATCGTCTGCTCGAGGATCGCCAACTCGACTGCGTGCAGAGCCGGGCCGGGTTCGATACCGAACTCGTCGATCAACCGGGTGCGAGCCGACTTGAACGCGGCGAGGGCATCGGTCTGACGGCCTGCCCGATACAACGCCGTCATCAGCTGAGCCCAGAGCCGCTCACGACCCGGGTTCTGAGTGACCGACGCCTCGAGCTCACCGATGAGCGCGTCGTGCCGGCCGAGCGCGAGCTCGGCGTCGAGACGATCCTCGAGGCAGGCCAGCCGATCCTCGCCGAGTCGGACCCGTTCGATGTCGATCGCGTCGTCGCCCTCGAACTCGTCGAGTGCAGCACCCCGCCACAACGACAGGGCTTCGTTGAACGTCTCGACCGCCACGTGCAGGTTGCCGGCCATCTGGAGGTCGCGCCCAGCATCGGCAAGACGGCTGAATCGTCCGGCGTCGATGTGGTCCGAATCGACGCTCAGGGAGTACCCGGTCGGATGGGTCCGTAGCAGGTCGCCACCGGTCGGTCCGTCCGCCTCGGTGAACAGTCGGCGCAACTTCGAGATCTGCGCTTGCAATGCGTTGGCCCCCGATCGAGGCGGGTCATCGCGCCACAGCACATCCATGAGCGTGGCTGCCGACACCACTCGCGGCGCCCTGACGATCAACACCGCGAGCAGCAACCTGACCTTCGCGCCCCGCACCTCGATCGCCCGGCCGTCGTCGCCGACGACCTCGAGCGGTCCAAGGATGCGGAAGTCCACAGCGCACGCTATCCCGAGCCCCGAGTTGCTCCCGCTGCCGATGCAGGGAACCCGCAGGCATCTGTTCCACGGCAACTGGGTCAGTGATCGTTCCGTTTCGCCGTGAAGATGCGTTCTTCCTCCTCCGGCGGGCGGATCGATCCGAACGCCCGGAGGAGCATCAGGTCGTAGCAGATCTTGAGTGATCCGGCGACGATCAACGGCCATCCGAACGTCGATCGGGCGAGCATCGCCCCGGCGAGCACCGGCCCCGCCGCCGACGCCAGGCTGCGCGGCACGTTGGTGACCGCCGCCGCGGCCTGGCGGTGCTCGGCCGCCACCACGGCCATCACGTACGACGTCCGGGCGGGCACGTCCATCGTGGACAGGAGCGCGCGCAGCGACAGGCAGACGATCGCCGTGGTCGCGTTCGGCATCAAGGCTGCCGACACGAGGAAGACGTTCGCAGGAAGGTGGGTGAACACCATCGTGCGGATCAGCCCGACCCGCGCCGCGACCACTGGTGACAACAGCATCGAGGCGGCGGTCAGCAGACCGGTCCAGAAGAACACCACGCCAGTCACCGCGATCGACAGGTCGAAGCGGAGGAACAACCAGAGCGCGATCATCGTCTGCACGGTGAACCCGCCGGCGAACGAGTCGAGGCTGAACAACGCCGACAGCCGCAGCACGATCGGTCGTGAGCTCCCGAGCCCTCGGCGCTCCGCCGGCGGTGGCTCGACGGCCGGCGTGAGCCCGCGGTACACGACCAGCGTCACGACGCCGACCGACGCGTAGGCGACGAACACCCATCGCATGGCCGTGAGGTCCGACACGACGTCGGCCTCCACCAGCCGTTCCGGGACACCGGCCGCGAGCGAGCCGACAGCCCCGAGCAGCGAGCCGGCGAGCGCGTAACGCGCGAACAGCGCGGTCCGATCGCGGTCGGGCACGGTCTGGGGCAGCAGCGATTGCTCGGTCGGCAGGAACACGCTCACATCGCCGGCCGACGGGTTCAACGTGCCGATCACTGCCACGACCGCGAGCAACCAGAACGTGTCGGCGACCGCGAAGCCGAGGCCGGTTCCGACCATCACGACCGAAGCGCCGAGCAGGACATGCCGGCGAGACCATCGGTCGCCGAGGAACGCGGTCGCCATCGTCGCGATCGCCGATCCGACGAGCGTGAACGTGGCGATCGCGCCGATGCGCCCGGCCGTCAATCCGAGCAGGCCGAGGTACGCCGGCAACACGACGCTCGCCAGGCCGTCGGCGAAGCCGCGACATGCCCTGGCGAGGAGCACCCTTCGGGCGTCGGCCGTCAGCCGGTGGCGGAACGCTCGTGACGCCGTCGTCGCGGGCTCGACCGCGCGCGCCACGACCGCCGGCTCAGATCTCGACCAGACGATCGATGATCCGCAGCGGCTCCCAGGCCCCTTCTTCCATGTTGCTCAACACCACCACGGTGAGGTCGCGGCTCGGATAGTGCCGCAGCATGCCGCTGGCGCCGACATTGATGCCTTCCTTCCACATCGAGCGCACCTTGCCCTCGGCATCGGTCTCGAACTCGAAGCCGAATCCGATCAGGTGCTCGCCGGGTGGCCGGTCACTGTGACGCACCTTCGGTGTAGTCATCGCCTCCACCGAGTCGGATCCCAGGAGGCGTCCGTTGCGCACGGCGGCGAAGAACCGCATCAAGTCGTCAGCCGTGACGTGCGCACCACCGTCGGGCGAACCGATCGGTGGGTAGGAGTAGATGTTGCGGCGCCATCCCGTGACGTTGCCGTCGGCGTCGAGGATCGGATCGACGCCCTCGGCCACGTCGGCCTCGACGACATCCATCCGGAAGAAGCCGGCGCGAGTCATGCCGGCGGCGGCGAAGACCCGCTCGGTCACATACTCGCGGTACGACTGCCCCGTCGCCCGCTCGATCATGAGACCGAGGAGGACGTAGCCGACGTTGCAGTACCGGCACCCCTCTCCAGGCGCGAAGTTCGGCGCTTTGTCGACGAAGTTCGGGAGGAAGTGATCCGTCTCGGTGACCGCGTAGTTGGGTTTGTCGACCCACAGGTCCTCGTACCGTTCGCCAGCCTCCTCGTCGGCGTCGTCGCCGATTCCGGATGTGTGCGTCAGGAGGTGGTACGTCGTGACGTCCCGCGAGATGTGCGTACCCGACAGCCCGAGGTAGTCGATGACGGACGTATCGAGCGCGAACGCGCCGGCCTCGATCTGCTGCATCGTCGCCACGGCCGTGAACAGCTTCGTGATCGACGCCGTATCGAACCGCGTGTGCAACGTGCACGGCACGCCCCACGTCGGGCTGGCGAGGCCGTAGGCCTGGGCGAACCACGGCCCGCCGGGCCCGTCGACGCGCACTACGCCGGAGAACGACCGGGCGTCGGCGAGCATCGAGAGCTCGGCATCGAGCGCCACCGCATCCATCAGTGGCGACGCTACCGCTCGCAGTGGCCGACCACTTGGTGCGTTCTCCGGCACGGCGCTCCGACGTGCTCCCGCCGGTGCCCGATGTCCTAGGTTCCCGGCGATGCGAGCAGTGCTGTGCACCGAGTTCGGTCCGCCGGAAGCCCTCGTCGTGCGCGAGGTCGACGACCCGGTGCCGGGAACCGGACAGGCGGTCGTCGACGTCCACGCGTGCGGCGTCAACTTTCCCGACTACCTGATGATCCAGGACAAGTACCAGTTCAAGCCCGAGCTGCCGTTCTCCCCCGGCGGTGAGATCTCCGGCGTGGTCAGCGCCGTCGGCCCCGACGTCGAACGCCTGGCCGTCGGGGATCGAGTCGTGTGTTCCGTCGGGTGGGGTGGGATGGCCGAGCGCGTCCTCGTCCCCGAGGCGAGCGCGATCGAGGTGCCCGAGGGCGTCGACATGACGGCGGCGGCGGCGTTCCTCGTCGCCCACGGAACGTCGCACTACGCGTTGAAGGACCGCGGACAACTCCAGGCCGGCGAAACGCTGCTGGTACTCGGGGCGGCGGGCGGAGTGGGGTTGGCCGCCGTCGAGCTCGGCGCGCTCATGGGTGCCCGCGTGATCGCCGCCGCCTCGACCGACGACAAGCTCGCCCTGTGCCTCGAATACGGCGCTGCCGACGTCATCAACTACACCACCGAAGACCTGCGCGGCCGGCTCAAGGAGCTCACTGGCAAGGACGGCGTCGACGTGTGCTACGACCCCGTGGGCGGTGCGCTCACGGAGCCGGCGTTTCGGGCGATGGCGTGGGAGGGCCGGTTCCTCGTGATCGGATTCGCGACCGGTGAGATCCCGCGGCTGCCGCTCAACCTGGTGCTGCTCAAGGGGTGCCAGGTCGTCGGCGTCTTCCTCGGCTCGTTCACGGGCCGCGATCCCGAGCGCCACCGCGCAAACATCGGCGAGCTGCTCGCCTGGCTGGGCGAGGGCAAGATCCGTCCGCACGTGTCGGCCGCCTACCCGCTCGAGCAGGCCGGCCAAGCGATCGCCGATCTCGGCGAGCGCCGCGCCCACGGCAAGATCGTGGTACGACCTTGATTGAGTCGGCTCACACGACGCCGGACCGTTGATCGTCTGGTCGCCGACTCGAGCGGCTCAGGGCTTTGGTCACGCCCTTCCGCGTCCCACGGGGAACAACGTGACCAAAGCGGCGGTGCGGCGGTTGCCGGCAAGGAGTGAACTGTGGTTCACTTCTTGAGCGATGGTGTACCGACGGACCGCGGCGGCGAGTGAACGAGACGCCCGGACGCGGACGACGATCCTCGTCGCAGCACGCGACGTCGTGCGCGAGTCGGGCCTCACCGGGGCCGCGATCGCGGCGGTCGCCGCCCGGGCCGGCGTGGCGGTCGGCACCGTGTACCGCCACTTCCCGTCGCGCGACGAGCTGATCACCGAGGTCGTTCGCGAGACGTGCGACCGCGAGTTGGCGGAGGTCGCGGCGGTCGTCCGGTCGGACGGTCCGCCGGCCGACCGGTTGGTCGCCGCGGTCGAGCTGTTCGCGACCCGCGCCCTCGCGTCCGGACGGCTCGCCTACTCGATGATCGCCGAGCCGACCACCGAGGCTGCCGAGGTGCTCCGGCTCGTGATCCGCGCCGAGCTCGCCAAGCTGTTCGCGTCGATCGTCGCCGACGGTGTCGCGACCGGGGCGTTCGAGCGGCAAGACCCGGCGACGAGCGGCACCGCCCTCGTCGGCGCCGTCTCCGAGGTGCTGATCGGCCCGCTCGCCCGTCAGCCACTGTCCGGCGACGAACGCTCCGAGGTGCTCGAACATCTCACGCAGTTCGCGATGCGCGCGGTCGGTGTCCGATCTCCCGCGACGCTCGAGGTCGCACGGTGATGCGCCCGATTATTGGCACCGAACCGACAGGGCAGATCACCAGCGAGCTGCGCGCCGACGACCTCATGCAGCCGGGACGTGTCAACGGGCTCGCGTACACCGATCCGGCCGTGTTCGAGGCCGAGCTGGAGAGGATCTTCACCAGCGGCTGGGTGTTCGTCGGCCACGAGTCCGAGGTGCCTGCGGCGGGCGACTTCGTCACCCGCCGACTGGGGCTCGACCCGGTGATCATGGTCCGCGATCGCGGGGGCGACGTCCACGTGATGGCCAACCGGTGCAGCCACCGCGGCGTCACGCTGTGCCAGCACGCGTCGGGCAACACCGGGTCGTTCGCGTGCATCTTCCACGGCTGGACGTACGGACTTGACGGCGCGTTGCGAGGAGTGCCGCAGCCGGGCGGCATGTGCAGCGACCGCGAGACGCTCGGGCTGAACCGTCCCGGCCAGGTTGCGTCCTACCGAGGTTTCGTGTTCGCCAACGCCAGTGGTGACGCCGGGTCACTCGACGAGCACCTCGGTCCGGGCGGCATCGAGCTGCTCGATTGGGCGTGCGACCTGTCACCCGTCGGCGAGCTGCAGATCAGTGCTGGCTGGCTCGGCCAGCGGGTCAGCTCGAACTGGAAGATGTGGGCCGAGAGCGACCTCGACGGCTACCACCTCGGCCGCCTGCACGCCTCGTTGTGGCGCGTCGTTCCCGGGTCGCAGTACGAAGCCGCGGTGCTCGCCGGCGAGAACGTCGTCACGGCGACGACACGCGATCGCGGACGAGGGCATGTCGAGCTCGAGTTCTGGCGCGGCTACGACCGCCAGTTGGCATGGCTCGGTGTCGAGCGCGGCCAGGTCGCCGACTACTGCGAGGCGCTGATCGCGAGGCACGGCAGCGACCGCGCCGAGGAGCTCCTGTGGCAGGGCCCGCCGCACGCGTTGATCTTCCCCAACCTGTTCCTCGGCGAGATGAACCTCGCCATCATCGATCCGTTGGCACCCGGCCTGACCGTCCACCACCACACGCCGCTCCTGCTCGGCGGGGTGTCGCCCGAGTTCAACCGACGGGTGCTCCGCCAGTCGGAGGCGGCGATGGGCCCGGCCGGCTTCCTGCTCCCCGACGACGCCACCGCCGCCGAGCGGATGCAGATCGCGTTCGGGCACAGTGGAGGCTGGATGGACCTCAGCCGCGGCATGGACCGCGAGCAGGTCGACGCCCGCGGTGACCGCATCGGGCACGTCAGCGACGAGGTGACGACGCGTGGTTTCTGGCGTCACTGGGCCGAGCTGATGGCGACGAGCTGAGATGGATGCTGCCGTGAGCACGGTCAGCGACGATCGTGACCTGCGCGCCGAGGTCGAGCAGCTGCTGTTCCTCGAGGCGCGCTTGGCCGACGAGTCGCGCTACGAGGAGTGGCTGGCGCTGATGACCGACGACGTCCGCTACTGGGTGCCGTCGGGACCGGCCGACTACGACCCTGACACCCGCATCTCGTTCGTCAACGACAACCGCAACCGGCTCGAGACGCGTGTACGCCAGCTCCTCACCGGTGTGCGCTACGCGCAGACGCCGCCGTCACCGATGCGGCGCGTGATCTCCAACCTCGAGATCGAGTCGACCGACGACGACGGCACGATCACCGTCGGCTCGAACTTCGTGCTGTACGAGCTGTCGGCGCAGGCGACGAACGAGCTCCGCATCTGGGCCGGGCGGGCCACCCACCGCATCCGCCGGGTCGACAGCGAGCTGCGCATCGCGGCGAAGACGGTCGAGCTGGTCAACGCCACCCAGGCGCTCCCGACACTGGCGTTCCTCCTGTGATCGATCCTGGAGAGGCGCCGGCCCGACGGCGATCGGTGCACTTCGTGCCCGGCGGCAACGAGCGCTACCTCGCCAGCGCGCTGGCGAGCGCGGCCGACACGCTGGTCCTCGACCTCGAGGACTCCGTGCCACGCGAACGCAAGGGGGAAGCGCGGGCGGCGGTGGTCGAGTGGCTGAGTTCGGCCGACGTCGTCGAGCGTGCCGGCGGCAAAGAGCTGATGATCCGCATCAACGCCCTCGACACGCAGTGGGGTCGCGACGACCTCGAATCGGTGGTCGAGCTCGGACCGCGCGCCGTGATGGTCCCCAAGGTCGAGCGGACCGCTGACCTCGACGCCCTCGACCGCGTGATCGAGGCGTCTGGTTCGCCTGCCTCGATCACGTACTTCCCGGTGGTCACCGAAACCGCCGCGGGCGTCGTCAACCTCCCCGCTGTCGCCGCACACCACCGCGTCGACGGCGTGTGCTGGGGCGCCGAGGATCTGTCGGCGGCGCTCGGGGCGAGCACCGCGCGCGATGTGTGGGGACGATTTCTCCCCGTCTTCGAGATGGTACGTAGCTGGTGCCTGATCGGCGCCGCGGCCGCCGGTGTGCCGGCGATCGATGCGGTCTTCACCGACCTCGACGACCTCGACGGCCTGCGCACCGAATCCGCGATGGCGGCGGCGATGGGCTTCGCCGGCAAGATCACGATCCACCCGCGCCAGATCGACATCGTCAACGACGCGTTCACGCCGTCGCCCGAGCGGATCGCCGACGCGGTCGCGTTGATCGCCGAGTTCGAACGCCACGCTGCCGACGGGCGGCTGTCGTTCCTGCACAATGGGCAGATGGTCGACGCTCCACACCTCGCCCGCGCCAAGGCCGTGATTGCCCGGGCCGGGGTCACGAGATGAAGTACCGCCAGCTCGGAAACACCGGAGTCCGGGTCTCCCAGCTCGGACTCGGCACGATGCCCTTCGGCGGCGACACCGACGAGGACGAAGCGGGCGCGATCGTCGCCGCCTGTCTCGACGTCGGCATCAACCTGTTCGACTGCGCCGACGTCTACACGGACGGGCGGGCGGAGACGATCCTCGGCCGGCTCATCGCACCTGTTCGAGACGACGTGGTGCTCGCCACCAAGGTCGGCTTCCCGAGTGGTCAGGGCGTGAACCGCCGCGGCACGTCGGGGGCGCACATCCGGTTGTCGGTCGAGCACAGCCTGCATCGGCTCCGCACCGACCGCATCGACCTCTACTACCTCCACCGCTTCGACCAGCGCACCGACCTCGACCACACCCTTCGCACGCTCGACGCACTCGTCACGGCCGGAAAGATCCTGCACATCGGTGTGAGCAACTTCGCGGCCTGGCAGGTCGCGACGGCGCTGGGCCTGAGCGCGCTGCACGGCTGGGCGCCGATCGTCGCCATCCAGCCGATGTACAACCTGATCAAGCGCCAGGTCGAAGTCGAGCTGCTCCCGCTCGCGCGGTCCGCAGATCTGGCCGTGTTCCCGTACAGCCCGCTCGCCGGCGGCCTGCTGACGGGCAAGTACGGCACCACGCCGGGATCTGGTGACGGGCGGCTGGTCACCAACCCGATGTACCGCTCCCGTTACCGCGACGAGGCCGGGTTCGTCGCCGCGGCCGAGCTCGCCCACCTCGCCGCCGAGGTCGGCTGCCACCCGGCGACGCTCGCCGTGGCGTGGGTCGCTGGCCATCCGGATGTCACCGCGCCGCTGATCGGCGGCCGCACGCTCGAGCAGCTCCAGCCGTCGCTCGCCGCGATCGAGTTCGAGCTCGGCGACGAGCTCCGACGCCGAATCAACACCATCACGCCGGAGCCGCCACCGGCAACCGATCGCAGCGAACAATTCGACGACGACTGACCCCACGACGACTGACCGACGGCTGACCGACCATGGACTTCGCGCCCGACGAGGATCACGAGCAGATCGTCGAGGCGGTCGACCGCGTCTGCGCCGCGTTCGACGACAACTACTGGTCGGCATGCGACACCGACCACCGCTTCCCGACCGAGTTCTACGACGCCATGGCGAGCGGAGGATGGATCGGCATTGCGATCCCTGAGGAGTACGGCGGCGGGGGGCGCGGCATCACCGAGGCCGCGCTCGTGCTCAACCGGATCGCGGCGTCGGGCGCCGGGATGAACGGCTCGAGCTCGATCCACCTCACGATGTTCGGGCTCAACCCGGTCGTGAAGTTCGGCAACGATCGACTGAAGCAGACGTTCCTCCCGCGGGCCGCCACCGGCGACCTCCACGTCGCGTTCGGTGTGACCGAGCCCGACGCCGGCACCGACACGAGCCGGATCACGACCCGCGCCACCGAGGACGGCATGGGCGGCTGGATCGTCAACGGTCGCAAGATCTGGACGTCGAAGGCACTCGAATCAGAGGTGGTCCTGCTGCTCGTGCGCACCGACCACGACGAATCGAACCGCTTCGGGGGACTCACGTTGTTCCTCGCCGACCTCGATCGCGACTACGTCGACATCTCACCGATCCCGAAGCTGGGCCGCAACGCGGTGGCGTCGTGCGAGGTCGTCTACGACGATCTCCCGGTCGAGGGGTGGCGGATGGTCGGCGAGCGCGGCCGGGGGTTCCAGCACCTGCTCCACGGCCTCAACCCGGAACGCATCCTGCTCGCCGCGACGGCGTGCGGGATCGGTGAGGCAGCAGTACGCCGAGCGGTCGCGTACGCACGCGAGCGGATCGTGTTCGACCGCCCGATCGGCGCCAACCAGGCGATCGCCCATCCGTTGGCCAAGGCTCACATGGAGCTCAGGGCGGCCTTCGCCATGATGCAGCTGGCCGCCTGGCGATACGACCACGACCTCGACTGCGCCGAGGCGGCGAACACCGCCAAGTACCTCGCCGCCGAAGCGTGCTTCTTCGCCGCTGACCAGGCGCTCCAGACCCACGGCGGGCTCGGGTACGCGGTCGAGTACCACGTCGAGCGCTACTGGCGCGAGGCCCGCCTCCAGCGGCTGGCACCCGTCAGCCAGGAGATGACCTGCAACTTCATCGCCCAGAGCGTGCTCGGCCTCCCGCGCAGCTATTGACACGCAGCAGCGCGAGAGGCCGAGCCACGCCCTGGCGCGGCCTTCGACTCAGTTGTTCGTCGCCTTGTTCGTCGCGTCGCGCAGCTTGCGCACGCGGTTGTGCGTCGCTTGGATCTCGGTGAACTGCTGACCCAGCAGCGCGCGCAGCTCGCCGTCGAGGTCCTCGTCCATCGCCCGTGCGTACTCGGCGACTGCGTGGTCCTCGCCCTGCTCGGCGACGTCGAGCACGCCGCTGACGTCGTCACCACTGAGCGCATCCTTGAGCGCCATCCAGCCGCGATGCATCGTTCCGGCCACGGACGGTCCGGCGTCGACTTCGAGCCCACGTTCGGCGGCGTGCGTGCGGAGCTCGTTCGAGAACATCCCCCGCTGGTCGGAGTACTGACGGAGCTCGATCGCCAGATCCTGGCGACCGTCCTTCTCGGCCTTCTCGGCTGCCGAGGCGAAGCCCTTCTGACCGTCCTCGAGCGTCTGGATGATGTCGCTGATCGTCGCTTCCAATTTCATGTTGCTTCCTCTCTGTGGGGTGGGGGTTGGAAGATCTCTGGAATGAGCCGTGTCGGCGTGCGGCCGGTCGCGCCGCGAGGTCAGGCTGAAGGGGCGACGATCGGGAGGTCGCCGAGCGGCTTCGGCAACGCGACCATGACGTCGGCCGCGTCGGTGCCTGCACCCGGTCCGAACAGGCTCACGAACGTGCCACGCGCCCCGCACGCCGGGCACACCAGGCCCGAGACCTGGGCCATGTCGTCGGGGTCGGAGGCTCCCTCGAGCCGGTTCTGCCACTGCCGCTCGAACGTGTTCGCCTCACTCACCGCATCGCACGCGCCGCACCGCAGCGCGGCACCCGTTTCCGGCTCGAACACCGCCAGGTAGCCGGCGGCCGTGGCCCGGTCGAGGACTCCCGCGACGCCGGTCGCATCCGTCGATGGCGTGGCACCCTTGCGATGGCCATCGTCATCGTTGGAGTCGACCGGTGCTGGAATCGCGTGGGCGGGGAGCTCGCGTGGGCGGCGGAGCTTCCGCATCAGGGCCACTGCCGCCGAGCCCACGAGCGCGGTTCGCACGACCCATGCCATCTTGCGCGTTCGCTTCCTCGCCATCGGTCCTCCACTCGTCTGCGTGTCGGTTCGCGGGTACCCGCCCCGACGGGTACCGAAACTCGACGTCGCTCGACGTCCCCGACGTCGCGGTTCGGCGGTCAGCGATCCATGCGTGCCGATCGCCGGGCCCTGACACCTGCCACGAGCAGCGTGCCCACGGCAGCGGGACACGGTGTCCGTTCCGGCCTCGGGGGCGTCGTCGGCGCGGTCGGTGCTGTGGGCCGGTGGGCGACCGATCGGAGGGCTGGGCTAGCGTTCCAAGGTCCAAGAGCGTCCGACGAGCCTTGTGGGGTACGACGATGACCGAGGTCCATGGCACCTGTGACGAGCGCTTCACGGCGATGCGCGACCTGTTCGCGGCGAACCTCGCCAGTGGCGCCGACCTCGGCGCTTCCGTGGCGGTCACGCTCGACGGCGAGTCCGTCGTCGACCTCTGGGGCGGATGGTCCGACACTGACGAGACCGTCCCGTGGACACGGGACACGATCACCAACGTGTGGTCGACCACCAAGACGATGATGACGCTGAGCGCCCTTGTGCTGGTCGAGCGCGGCCTGCTCGACGTGTACGCGCCGGTTGCCATGTACTGGCCCGAGTTCGCGGCGAACGGCAAGGACAAGATCGAGGTGCGCCACCTGTTGTCGCACTCGTCGGGCGTGTCGGCCTGGGCGCAGCCGATCGTCGTCGCCGACATCTTCGACTGGGAGAAGTCGACGTCGATGCTCGCCGCGCAGGCGCCGTGGTGGGAACCCGGCACGGCGTCCGGCTACCACGCGTTGAACCAGGGTCACCTCGTGGGTGAGGTGGTCCGGCGCATCACCGGTCTTTCCCTCGGGCAGTTCTTCGCCAAGGAGGTCGCCGGTCCGCTCGGTGCCGACTTCCACATCGGGCTCGCCCCCGAGCACGATCACCGCGTCTCGAACGTCGTTCCTCCGCCGCCCTTGCCCATCGACGTGGCGACACTCGACCCCGACAGCGTGATGGTCAAGACGTTCACAGGGCCGGCACCCGACGCATCGATCGCCTGGACCGAAGCGTGGCGGCGGGCCGAGATCCCCGCCGCCAACGGCCACGGCAACGCCCGATCGGTGGCCCGCATCCAGAACGTGGTGGCCTGCGGCGGGACGCTCGGCGACGTCACCCTGCTCTCGTCCGCGGGCTGCGAGCGCATCTTCGAGGAGCAGTTCTACGGCGTCGACAAGGTGCTCGGCGCCACGATGCGCCACGGCATCGGCTACGGGCTCAACTCGCCCG
>DATMDV010000089.1:0-7084 GCA_035557475.1 Ilumatobacteraceae bacterium
CTCGAACGGCCGCGCGACGACCTCGTGCTCGAACGTCAGGCGTCCGACGGAACGTTCGAGCAAGCGGACGGGCCGTTCCTCGAATACGAACGGCGCCTCGAACGCTCGGACGACACGCTCGTCGAGACCACCCGCTACCGCATCTCGATCCCGTGGTTCAACTGGTTGTTCGCGCTGCCGGTCCGCGCCCTCGTCGGGCGCCGGTGGCACCAGCCGCACCACCACGCCGTTCCCCGGGCGAATCCGTGGTGGGCGCCGCCCGATCGGCTGACCGAACGCCAGATCCGCGTCCTCGGATTGCTCGCCGCGGCGTCGATGAGCTCGGCGTACATCAACACGCTGTTCACCCAGACCGTCAAGTTCGCGGCCGACGACTTCGGGATCGGCAACTCGGGCGTCGGCGTCGCCGGCTCGATCGTGCGCGCCGGTATCGTGCTGGCGCTTCCCGCCGCCTTGCTCGCCGATCGGATCGGACGCAAGCGCGTCGTCACCTTTGTTGCTTGGGCCGCGCCGATCGCGACTGCCCTCGGCGCGCTTGCGCCAACCTTCCCCGTGCTGGTCGCGACGCAGACCATCGGCCGCCCGCTCGGGCTCGCCCTCGACTTCCTCGTCGCCGTCGTCGCCGCCGAGGAGATGCCACGCAACAGCCGGGCCTACGCGGTCAGCGTGCTCGCCATGGCGAGCGGGTTCGGCGCCGGCATCGCCGTCATCTCACTCCCCCTCGCCGACATCGGGGAATCGTCGTGGCGGTTCATCTACGTGGTCGCGCTGATTTGGTTGGTCGTCGCCGTCGACCTCGCGAGGCGGTTGCCGGAGACGAAACGATTCACCCGGCCGCACAAGATCGCACCACCGCTCGACCGGCGCCGCTTCGGAACGCTCGCCCTCGTGGCGCTCTCCGCCAACTTCTTCATCGCACCGGCGAGCTTCTTCCAGAACAGCTACCTGGAGGATGCACGCGGTTTCTCAGCCGCCCAGATCTCGTGGTTCACGCTCTCGACCGCTACGCCGGCCGGCATCGGCCTGATCATCGGCGGACGCATCGCCGACATGCGTGGCCGGCGGCACGTGCTCGCGGTCGCCCTCCCGCTGGCGACGACGCTCGCGGTGGGGTCGTTCGTGGTGAACGGGGTGCCGATGTGGTTCTCGGCGTTCGGCGCCGGCTTCATCGGCGGCATCGCCTACCCGGCACTCGCGGTGTACCGCGCCGAGCTGTTCCCGACCGGCAACCGGGGCCGCGCCGCCGGCCTGCTCACCGCGGCCGCACTCCTCGGTGGGATCGGCGGGTTGCTGCTCGCCGGCCAGTTGCTCGACGCCGGCTGGCCGCACGGCCGGGTGATGGCGCTGCTCGCCCTCGCCCAGGTCGTCGTCGTGATCACGGTCCTGATGTCGTATCCGGAGACCGCGCACCGCGAGCTCGAAGAGCTCAATCCCGAGGACGCCGCGTTCGCCTGACCCCCGTTCTGTCTGCTCCAGACGAAGCCACGGGCAGTCTCAAGCAGACAGAACGGAATTGCAGAAGATGGTGACGGCGGCGGCGATCGTGGCGTCGGCGCCCTTGAGGTCGTGGCGGCCGCCGTCGATCCAGACGTGGTGGACGTCGCCGGGGATCGTGGCCGTCCACTGCTCGAGCTCGTCGGGCGTCCCGAACGGATCCTTGGTGCCGGACACGAACAGGCAGGGCACGGTGATCGACGGGAGGTGTTCGACGCGCAGGTTCTCGGGCTTGCCCGGCGGGTGGAGCGGGTAACAGATCAGGACGAGGCCGGCGAGTTCGACGTCGGCGGCGGGCGGCGGTTCGCCATCGGCTCCGGCGGCGACCATCGAGCACATCCGCCCGCCCATCGACCGACCGCCCATCACCACCGGTCCGCCGTGCTCGCCGACGACACCGTCGAGCTCGGAGCGCACGGCGGCCATCAGCACCGGCGGGCGGTCGGGGGCCCGGCGTCCCAACTTGCGGTACGGGAAGTCGGCCCGGACGCACGGCACCGGCGCCACCGCCTTCTCGATCGCGACCAGGCTCGGATGCGAAGCATCCGTGCCGGCGCCGGGATACAGCAACACCGCGCTCATGCGCTCTTGCCGGTCAGGATCCGGCGGGCCGTGTTGAGGTCGAGGATCGCCCGGCCGGCGCTGGTCTGATCACCGCCGTGGTCGGGGTGGACGACGCGCATCCGCAGGCGGTATTGGGTCGTCACCTCGCGCTTGGTCGGCGACGTCGTACCGACCGGGAAACCGAGCACGTCGAGTGCCCACGCGGTCGGATCGGCGAGCGCCGACAGCGTCGTCGTCTGGGCACCGGCGAGGTGGGCGATCAACGCCGGCCCGATCGGACCACGCCATTGCGCCGCCTTGTGCAGCACCGGTGCCACGACGAGCCTGCTCGCCTGTTCGAGACGCTCGACCGCGTACACCGCCCCGAGCACCTGGGCGAGGTCGGTGCCCGAACTGTCGAGATCGAAGCTGAGGTCCTCGGCGTTCCCGATCATCCGGTGCCGGCTGCGGGCCAGCCCGTGACGGTCGACCTGGAACCGGTGCCGCAGCCGTGGTTGGACGACCCGGTCGCCGCGCTCGATCTGGTCGATCAGCCGGTGGACGTCGGGATGCAGCTCGTCGTCGACGCCGTGGATGTGGCCGGCGACGACAGCTCCGAGCAACAGCCCGCCGAACCCCGGCGCCGGATCGACGGGCAGGACGAGGTGGCCGAGTGACAGGCGACGCGTCGGCACGGCAGGTCGCGTGTGCCACACCTCGAGCTCGGCGAGCAACATGCGGCGAGGGTACGACCTGTGTGCGCTACACGTACGGGCGGATGATCGTGCGCAGGTCCTGCGCGTGACCGATCACCTCGGACGGATCGTGATCGGCCGCGTGGAAGTCGTCGACGAGCGCCTGCGCGGCCGCGACGGCGTGACTCCACACGCGAACCGTGATCCCGAACGGTGGCTGGCGACCGTCGAGCGCCGCCGCGAGATCGAACAGCTCGTTGCGGGCAGTGGCGTCACCGGGATCGCGGGCGAGGCGATCGGCGGCGGTGAACAGCGTGTTGAGGGCGCCCTCCGGTGCGCCACCGGCCTCGTCGCCGAGGGTCGCCAGATCGCCCGCTTCGATCGCATCGAGGAGGTCGTCGACGACGTCCTCGGCGTCGGGCGCGACGTGCAGTGTGGAACCCTCCCAGCGGTGGGCGATCTCCGCCTCGAGCAGCGCCTGCTGGAGGAGCTCGATGTCGGCCGGCGGCCATTCGTCGAGACCGAACTCGGTCGAGGGCACGTCGCCGGCGAGCCCGATCGGGAACGGGCCGAGCTCGCGCTCGAGTTGCTCGAACAACTCGTCGACGGCGTCTTCGATCTGCTCTGGGATGACGAGCTCGTCGCCCTCCCACGCGTGCGGGTGACCGGCCTCGGCGAAGGCCGCAGTCAGCTCGGCGCGCTGGTCGACCGACCACGCCGAGACGTCGTACAGCACGTTCACGCTGTCGGGATCGGTCGGGTCCCAATCCATCGGCGGGGCGCCAGACGGGACCGCGCTCGCGACGTCCTCTTCCTCGCCGTCGGACCGGCTCACGAAAGGCATGCCCAGACGCTACCGGGCGGCCCCGACCACCGGGGTCCGGGCGCGGCGCGCTCGATCAGCGCCAGCGGGCGACGAAGTCGCCGATCAGCCGATACTCGGCGAGCTTGTTCTCGACGGCGCGGAAACCGTGCCCCTCGCCCTCCATCACGTGGAACTCGATGTCGCCGCCGGATGACCGAATCCGCTCAGCGAGCCGCACGCTCTGCTCGATCGGCACGACAGGATCGGCATCGCCGTGCAGCACGAGGAGCGGGGACCTGATGCGGTCGGCGAACGTCAGCGGTGAGCGCTCGCGATACAGATCGACATGATCGAGCGGGCCGACGAGCGACGACGTGTAGTGCGCCTCGAAGCGGTGGCTGCGCGCTGCCAGGTCGGCGAGATCGGTGACCGGATAGAGCGCGACGCCCGCCGCGACCAGGCCGTCGTGGAGGCCGAGCACGCCGAGCACGGTCGTTCCCCCTGACGACCCGCCCATCACGACGGTCCGCTCCGGCACGCTCCACCCATGGCGGTGCGACGCGGCCACGATCGCGGCCGTGTCGTCGACGTCGATGCGACCCCATCCACCGCGCAGCGCCTGCTGGTACGCGCGGCCGTGGCCGGTGCTGCCGCGAGGATCGGGCACGAGCACGTCCCAACCTTGCGACCACCAGTAGGCGACCCGCGGCAGGAACTCGACCTGCCATTGGTCGGTCGGTCCGCCATGGATCCAACAGAGTGTCCGTCCCTCGCCCGCGACGTACCGCCGGGCGTGCAGCGTGACGCCGTCGTGGTCGACGGTGATCGCCTCCGGCTCGGGCAGGTCGACCGAGTCCCAACCGACGACCGGGCCGACGGCGAGGACCCGCCGCTCCCATGTCGCGCCCTCTCGTCCCCCCTCCGGTGTCGGCGTGTCGTACACGACGACCTGGGTCGGTGTCCGCGCCCCGCTGCGCATCGCGGCGAGGCGGTCGCCGACCCACGTGAGTTGGCCGTGCACGCCGCGCGCGATCTCGGTCACGTCGCCGGTGCCGACGTCGACCACACAGAGGCGTCCGAAGCCGCGCTCGTTGCGCGTGAACGCGACCCGATCGCCGTCGGGGGCGACGGCGTACGACCGCTGGCCCATCCCCCACGACGGACCCGCGTGCTCGAACGGTTCGTCGACGAGTGTACGGTCGCCCATCCAGACGTTGAGCCAACCGGTGTCGTCGCGGACCGCCGTGATCGATCCGTCGGACATCATCCGCGGTTGGTGCACCGCGCCGCCGCCGCTCGAACCCGCGCCGCCGGAGATCGAGCGCCGACCACCGTCGAACGTGAGGTGCTCGACACGCGCCGCGTCCCACGGCATGTCCGGGACGTTCCAGGCGGTCCACATCGCGGCCGACCCATCGGCCGCGATGGCGGGGTCGAAGCAGAAGTCGGCAGAGCCGTCGTCGAGTCGCTCGGCGGGACCGTCGTGATCGAGCCAGCACCGCCACACTTGCGCCTGGTCGACGACGTACACCGCGAAGGTCGCGTCGAATGACACCGCCGGGGCTTCGACGCGTGCGTCGGGCCCGTGCCGAGTGAGTCGTCTCACCGCCCGACCAGCGATCGCGTGCAACCACAGATCGCCGCCGATCGCCGCGTACACGATGCCCGATCCGTCCGGCAGCCAGTCGAAGCAACCACCACCGAGGCCGCGGCCGGCCGCCGGAAGCGGCAGCGTGGTCAGCATGCGCTCGGGTCCGCCGGACGCCGAGACGAGGACGATCGCCGTTGAACCGCTCATCGTCGCGACGAAGGCCACGGCCGACCCATCGGGCGAAAGCTTCGGTTCGCTCAGCTCGCGTCCTGCCACGCACATCGCCGGCGTGATGGCGTGCTGTTCCGGATCCGTTCGAGCGGGCACCACGGCGAAGATACGGGGAATATGTCACACATAACTCGCTTGCATCGCCACCCGGCGCTCGGCCACGATGTGACCTCCACGACCGGAGAGGAGGTGTACCGATGACGATGAACAGTGCCAACGCACGAGTCCGCATCGGCGCGCCCGCCGGCTGTGGTCTCATCGCCTGACACGCGTCGCGCCACGAAACCCGCGCCCACGCGTATCACCAGGCGAGATCGAGCATCCCCGAAACCCGCGGGGCGCGCTCGCGCCCCGAACCGACGAAAGGAACCGTCATGTATTTCAACTCACCCGAACTGAAGCTGTTTCTGGCTCGCGATCGGCAGGAAGAGCTGCGCCGCATCGCAGGTCAGAATCGCCTTCGGCGTGAGTCGCGACGGCATCGAAGACCAAGCCCGTAGCGACTCCATCCAGTCGGGACGCGGGGCGGAGGAGTACCGGGTCTGCCCGGTACGGTGAGCCACCATGAGTGGCTCCTCCGCCCAGCGTCCCGACCGCAACCTTGCAATGGAGCTCGTGCGAGTCACGGAATCGGCCGCCCTCGCCGCCGCCAGATGGGTCGGCCGAGGCGACAAGATCGGCGCCGATGGCGCCGCCGTCGATGCCATGCGCACGATCTTGAGCACCGTCCAGATGGACGGCATCGTCGTGATCGGCGAGGGCGAGAAGGACGAAGCCCCGATGCTGTACAACGGCGAACGCATCGGTGACGGGTCGATGCCCGAGGTCGACGTCGCCGTCGACCCGATCGACGGAACGACGCTCACCGCCAAGGGCAACAACAACGCGCTGGCCGTGATCGCGGTCAGCGAGCGGGGCTCGATGTTCGATCCCGGCCCGTCCTTCTACATGGAGAAGATCGCCGTCGGCCCCGAAGGTGTCGGTGCGATCGACATCACGGCGAGCGCCACCCAGAATCTCCGCTGGATCGCCAAGGCCAAGCGGGCGAGCGTCCGCGACCTGACCACGGTGATCCTCGATCGGCCCCGTCACGCGGCACTCATCGAAGAGGTGCGTGCGAGTGGAGCCCGGATCCGGCTGATCAGCGACGGTGACGTGTACGGCGCGATCGCCACGTCGTGGCCCGACGCCGGCGTCGACGTCCTGCTCGGGATCGGCGGCACCCCGGAGGCGGTCATTGCCGCCGCCGCGTTGAAGAGCATGGGCGGCGAGATGCAGGCGCGGCTGCTCCCCCAATCCGAGGCCGAGCACGCCGCGGTGATCGGCGCCGGGTACGACCTGAGCACCGTGCTGACCGAGAACGACCTCGTCCGCGGCGACAACTGCTTCTTCGCCGCCACCGGGGTGACCGACGGCCAGTTGCTGCGAGGTGTCAGCTTCGACAGCCGTGGCGCTCGAACGCAGAGCCTGGTGATGCGCTCGCGCAGCGGCACGGTCCGGTTGGTCGACGCCCGCCACCGCGTCGAGAAGCTCCAGGAGTTCTCGGCGATCGACTACTCCTGAGCGGGCCCCGACCACCCCGTTCTGTCTGCTTCATACTCCCGTCGCCGCGTTCTGGCGCAGACAGTTCGGGGATTTCGCGTCAGGAGTAGTCGATCGCCGAGAACTCTTGGAGCTTCTCCACTCGGTGGCGGGCGTCGACCAACCGGACCGTGCCGCTGCGCG
>DATMDV010000090.1:0-19758 GCA_035557475.1 Ilumatobacteraceae bacterium
CGACAGGCGTTCACGCGGCAGGTTCGTCACCAGCTGGAGGAAGCCCTCACCCTCGCCACCGAGTCGGTTCGCGACCGGCACCCGGACGTCGTTGAAGAACAGTTCGGCGGTGTCCTGCGAGTGCATGCCGATCTTGTCGAGGTTGCGGCCGCGTTCGAAGCCGTCCATCCCACGCTCGAGCACGATCAACGACATGCCGCGATGGCGCTGCGACGGGTCGGTCTTGACCGCCGTGACCACGAGGTCGGCGTTGATGCCGTTGGTGATGAACGTCTTCGAGCCGTTGACCACGTAGTCGTCGCCGTCGCGGATCGCGGTCGTACCCATCGACGCCAGGTCGGATCCCATCCCAGGTTCGGTCATGGCGATGGCTGTGATGGCCTCGCCCGAGCAGGTCCTCGGCAGCCACCGTTGCTTCTGCTCGTCGTTGGTCAGATCACGGAAGTACGGCATCGCGACGTCGTTGTGGAGCGTGATCCCGAGGCCCGCCCCACCGGCACCGGCGCTGGCCATCTCCTCGCTGATGATGAGGTTGTAAGCGAAGTCCTCGACCCCGCCGCCGCCGTACTCCTCGGGCACGTCCATGCCGAGGAACCCGCTCGCACCGGCCGCGGTGAACAGCGTGCGGTCGACGACTCCGGCGGCCTCCCACGCGGCGATGTTGGGGACGACCTCCTTGTCGATGAACTGGCGCACGCTCTCACGGAACATCCGGTGCGACTCGTCGAACAACGTCCTCTCCATCACCGTCAGGCTACGAGCATCCCAAACCGGATCTGTCTGCTTCAGAAGGCCCGTGGCTACGTCTGAAGCAGACAGTTCGGAGCCAGTCGGCGACCAGACGTGCACCCATCCGGCCTTCGGTGAGCCGACTGAATCCGGCCGAGGGAACCGATCGGGGGCGGGCGGGGTAGGACGGGTATGAAGCAACTTCGCAGGCTCCTCGTGTCGTCGGCGATCATCGCCCTCCCGTTCGCCGTCGGATCGACGGCATCCGCCGGTGGGTGGGCGATCAGCACGTTGGACGAGGTGCCGGCGGCGGCGCCGGACGAGACGGTGAGCGTCGGGTTCACGATCCGCCAGCACGGCGTCACGCCCGTCAACCTCGAAGATGTCGGCGTCGAGGTCACGGCCCCGTCAGGTGCCATCGAGGTCTTCCCCGCCACGCAGGAGGGCGCGGTCGGCCACTACGTGGCTGACGTCGTGTTCGGCGAGGTCGGCGTGCACAGTTGGGCGATCCGTCAAGGGTGGTTCGCCGACCACGAGCTCGGCACGATCGACACCTCGAGAGTGGCCGGTGGCGCGGGTGGCAGCAGCGGCACGTCATGGTCGACCCAGTTCCTGCGATTCGGGCTGCCGACCCTCGCCCTCGCCCTCGGTGGGTACGCAGCGATCGACGCGCTCGGAACGCGCCGGCGGCGCCGCGTGACCGTTCGGGACGTCGCTGCGTGACGAGGCGCGGCATCGCTGCGGCCGTGGGCGCGCTGCTCGCGGTGGTCGGCTCCTGGATCGGCTGGCGCGATGACGGAACCGAACCCGTGCGGGCCGCCGTGCTCCCCGGCGGCGAGACGCTGTTCCATGCCAAGGGCTGCGCGACGTGCCACACCGGGCCGACCTCGACGGCGTCGATGGGCGAGTTCCCATCCCTCGCCGCGGCCTCGTCGTGGGCAGGATCGCGACGATCGGACGTGTCGGCCGAGGAGTACCTCGATGAGTCGATCCGCGAGCCGTGGGCGTTCATCTCGCCCGAGTTCGATGGCGGCGGCGGGCCGGCGACGGCGATGCCGGACCTCGGCTTGTCGGATGCCGAACGTGCAGCGGTGGTCGCGTTCTTGCTCAGTGGATGACGGCAAGGGAGCCGATCGGATAGGACAGGTTGATCAGCGAGCTCGAACAAGGGTTGGTGCGACGGGTCCAGGAGGGCGACGCGACCGCCTTCGAGGAGTTGCTCGACGCCCATCGGACGAGCGCGTTCAGGGTCGCGACCGTCGTGCTCGGCAGCGCCCACGGTGCCGACGAGGTCGTCCAGGACGCCAGCATCCGCGCCTGGCGCTCGGTCGCCAGCGTCGACGCCGATCGCGGCTTTCGGTCGTGGTACCTGCGTGTCGTCGCCAACACGGCCCGCAACGATCGGCGATCGCGTGGCCGTCGAGCGGCGCTGGTGCTGCGTCTGGCGGCGCAGCCCGGTCGCGACATGCCCGACCCGGAGGAGCACGCGGTGACCCACGACGATCGCCGTCGCGTGATCGAGGCCATGAACCACCTCGGGCGCGACGACCGGCTCGTGATCGCGTTGCGGCACTTCGAGCAGCTCTCGGAGAAGGAGATGGCCGACGTGCTCGGGTGCGCCGCCGGCACGGTCAAGTCACGTCTGTCGCGCGCCATGTCCCGGCTGCGAGCGCAGCTCGTCCACGACGAGGGAGGTGAGCGATGATCGAACCCTGGTCGGAGACGCGGCTGGCGCAGGTCCTGGCCAGCGTCGGCGAACACCTCGACATCGATCCGGCCACCGCGACGATGCCAGTAGCAATCGCCGGCCGGCTCCGCCCGTCATCGTCTTTACGGCGCTGGCTGGCGGTGGCGGCCGCGCTCGCCGCGCTCGTGGTCGCCGCGACGCTCGCGATCGCGCCGGTCCGAGAAGCGGTCGCCGACTTCCTCGGGATCGGCTCGACCAGCGTCGAGGTCGTCCCCGAACCGGAGGCGGACCCGGTCGGTTTGCCGACCATCGACGAAGGGTTGACCGACCTCAGCCCGTCAGCGGCGGAGTCGCGGTTGCGGCACGCCCTGCCCGACTTCGGCGCCACACCGCTCGGCGAACCCGATCGCATCGCGTCGATGCCCGAGGGTGGCGTCCTCGTCGCGTGGTCGGACGGCGCCACGACGCTCTGGATCCACGAGGCCATGATGCCGACCGAAGACCTCTCTCTGAAGCTCATCGACGCGGGCCACGACGCCGAGCCGCTCGACGGGCTGGGCGACGCCGCCCTGACGGTGACTGGTGAGCACATCCTCCAGACCCCGTTCCGCCGGGTCAGGGCTGGAACGGTCGTCCTGTGGACCGCTGCCGACACCGAATACCGCCTCGAATCCGATCTCGGCCTGCCGGCGATGCTCGACATCGCCCGCGCCCTCGACTGAACCCGCCCCCGACCCGCGACCTGTCTGCTCCAGACTGCCCGTGGCCTCCTTTGAAGCAGACAGAACGGGGGGTTAGCTGCCGAATCGGCCGGCGCGGTCGTCGCTGATGGCGTCGCGGGTGGTGGCGTCGACGGCGGTGACGTCGACGAGCGGGGCCATCGCCTCGATGACGTCACGCGCGCCAGTCGCCAAACCGCGCCGGACGATGGACGCAGCAGCCGACGCGGCCGCCAGCCGGAGTCCGTCGATCGTCGGCATCGCCCGTGCGGAGGCGACGCCGAGGGCGGCGGTCATCGAGTCGCCGCCGCCGCGGCCGTCGACCACGACGACCTTTGGTGCGCCGACCGCGAACAACAGTCCGTGGATGCTGGCGAGCGTGGTCTCTGCGCCACGCGACACGACGACGTCGCGCGCGCCGGACTCCTGCAAACGCGCGATGCCGTCGAGCACGTCGTCCTGTTCGTTCGAGTCGGCCCAGCCGTCGCGCTCCAACTCCTCGTCGCTCACCTTCACCAGCGACGGCCCGCCCTCGAGCACCGCTCGGAGCGAGCCGCCGGACAGATCGGCGATGACCTCGACGCCGGCCGATCGCAAGTCGGTGGCGAGGCGCCCATACACGTCGTCAGGGATCACCTCCTTGACGTGGGACCCGGCAAGGATGCACGTACCAGCCGACAGTGCGGCCGCCATGGTGATCGAGTACAGCTCGTCGAGCTCGTGTCGCGAGAGCGGGGACGGCGGAACGTCGACGAGCTCGACGCGGTCACCACCGCGGCGGTCATGCACGTACCCGCCGTTCCACGCCTCGGTGCGGATCGAACGGACGTCGAGCTCCTCGAGCTCGGCGAGGAACCGCGCCACTTGCCCGGTCTCGCCGCCGAACACGGCACAGAGCTGCGGGCGCATCCCGAGCGTCCGCACCATGCGCGCGATCCAGAGTCCCTGACCGCCGACGTGGACGTGGAGCTGGTCGTGCTCATGGACGTCGTGCTCGACCGTCACCGTGAGCAACGGTGACGGTGCGAAGACACACAACGACTCGGGCTCGTCGTGCTCGGTGTCCGGGTCGGCGGTGGTCATCTCGGAATGATTGCCGATGCAGCAGCCGCTGCCGTTACGAGCGCCTCGAAGAGATGACCACCGGCGACCGCCGGCCGGGCCGGATCACGTGCGCCACTCGGTCGGGTGCTCCGGCCGATAGCTGCAGTAGATGCCGGTGCTCACCGATGCCGTGAGATGACGGGCGAGCTCGGGGTGCACGTCCATCAGCCGTTTGATCGTGGTGCGCACCCGCTGGGTGACCGCCGACCGTGCCCGTTCGACGGTGCTCCCCGCCGCGCTGCGGACCCGCCCGCCGAGCCCGAGTGCGGCCGTGAGGTGGTCGACGATGGCGTCGAACTCCACGTGGGCGCGCTCGGCGCGGGCGTGATCGTGGGCGGCTTCCGCCGTGTCGATCTCGACCTGCAGTTCGCGGATCCGATCCTCGTACTGGCGCCTGGCGGTCGCATCGATCGACTCGCCCGTCGACGACTCGTCGGTGGTCGCCCCGACGAGGTCGAGGCAGTGGACGTCGCGGCCGGGCGACGCCAGGAGCCGGGCGAGATCGACCATCCCCTTCGACGACCTCAGACTCACCGCCCGACCGGCGAACGCAACGTCCCACACGTCGCCGACCAGTGCAAAGACGTTGTCGCTCGTTCGTCGACCGGTCTCGTCCGGCGCCGGCAACGCGACCGGAGCGCCGTCGCGGATCGCAACCAGCTCACGGCGGGCGACGAGCGTGGCGTCGCGCCGTGGCATCGGCCGTGCCGACGACGTCGGCAGTGGCAACAGTTCATGGCCGGGGCTGGCGAACATGCTGACGACGGGCAAGCTGGCCGCGCTCGCCGCCAGGTCGGCCCACAACGGGTTGCCCGCACGTTCGAGGACGACGGCCGCGACGTGCAGCACGGTCCGCAGCTCCGACACAGCGCCCCTGGTCGAGATGTTGCCGAGCAGCTCGATCAACCGGTCGGCCGCCTCCGGGATCCGACCCTCGATCACGCTCAGGATGGCGAGCGCCTGCAGGTTGGCGGAGATGCACGCCGGATAACCGAAGCGGCGGGACGCCTCGAGAGCTTCGTCGATGACGGTCGCCGCGGCGGAGATGTCGGCCCTCAACAGCACGTAACCCTCGGTCGTGATCGCCCACGCCTCGTTGATGTCGGAGCCGTTCCGATGCGCCTCGTCGCGGGACGCGCGGAGCGCGCTCAACGCGGCGTCGGTCTCGCCGGTCTCGGCCAGGATGTGGGCCCGGAACACGTCGAGCTCCATCGCCAGCGGCACGATGTCGCGCTGTCGGGCCTCGGCGGCGGCGACCTCGAACGCGTCGAGCGACGAGATCGCATCGCCGATCGCCCAGTGCGCTTGGCCGATGACCCGGCGCAGCGTGCATGGGGCGAACAGCGAGCCACTCGCCACGGAAAGGGCGTGGTCGGCAAGCTCGATCGCCTCGATCGGCAGCCCGAGCAAGTACCGACAGGTGGCGACAGTCGCCGCTCCGTCGGCCCACAACGGTGCCGTCGGCTCCGGCCACCGCTCGAGCACCGCCTCGCCCAACGTCGACACGGCCTCGGCGTGACCCTGCTGGACGACACCCCAGAGCACCGACAACAAGATGAGGGCTCGGTCGGGATCGGCGTCATGTTCAACGCACCACCGCAGCGACGCGGAGATGTCGTCGTACAGATCGAGCAGGTCGCCGAGCACGGCTGTGTCCCACCCGCGGCGCCCCTGGGTCATGACCGCGATGACCTGGCGGATGACGTGACCGACGAACCGCTCCCA
The DNA here is from genome assembly GCA_035557475.1 of Ilumatobacteraceae bacterium. Lineage (GTDB taxonomy): Bacteria > Actinomycetota > Acidimicrobiia > Acidimicrobiales > Ilumatobacteraceae > JALOLG01. The sequence goes on from DATMDV010000090.1 coordinate 5,965, forward strand.
TGTCGAGTCGGTCTCGCCGCGCGCCGCGAGCTGCTCGAGCGCGTAGGTCCGCAGCGTCGCCAGCTGGTGGTACAGGCTCACGCCTGCCACCTGGTCGGCGACGAGCAGCGACGCGGTGAGCAGCGAGTCGATCGAGCTCAGCGTCGTCGACAGGTCGTGATCCGGCTCGGACGCCACCGCGTGCGCGGCCCCGACGTCGAAACGGCCGGCGAGCACGCCGAGACGATCGAAGAACAGCCGATCGCGTTCGGTGAGTTGCTCGTACGACCACTCGATGGTCGAGCGCAGGCTGCGGTGGCGGTCGGCCCCGCGGAATCGTGGTCGGGCGAGGGTGTCGAGATCGCCCAGGCGGGAGAGGATCTCGGCCGGCGTCATGACGCGTGTGCGGGCGGCGGCCATCTCGAGGGCGAGCGGCAACCCGTCGAGCGCCCGGCACAGCTCGCCGACCACCTGGAGTTGGTCGGCACCGAGCTCGACGCCGGCGTCGCTGGCGCGCTCGAGGAACAGCCGAACCGATGGGACGTCCGGATCGACGACGCCGGTGCCCGGCATCGTCAGCGGCCCGAGCACGACCAACGACTCGCCGGCGATGTCGAGCGGCGAACGACTCGTCGCCAGGACGACGGGCGCCGCGCACGCGTCGACGAGTTGAGCGATCGCGGTCGCCGCCCCGTCGATGACGTGCTCGCAGTTGTCGACGACGAGCAACGCGGGTTGATCGGTGGGCGAGTCGAGGAGCGCCGAGAACGACGGGAAACCGAGCTGCTCGGCGATCGCCCCACCGACGGCATCGGGCGCTTCCACCCTCGTGAGGTCGATCATGTGCACGCCGAGCGGGTAACGGCCGTCGACGACGGCGGCGGCGGCGAGCGCGAGCGAGGTCTTGCCAATGCCACCTGGCCCGACCACCGTCACCACCCGCCGTGACGCGAGCCGGTCGACGAGCGCGGTCAACTCATGTTCCCTGCCGATCAGTTGCATGGTGCCTCGGCAGCGAGCTTACGGTGGCCCCCGCGACTGAGATGGTGCCGTTCTCACACCGTGAGGGCGCCCCTCACGCCTCCATGTCGTCACACCGACGAGTCACCAATGCCAACCAGACGATCAGGAGCCACCACGATGTCGACCTACCGAAACAATCTCCCGCAGATGAGCGCCGACGTGTTCCTCGCCGACGGCGGGATCGAGACCACGCTCATCTTCGACGACGGGCTCGACCTGCCCGACTTCGCCGCGTTCATCCTGCTCGACGACCCCGTCGGCCGCGAAGCGCTCGTGCGCTACTTCGACAACTACGCCGCGATCGCGGCCCGCGACCGTGTCGGTGTCGTGCTCGAGACGGCGACGTGGCGGGCCAGCCCCGACTGGGCCGCGCGGCGCGGATACAGCCTCGAACAGCTCGACGCCGCCAACCGCGACGCCGTCGAGTTGCTTCACGAGACACGACGGCGGCACGAGACGGCCGACAGCCCGATCGTCATCAGCGGGTGCATCGGCCCGCGTGGTGACGGCTACCAGCCCGATGCGTTGATGTCGGTCGAGGAGGCCGCGGCGTACCACTCGCGCCAGGCGGGCGTGTTCGCGGCGGCGGGCGCCGATCTGATCACGGCGATCACGATGACCTACCCGGCCGAGGCGATCGGTGTCACCGAGGCGGCACGCGCCGCCGGCATGCCGGTCGTGATCTCGTTCACGGTCGAGACCGACGGCACGCTTCCCACGGGCGCGTCGCTGGCCGACGCGATCGAGACGGTCGACCGGGCGACCGGTTCGTACCCGCTCTACTACATGATCAACTGCGCCCATCCGACGCACTTCGCCGCGACGCTCGAGGGCGATCAGCCATGGGCCGCACGGATCCGCGGCGTCCGCGCCAACGCGTCGAAGATGAGCCACGCCGAGCTCGACGAGGCGGAACAGCTCGACGCCGGCGATCCCGACGAGCTGGCACGGGACTACCGCGCGTTGCGCGCCCAACTCCCTCACCTCACCGTGCTGGGCGGGTGCTGCGGGACGAACCACCGCCACATCGCGGCGATCAGCTCCGTGTTCAACTCGGTCCGCTGACGGCGTTGGCTCACACCAGCGGGCCGAGCAGGGTTCTGATCACTCGGTCGGGTTCGCGTGTCTCGAGCCGCCGCAGAACCGGGACGAGCCAGCGGACGGGCACCGTCGGGCGCGTCACCATGAACGCGAGCACCGCGACCAGTTCGTCGAGCACGGCGACGTCGTCGCGCCGTTCGGTCTCGGTCTCGGCGGCGAGGCGGATCGCTGCCCGCCACGCCTGCTGACGCGCCGCCCGCAGGCTGAAGTTGAAGACGTGGCCGCCGCCGTGGGTGGCCGCCTTCGACGTCCATCTGGTGACACGGTCGAGGTCCTCCATGATCTCGTCGTACGTGTCGGCGAGCACGTCGTTGACGGCGTCGAAGTCGGGCCGGACGGCCGCCAGCCCGATGCCACCATCGACCAAGCGCAGGACCGCTTGCGGCAGGTCGAAGTTGACGTGGGCGTTGATGCCGATCAGGAGGTGTTGGATGACCAGCAGCGCGGGATCGCCGGCCACGTCGAAGGTGCCACGCCAACACTTCGCCGCCTCGGACGGCTCGGTACGAGCGTCGAGGTAGCGGTTGGCGAACTCGACGACGAATCTGGCCATCCGTGCACCATCGACGAACCGGCCCGTCGCGGCGTCGTCGATGACCCGCCGGGTGACCCGCGCGTACATCGCCGGGAAGTACCCAGCAGCATCAGTCGAACCGAGCGCCGCTGCCCGCATTCGTTCCAACGTGTCGTCGAGCACCGCTGCACGGTACGCCGTCGAACACGGTCATCGCTCGGGCTCGGTTCAGGTCGCTCGATCAGCGACCGCGTCGGTCGTCACAACCGCATTCGCGGCGCATCGCTCGCGTCGTCGGTAGCCGATTCGGCGTCGCCGTCGACCGCCTGCCGGCTCCGCGTCCACGGCACGAGGCCGAGGCCGAGCACGAGCGCGCCGAGGGCGAGCCACCAGCCGATGTCGATCGAGTCGGTGCCGCCGAGTGCCACGAGCGCGCCGAGCGCGCCGGCGACCAGCCCGAGGGCGGCCGAGACAGGGTCGAACGAATGTGAACGCATGTCAGCCTCCGGTGGTCGCAACGCTCGTCGGGTCGGTGGGAACGGTCGTCGCCGGCGTGACGACGGTCGTCGAGTCGGTCGAGTCGGTCGAGTCGGCGGCCACAGTCGTCGACGGTGCCTGGGCGGCGAGCTCGGCGCGGATCGACTGGAGGTCGAGCACCTGACCGAACGGTGTGATGAGCAGGCTGCGCGGCAGCAGCTGGAACTCTCCGTACACAGTCGGGATCACACGGACACCGTCCTCACGTGTGAACTGCTCGCCGACGACGATCGTGTCGTCAGGACCGATCACCGCCGAGCCTTCGCCGAGCACGAACCAGCCGTCGGTGGTCGCGGCGACGCCGTCGCTGACGATCGCCAGTGGGGCGTCGAGCGCCGGCAGCGACGGCCGCGTCTGCTCGATCGTCGGTACTGAGGGCAGCGCGTCGTCGAGCAGGTACGTGTCGATGTTCACGTCGCCCCGACCGACCCACGCCTCGACGATCACGTCCGGCGGGCCCTCGGGGCCCAGCCGCACCGGCTCGTCATCGCCGCGCCGGGTCCCGTTGAGCTCGACCGAACCGTCGTCGACGCGGCTCCGTACCTCGACCGCGACCTGATCGTTGACCCGGATCGCGACGTCGCCGATCCCGACCCGGGCGTCGACCACGACGGGCTCGTCGGGGACTCCGTCGATGTTCACGTCGACGCTGCCGAGCGCGGCGTGGGCGATGCGCAAGCCACCGGGTTGCTGCTGGCCGATCGACACCCAACGTTCACCGAACATGTCGGAAGTGTCGATGCCGAGACGGGCGCTGATGCCCGACGCGTACCCGACACCCGCCAGCACCACGGCCGGCACGATGAGCCACCGGCCGTGACCGCGCAGCGTGCCGACCAGCAGCCCGAGCCCGCACACGATCGCGGCCGCGCCGAGCCACTGCTCGGGATGCAACCGCCCACCGTTGGCCTCGTCGATGAGCGCTCCGCCCGCGGCGACGACGATCGCCAGTCCGAGCGTCGCGCGTCCGAGGATGCTGGGCTCCCATCGCGGGAGCTGCGGTCGGGACCACTCGCGTCGTTCGTCGTCGTGTCCGGGCGGCACCGTTCCCATCGCCGGCGACGGGATCGGCGGGGCGAGCGATGACGGGGGGCGGTCATCGATCGCGGTCGCCGCGTCGGACCCACGGCCGAGCGTGTGCGGAGGGCGCCACAACGCCAGGGCGAGACCGGTGAGCAGCAGCACAACCGCGACCGGACCGTTCACGAAGCGACCGGCCTGCTCGTTCAGCAACAGTGGGATCCCGACGACGACGATCGCCCCGCCGGCGATCCGCGGCCATCGCCACGACGTCGACCGTTCGGCCGTCAGCACCAGCCACAGCCCGAGGTACAGCACGAGGCCGACACCTCCTGCCAGGGCCAGCAACACGAACGCGATGCGGATCCACAACACGTCGAGCCCGAGACGCTGAGCGACGAAGGCGGCGACGCCACCCAGGATCCGGTCGTCGCCGACGGCGAAGTGACGGGTCGAGGTCGCCGCGCCGGGCGCCACCCCGGTCGCGTCGGAACCTGCGCTGGTGTCGTCGCCCGGCTCGGTGGTCGGGGCGGAGGGGTTCATGCGTTCGACAGTACGGATCCACCGTCGCCGGCACCATCGGGGATGTCCCTGAACCGCTCACCGGGGATTGGGTGACGCACCCGATGCCTGATCGGGGTCAGGTGTGGGACGATTCGGTCGATGGTCGCCCTCCAAGCGCTCCCCCGCGTGCCGCGCAGCTCCGACCGGGTGGTTGCGGGCGTAGCCGGCGGCTGGGCCGATCGCTGGGGTGTCGAGCCGACCGTGGTCCGGGCCGCGATCGGTTTGCTGACACTCGCCGGCGGGATCGGCGCCGTGTTGTACGGCGTGGCCGCGCTCGCGTCGGCACCCGCCGCACGGAACAACCCGGAGCGCCTTCGCCGGGCGACGAACCATCGTCGGCACCTGGCGATCGCGTGCGGGACCGGAGCGATCCTCGTCGCGGCGCGCGCGATGGGGCTGTGGCCCGGCGACGGCATCATGTTCCCGGCGGCCGCAGCAGCCGTCGGTACCGCCGCCGCCTGGATGCACGGTGTCGTCCCGAAGGCCACTTCATCGAACGCCTGGCTGCCGCGGTTCGTCCAGATCGTCGCCGGCGTCACGCTGCTCGGCGCCGGTGTGATCTCGTTGGCGAACCGCACCGGCGGGCTCGCCAACGTCGGCACGTCGACCAGCGCGATCGCGGTCGTCGTCGGTGGCCTGGCGATGTTCGGGGCACCCGCGTTCGGGCGCGTCTTGCGCTCCCTCGACGACGAGCGGGCGATGCGGATCCGGGAGGACGAGCGCGCTTCGGTCGCTGCCCACCTCCACGACTCGGTGTTGCAGTCACTCGTCCTCATGCAACGCAGCGACGACCCGCGCCGGATGGCGAGTCTCGCCCGCCGTCAGGAGCGCGAGCTGCGGGCGTGGCTCTACGACACGCAACTCGTCGGCGAGCCCGCGTCGTTGCACGCCGCGATCGAGGCGCTGGCGATCGAGATCGAGACCGACCACGACGTGCGGGTCGAGGCAGTCGTCGTCGGCGATCAGCCGCTCGACGCCGAGTCGCGAGCGCTCGTGGCCGCGATCCGGGAGGCACTCGTCAACGCTGCCCGTCACGCCGACGTCGACCAGGTCGATGTGTTCGTCGAGGCCGACGACACCGAGCTCACCGGGTTCGTGCGCGACACCGGCTGCGGGTTCGACCGCGCCCAGATCCCGGCCGACCGGCGAGGCATCAGTGACTCGATCGTCGCCCGGGTCCAGCGCGCCGGCGGCACGGCGGTCTTGACGTCGAAGCCGGGAGCCGGCACCGAAGTCGAGTTGCGCGTGCCACGGAGGGCTTCGTGACGGTTCGCGTCGTGCTGGTCGAGGACCATGCCCTGTTCCGTGCCGGCGTGCGGGCCGAGCTCGCCGACCCATCGCTCGTGGGCGACGGAGTGCCGCGCGTCCAGATCGTCGGCGAGGCGGCGTCGGTCGAGGACGGCGTCGCGGTGATCAGGTCGCTTGCACCCGATGTCGTGCTGCTCGACGTGCACCTTCCGGGCGGCGGCGGGCACGCCGTGATCTCGGCGCTGCGCGACGATGCGCTGCCCACCCGCTTCCTCGCCCTCTCCGTGTCCGATGCCGCTGAGGATGTGATCGCCGTCGTGCGCGCCGGCGCACGCGGCTACGTGACGAAGACGATCAGCGCGATCGAGCTGATCGACGCCATCGAGCGCGTCGCCGAGGGCGACGCCGTGTTCTCACCCCGGCTGGCGGGGTTCGTGCTCGACGCCTTCTCGGGCGATCTACCGGCGCCCGCCGATCCCGAGCTCGACCAGCTCACGAGCCGCGAGCAGGAGGTCCTGCGGCTCATCGCCCGCGGCTACGCATACAAGGAGGTCGCGGCCCGACTTCATCTCTCGGTGAAGACGATCGAGACCCACGTGTCGGCGGTCCTGCGCAAGCTCCAACTCTCGAGCCGCCATCAGCTCACCGCGTGGGCCAACGAGCGTCGCCTGATCTGACCGGGTGAGGACCGGTGCCCGGCGACGGCACGGGGCCCCCGGAGGCGGATCGGATACCTGACGCTCAGGTTGCCTGGTGGGCGACTTCGGTCGGCATCGGGTATTCGTCGTGGTTCAGCACCCAGCCGGGACGCTGCGAGAAGTCGAGTCGGGGCGGGCAGAAGATGTCGACGAGTTGATTGCGCGTGGCCGCGACGGCCTGGCTGGTGTGCACGATCGGTGGTGGGATCACGGCGACGGCCGGGCTGGCGCAGTGCATGTGCTCGTCGTCGCGCCAGTCGGCCATGTTCACCGACCACGGTGTGCGCATGTGGTGCACGTACTCACCTTCGAGCTGCAGCGAGATCTGCTCGAAGTCGTCGTGGTGGTGCGGCGACAGCTTGGCGGGATCGCGCGGTCCGTCCGTCGGATCGAGATAGTTGACCATCAACGAGCTGCACCGGAAGATGCGGCCGAAGCGGTCGGCGTCGTCCGGCACGTCTGCGATCGGATAGATCCGGATGCCGTACCCGGCGGGCGGATCGGGCCACGGCGCGAACGGCGCCACGTTCGGATCGGACTCGACGTAGTTGCGAGCGTTTCGGGATTGCGCGAGCAGATCGTCGGACGCGTTCGAGAACACGCGCACGACGACGCCGGTTGACGGCACCTCGATCGCGCTGTCGCCGGGCGGCACGACGGCGACCGTCTCGCCGGTCACCTCGCGCCGCTCGTCGCCCGCGATCACCACCGCCGACGAATCGGGCGCCGGGAACAACACCATGTACTCGTCGGGTTGACCGGTGCGCACGAGGCGATCACCCGCTTGCACGAGCGAGTACGCGACGCAGCAGTTCTGGCTGCGAACGAGCCACGTCTTGGTCCCTGCCTCGCTCACGTGATCGGGCGCCAGGTCGCCGAACTCGAAGTACTGCGGCTCGGCGGGCACGCCCGGCGTGCCCCGACCCGTAGCAGGTGTGAGCTGTGATCGGAGGTCAGCGACGTCGTATGCCATACGCGTCAGTCTTCCGCGTCGCCGGCCGGCAGGCCGAATGGGAGCACACCCCCGCCACTCGAACGGCGGCGCGGGGGTAGGGAATCCCCCACCCCGCGGACACGTGGCGCCTCCATCGCAGCTCATCACCCGGATCCGTACGTTCGACATGTACGACAGAAATGCACGGCGACCTGTCACACGAACCCACGCGCCGACGACGAAGGAAGCACGATGAACACCCAAGCACCTCCCGCACCAAGCCCGACGAACACCCGGCCGCACCGACCGGCACGCCCGATGGCGGCCCGCGTCGAGCACGCGGTGAAGACCTATGGACGCGGCACCACCGAGGTGCTGGCCCTCGACGACGTGACGGTCGGGATCCCCGCCGGCGCGTTCACCGCCGTGATGGGTCCGTCCGGTTCCGGCAAGAGCACGCTCATGCACTGCCTCGCCGGACTCGACACGCTCACGTCCGGATCCGTGCACATCGGTGACGTCGATCTCGCCAAGCTCTCCGACCGCAAGCTCACGAAGCTGCGTGGCGAGCGGGTCGGATTCGTGTTCCAGGCGTTCAACCTGCTGCCCACGCTCACGGCGGCGGAGAACATCACGCTGCCGATGGACCTCGCCGGCCGCAAGCCGGACCGGGCGTGGCTGCGTACGGTCATCGACACGGTCGGGTTGGGCGACCGCCTCCACCACCGCCCGAGCGAACTGTCGGGCGGCCAGCAACAGCGCGTCGCCGTCGCCCGTGCCCTCGCCGGACGACCGGCGGTGATCTTCGCCGACGAACCGACCGGCAACCTCGACAGCCGCTCCGGCGGCGAGATCCTCGCCTTCCTCCGCCGCGCTGTCGACGAGTTCTCCCAGACGATCGTGATGGTCACCCACGACCCCGGCGCGGCGTCGTACGCCGACACCGTGCTGTTCCTGGCCGACGGTCGCATCGTCGACGAGATGGACCGGCCGACCGCGCCCCGCGTGCTCGACCGCATCAAGGCGTTCGGGAGCTGATCAAGATGTGGAAGCTCACTCGCCGCGGCCTGTGGAACCACAAGCGCCGCCTCATCAGCACGAGCCTCGCGGTCGTGCTCGGTGTCGCATTCCTCACCGCCACCCTGACGCTCGGCGACACGATGCGAGGTGGCATCGACCAACTGCTCGAACACGGCAACGCCGAAACCGACGTCGTCGTGCGCAACGCGACCAAGTACGGCAGCGACGAGATGGTCGAGCGCGGGCGTCTTGACGGTGGGCTCGTCGCCGAGCTCACCGAGCTCGACGGAGTCGCCGTCGCCGCGCCGTCGATCGAAGGCTTCGCCCAGATCGAAGCATCGGACGGCGACCCGATCGGTGGCAACGGACCGCCGACGCTGGCCGGCAACTGGATCGATGATCCGCGTCTCAACCCCTTCGAGGTTGTGGAAGGACGGGCGCCGGCGGCCGACGGTGAGGTCGTCATCGACCGCCGTTCGGCGCGGCTGGGCGATCTCCACGTCGGTGACCACACGACGCTCCGCACTCCCGATCCGCTCGACGTCGAGATCGTCGGGATCGCCAAGTTCGGTTCGGTCGACAGCATCGCCGGTGCTTCGTTCGTGGCGTTCACGAACGATCAGGCACGCGATGTCCTCGTCGGCGGCGCCGACGAGGTGTCGTCGATCCTCGTGATGGGCGACGACGGGATCAGCCCGGAACGGCTGCGCTCCACGGTGGCCTCGGCCTTGCCCTCCGAGGCCGAGGCCCTCACGGGCGACGAGATCATCGCCGAGACGCAGGACGACATCGAGGCCGACTTCCTCGGCTTCTTCGAGATGTTCCTCCTGATGTTCGCCGGCGTCGCTCTTCTCGTCGCGACGTTCAGCATCCACAACACGTTCTCGATCCTGGTCGCCCAACGCACCCGGGAATCGGCGCTCCTCCGCGCGATCGGCGCGTCACGTGCGCAGGTGTTGCGTTCGATCTGCGCCGAAGGCCTGGCCGTCGGCGTGGTGGCATCTGGCATCGGGCTCGGGGCCGGCATCGGTCTCGGATACGGACTGCGCGCGCTCATCGAGTCGTTCGGCGTCGAGCTCCCGAACGCCGGCCTGGTCGTCACCACAAGCACGATCGTGGCCGCGCTCGTGATGGGCGTCGTCGTCACATTCCTGGCGAGCGTCACGCCTGCCATCAAGGGCTCGCGGGTTGCTCCCCTCGCCGCCTTGCGGGAGAACGCGATCGACCGCAGCGGGGCATCCAAGTGGCGTGCTGCGTTCGGCGCGCTCGCCCTCGGTGGCGGCATCGCCCTCACGATCACGGCCGTCACGAACTCAGCCATCATGGACGTGGGGAGTGCGCTCGGCCGAGCCGGGCTCGGCGCCCTGGCGACGCTCGTCGGCGCCGTTGCGCTCGGACCCGTCGTCGCTCGTCCCGCATCGGCACTACTGGGTTCCCCGTTGGCGGTGTTCGCCGGGTCGGGCCGCCTCGCCCGCCGCAACGCGATGCGCAACCCGCGCCGCACCTCGGGCAGCGCCTCGGCGCTGATGGTGGGCACAGCTGTGGTGGCGCTGTTCACCACCGTCGGGGCATCGATCAAGGCCTCGGTGGGCGAGGTCGTCGAGCAGGCGTTCTCCGGCGACCTCGTGATCGTCGACGAGTCCTTCAGCGGCGCCGGCCTCAGCCCACTGCTGGCCGACGAGCTGGCAGCGCTCCCGGAGGTCGACAACACAGCGACGATGACCAACGGCGTCGTCAGCATCGACGGTGAGGACGCGTTCCCGACCGTCGTCGACCCCGATCGCCTCGCGTCGGTGTTCGACTTCGACGAGTCGAGTGGCAAGGTCGCCGAGCTGCAGTCCGGCCAGATCGCGGTCAGCGACGTCTACGCCGCCGACCACGCCCTCACTCGCGGCAGCCAGCTGACGTTCGACTACGCCGATGGCGCCAGCCAAGCGGTCGTGGTCGACGCCGTGTTCCGCGGCGGCGAGATCGCCGGCGACATGGTGATGACACGGGCCGACTGGGCACCGCACGCCACGCGTCCGACGGATGTCGCGGTCCTCGTCGATCTCGCCGATGGCGTCAGCCTCGATGCCGGCCAGGCCGCGGTACAGACCGTCGCCGACCGCCTCAGCGCACCCGAGCCGCAGACGAGCGAGGAGTACATCGACTCCGTCGGCGCCGACGTCGACCAAATGCTCGCCCTCGTCTACGGGCTGCTCGGGTTGGCCGTGCTGATCGCCCTCATGGGCATCGCCAACACGTTGTCGCTGTCGATCCACGAGCGGACTCGTGAGCTCGGTTTGCTGCGGGCCGTCGGGCAGACCCGGCGGCAACTGCGATCGACGGTGCGTTGGGAGGCCGTCATCGTCGCCATCTTCGGCACGATCGGCGGCCTCGCCCTCGGCACGTTCCTCGGCTGGGGTCTGATCGAGGCGATCGCGGCCCAGGAGGGCTTCGGGAGCTTCGCGCTGCCGGTCGTCCCGCTCGCCGCGATCCTCGCCCTCGCCGCCGCCGCAGGTGTCGTGGCCGCCGTCCGCCCCGCCCGCCGGGCCGCCAAGCTCGACATCCTCTCAGCCATCGCGACCGATTGAGGTGCGTAACGTGGACCGTCTGATGAACACGTTGGTGCCGTGGAGCCGGCCCGGCCGGCTCTGGCGAGCCGCCTGCCACGTGAACCTCGGGCTCGTCATGGGGATCTTGACGTTCTCGCTGACGATCACGTTCCTCGCCCTCAGCTTCGGGTTGTTGGTGACGTTCTTCCTCGCCCTGCCCGCGATCTGGATGCTGTTCACGCTGGCGCGCGGCTTGGCCAAGATCGAACGGTCGAGGGCGCGGGCGCTGATGGGCGTCGACATCGCCGATCCGATCCCGCCGCTGACCCGACCGGGTTGGATCGGGCGGCTCGCCGAGCGTGCCCGCTCGGGCCCGAGGTGGCGTGAGATCGCCTACAACCTGGCGCTCTTGCCGGTCGGTGTCATCGGATACGCGCTCAGCACGGTCGCATGGTCGGGATCGCTGGCGATGGTCACGATGCCGTTCGTCGTCGACCACCTGCCGGGAGATTCGGCAAAGTTCTACTTCTTCGAGCTCACATCGGGTCCCGGCACCATCGGTGCGGCGGCGGTCGGCGTCGCCGGGCTGTTGTTCGTCGCCCCATGGGTCACGCTGGCGGCGGCCAAGGTCCAGGCATCGATGGCCAGTGGACTGCTCGGTCCCAGCACGGACGAGGTCCTCGTGCAGCAGGTGTCTCGCCTCGAGACGAGCCGGACGGCGGCGGTCGACAGTGCCGAGGCGGAACGGCGACGCATCGAGCGCGACCTCCACGACGGCGCCCAGCAGCGGCTGGTCGCGCTGGCGGCCGGGCTCGGTGCCGCCCGCGAGAAGTTCGACGACGATCCCGAACAGGCACGGGCGATGGTCTCCGACGCCCACGAGGAAGCGAAGGCGGCGCTCACGGAGATCCGTGACCTCGTGCGCGGCATCCACCCGGTGATCCTCGAGGACCGCGGGCTCGACGCCGCGCTCTCGGCGATCGTCGCCAAGTCGCCGGTCCCCGTCGCGCTCGATGTGCAGATCGCCGACCGCCCGCCGGCGGCGATCGAGAGCGCCGCCTACTTCATCGTCAACGAGGCGCTCACCAACGTCGCCCGACACGCGAGCGCGACGCGGGCCTACATCTCGATCGCCCGCGCCGGCGACCGCTTGGTCGTCGAGATCCGCGACAACGGCAAAGGTGGCGCCGACCCGACGGGTGGCACCGGGCTCGCCGGGATGCGCGAGCGCGTCACCGCCCTCGGCGGGAACATGTACGTGATCAGTCCACCGGGTGGACCGACGACGATCTCGGTGGAGCTGCCGTGCGGATCGTGATCGCCGAGGACTCCGTCCTCCTGCGCGCCGGGCTCACCCGGATCCTCGTCGACGCCGGCGAGGACGTCGTGGCGACCGTCGGCGACGCCGATGAGCTGATCGGCGCGATCGAACGCCACCAACCCGACCTGGCGATCGTCGACGTCCGGATGCCGCCGACGCACACCGACGATGGGCTGCGGGCGGCGCTCGTGATCCGCGACCGGTGGCCCGACGTCGGCATCCTCGTGCTGTCGCAGTACGTCGAGGAGCGGTACGCGGCCGAGTTGCTCGCCGGCGGCACGGCGGCGATCGGGTATCTCCTCAAGGACCGCGTTGCCGACGTCAGCGAGTTCCTCGCCGCCGTTCGGCGCGTCGGCGCGGGCGGTGCGGCACTCGATCCCGAAGTGGTGGCCCAGCTGCTCGCCCGGTCGCGGCGACGCGATCCGCTCGCGCCACTGTCGCCCCGTGAACGCGAAGTGCTGTCGCTGATGGCCGAGGGACGCACGAACCCGGCGATCGCCCGCCAGTTGGTCGTCAGCGACAAGGCCGTCGAGAAGCATGTCGGGAACATCTTCTCCAAGCTCGGCCTGCCCCCCACCGACGAGGACCACCGCCGCGTGCTCGCGGTCTTGCGGTGGTTGGAAGGATGACGCAACAGTCATGACCACTGGAACGCAGACCGCCTGGTTGGCGGCCGGGAGCGTGCTCACCATCGGGGCCTTGGGTTGGGGCGCGTTCAACATCGTCGACCTCCTCGCGCACGAGGTCAGGACCGTCACCGAGGTGGTCGAGGCCGGAGACGTGTCGGTGATCGACATCGACAACACCAACGGGCGCGTCGTCGTCACGGGCACTGACACCGACACGATCACGATCGTGGCCCGCATCAGCGACGGCCTCCGGGCGACCGGCAACTCGTCTCGCGTCGTCGACGACCGTCTCGAGATCCGCGCCACGTGCCCGTTGTTCGGGAGCATGTGGTGCTCGGTCGACTACCAGATCGAGGTCCCCGCCGACATCGACCTCGCCATCAACGCCGACGACGGCCGCGTCGAGATCGTCGACGTGCGCGGCGCGCTGACGATCGACGGCGACAACGGTTCGATCGACATCCGGGGCGCCGACGGCCCGCTCAGGGCGACCACCGACAACGGCAGCGTCCACGCCACCGGTGTCCGCTCCGAGACGGTCTCGGCCGACAGCGACAACGGATCGGTCGAGATCGTGATGGTCACGCCACCACGGGAGCTGCAGGCGACGACCGACAACGGCAGCGTCGACATCGTGCTCCCCGACACTCCCGATGCCTACGCCGTGGA
>DATMDV010000091.1:0-4892 GCA_035557475.1 Ilumatobacteraceae bacterium
GACCTCGAGTTCACGCGGTGGGCGAGCGACGTGGCAGAAGCGGTCCTGACCAGCGCGCGGCCGACGTTCAGTGCAGTTGCCACCATCCAGACGCGTTCCAGTGCGCTCGACGTCGCGGTCGGGGCGGAGGCAGAGCTTTCCCCTGCAGCACTCGATCGGTTCACCCTCCAATACGCTGACCCGATGATCCGCGCCGATGTGGTCGTCGTCGTTCCCGAAGGGGCTTCGACACCGAGCGGACTGACCGACGAGTTGGCACAGTTCCTCGAGGCACGGGGTTGGGATAGCCCCGTGACCGAGCCGAATCCGTTGCCCCAGGCCTCCGAGATGTTCGCCATCCGCGAGGCCTGGAAGGGATTCCTGTGACCCGACGTCGCTGGTTCACCGTGGCCGTGGTCGCTTCCGTCGCGGTGACGGCGTGTGCCGGCTCCGACGACGACGCCGATGATCCCGGCGGCCTGACGGATGCCGATCCGGGCGATTGCATCACCGTCGACATGGCGGTCAGCAGCGAGAAGATCGCGCTCCTCACCGAGCTCGCCGAGGAGTTCAACGACAGCGACGAAGCCGAGATCGAAGAGGGATGCGTGTTCGTGCGTCCCTACAGCAAGGCGTCGGGTGGGGCGGCGCAGCTCATCGTCGACGGCTGGCCGAACCCGGAGGCCAACGGCACCCGACCCGTGATCTGGTCGCCCGCCGCATCCGGCTGGGCCGGCATCGTCAACGAGCGGGCCGGCACCGAGCTCGCCCCGCCCGGCACACCGTTCATGCTCACGCCGCTCGTGATCGCGCTCCCCCAGCCGATGGCCGAGGCGCTCGGCTGGCCCGACACGCCGATCGGCTTCGCCGACATCGTCGAGCTGGCCAACGATCCCGAAGGTTGGGCCTCGCTCGGGCACCCGGAGTGGGGTCCGTTCCGACTCGGCAAGACCAACCCGAACTACTCCACCAGCGGCCTCAACTTCACGATCGCCGAGTACTACGCGGCAACCGGCAAGACCCGCGGGCTCACGACCGAGGATCTCAACCGGCCGGAGGTGATCGAGTTCGCCACGAACGTCGAGTCAGCGGTCGTGCACTACGGCGACATCACGATGACGTTCCTCAACAACTGGTTCGCCACCGACGTCCGCGGCACGTCGCTCACGTATGCGTCGGCGGTGGCGGTCGAGGAGAAGAGCGTCATCGACTACAACCTCGGCAACCCCGACGGTGTGTTGGCGGCCGGTGAGACACCTCGTGAACCCCGCGTGCCGCTCGTCGCGATCTACCCGAGCGAGGGCACGCTCTTCTCCGACAACCCGTTCATCATCCTCGACACCGAGTGGGTCACACCCGAGCAGAAGGTCGCTGCTGCCGCGTTCGAGGAGTACGTGCAACGGCCCGAGAACCAAGCCAAGGTCCTCGAGTTCGGGTTCCGTCCGAACAACCCGAACGTGCCGCTGGCCGATCCGGTCAGCGCGGCCAACGGCGTCGACCCGAACGAGCCGCGAGCCGAGCTCGAGGTGCCGTCACCGGAGGTCTTGGTGCGGATCCTCGACGCCTGGGCCGAGCAGCGCAAGGAAGCGCGCGTCCTGCTCGTGCTCGACATCTCGGGCTCGATGGGCGAGCTGGCGACCGATTCCGAGACCAAGCTCGACCTCGCCAAGGAGGCCGCGGTCAGCGCGCTCGACCAGTTCAAGGACGCTGACGAGGTCGGGCTGTGGGTGTTCAGCAACGACCTCGGCGGAGACGACCCGAACTACCGCGAGGCCGTGCCGGTGGCGCCGATCGGCGAGAACGGCGCCGACCTCGAACGCGAGATCCTGGCCCAGTTCCCCACCAATGGCACCCCGCTGTACGACGTCACGTCGAAGTCGTACGCGGCGATGCTCGAGACCTACGACCCGGAGAAGATCAACGCGGTCGTGTTCCTCACCGACGGCGTCAACGACGACGGCAACCTCGGCGACGACGACGATCAGTTCGACGACCTCATCGCCCAACTGCAATCGGGCAGCGAAGGCGCGAGCTCGCGACCGGTACGCGTGTTCACGATCTCGTACGGCGACGGCGCCGACGTGGTGACACTCCGGGCCATCGCCCAGGCGACGTCGGCCGCCCACTACGACGCGTCGAACCCCGCCACGATCCAACAGGTGTTCACGGCGGTCATCTCCAACTTCTAGCGTCAGCCAGCACCTCCGAGTACAGCCATGGCCCGCACCAGCTTCCGCGATCGCTTCCTCACCCCGCCGGTCGCGCGCGCCATCATGTCGCCGCTCGGCATCGTGCTGTTCGGCGCCGCGGCGGCTGGATCGATCCTGATCGGTGCGCCGATCGCGATCGCGGCGGGGATCGGTGCGGTGGCGTGGGGTGGTCAAGTGCTCGCCGCCGTGCCCCGGAATCCGAAGCGCGGCGATCGGATCGAGCCCTTCACGCTCGGCGATCCGTGGAAGTCGTACGTGATCGGCGCCCAGCAGTCGAAGGAGCGCTTCGACCGGATGGTCCACGACATGGCCGGTGGGCCGCTGAAGGAACGGCTCGCCGATCTCGCAGCTCGGCTCGACGACGGCGTCGCCGAATCGTGGCGGATCGCGCGCCGTGGCAACGACATCTCTGGAGCCCTCGCGCGGCTCGACACGGTGAGTGCCCGAGCCGAGCTGGCGGAACTGAAGGCGACGACGGGCAACGCGATGCCCCAACGTTCGATGGCGAAGACGATCGAGGCGCTCGAGGCGCAGATCGCGTCGGCCCAGCGGCTGCAACAGACGTCGGACGATGCCCAGTCGAGGCTGCGGCTCCTCGACGCCCGGTTCGACGAGCTCGTCGCCCGCGGTGTCGAGGTGAGCATCGGTGCCGGCGACACCGACGTCCTCGGCAACGACGTCGACGGCCTCGTCACCGAGCTCGAATCGTTGCGCATGGCGCTCGAGGAGACGAACGCCGCGACCGGGACGCCGGGCAGCGAGGACCTGCCGAGTACGTGGCCACCTTCGTGAGCGAGCAGGTCTGAACGGGCGCGTGTGAGCGACCTCTTCAAGTCGAACGTCATCGTCGCGCTCGGGACTGCGCTCTCGCGGGTCAGCGGCTTGCTCCGCGTCGTCGTGTTCGGTGCGGTCATCGGACGGACCGCCCTCGCCGACGCCTACAAGCTGGCCAACGAGACCCCCAACATCGTGTACGAGCTGCTGCTCGGGGGTGTGTTGTCGGCGACGCTCGTGCCGCTGTTCTCTTCGTTCGTCGAGACCGACGACGACGAATCGACGAACGTCGTGATCACCGTTTCGGTCACGTTGATGGCGGCCCTCACGCTGGTCGCGGTGATCGCCGCGCCACTCATCTTCCGGCTGTACACGCTGTCGCCGGCGGCGGGCGTCGACGCCGAGGTCCTCCGTGACGTCGGCACGATGCTCACCCGGATCTTCCTCATCCAGATCCTGTTCTACGGACTCACCGGGATCGCCAACGCGTTCTTGAACAGCCGTCGCCGCTTCTTCGCCGCGGCGTGGAGCCCGATCCTGCCCAACCTGATCATCGCCGCGACGCTGCTGACGTTGCCGGAACCGGCCGACGGAGCCTGGGAGCTCGGCGATGTGATCACGAACGACCGCCTGCGATGGACGCTCGGGCTCGGCGCGACAGCCGGCATCGCGACGATGGCGCTGGCGGTGATCCCGGCGGCGCTGCGGACCGGCTTCCGGTTCCGGCCGGTGTGGAACTGGCGACACCCCGCGGTGCGGAGGATGTTCACGATGTCGGCGTGGACGCTCGGGTTCGTCGCCGCCAACCAGGCCGCCCTGATCGTCGTGCGCAACCTCGCCGATCCGGGATCCGGCGACGCGGCCGCGTACTTCGACGCGTTCACGTTCTTCGTGCTCCCCCATGGGCTGCTCGCGGTCTCGATCGCGACGACGTTCCAGCCCGAGATGTCGAGGGCGGTGGCTCGGCGCGACCGCACGTCGTTCATCCGCCAGATGTCACTCGGGGTTCGAATGATCGCCCTGCTGACCATCCCAGCCGGCGTCGGCATCTTCGTGCTCCGCCGGCCCCTCGTCGGGGCGCTCCTCCAGCATGGCGAGTACGGCGCCGCCGATGCGCTCGCCACATCGCGTGCACTCGGCGGCTTCGCGCTCGGGCTGGTCGGGTTCTCGGTGTACCTGTTCGTCCTGCGCGGCTTCTACGCCCACCACGACACGCGCACGCCGTTCGTCGTCAACGTCTTCGAGAACGTGATCAACGTCGTCCTCGCGATCATCCTCGTCGACCGCTACGGAGTCCTCGGCCTCGGGTTGGCGCTGGGGCTCGCCTACCTCGTCTCGGCGGTCTGGGTGATGCAGATCGTCGGCTACAAAGTGCCCGGGTTCCCCGTGCGCGACATCCTGCGCAGCCTGTGGCCGATGCTGCTCGCCGCGGCGCTGATGGGCGAGGTCGTCTGGCTCGTCTCCGGCGCCGTCGGGAGCAACAGCGGTGTGGGTGCCGCATCGCGCCTCGTCGTCGGCGGGCTGAGCGGGATGGCGGTCTACGTCGGGCTGTTGGCGGTGCTCGGCGCCCCCGAACTGGCCGCCGCTCGAGATCGGCTGCCCGGATTGAGGCGGAGCCCGAGACAGTAGGCTGCGCGCCATGTTCAAGCTCGCACGCAAGTGGTGGAAGTACCTGACGGCGAAGCTCACGGGAACGTTCAATGAGAAGGCCGACCCGAAGATCCAGCTCGAGCAGGCAATCTCCGAGGCCCAGGGTCAGCACCGCCGGCTCAAGGAACAGGCCACCAACGTCATCGCCAGCCAGAAGCAGGCCGAGATCCGCCTCAACGGCAAGATGGCCGAGCTCGAGAAGCTCAACTCGACCGCCCGCCAGGCGCTGATCATGGCGGCCGACGCCCAGAAGGCCGGCAACGCCGACAAGGCGACCCA
>DATMDV010000092.1:0-10238 GCA_035557475.1 Ilumatobacteraceae bacterium
TGAGAGTCAGCGGACGACCGAGGAACGCCGACAGGGCGTCGGTCTCCTCGGCGAGCTCCTGCAGGATGTGAACCGGTGACGTGTCGGCCAGCGCGTGCACCGCGTCGAGCCGCAGCCCGTCGACGTGGTAGTCGCGCATCCACATCGCCGCGTTGTCGAGGATGAAGCGGCGGACCTCGACCGAGTCGAGGTTGATCGAGGGCCCCCATGTGTTCGAGCGCTCGGCATGGAGGTACGGTCCGAACCGCGGCAGGTGGTTGCCACTCGGCCCGAGGTGGTTGTACACGACGTCCTGGATGACCGCCAGTCCTCGACCATGACACGCGTCGACGAACCGTTGGTAGGCCTCCGGTCCGCCGTAGCTGTCGTCGACGGCGTACCAGAGCACCCCGTCGTAGCCCCAGTTGTGGGTGCCGCTGAAGCCGTTGACGGGGAGCAACTCGACGAAATCGATGCCGAGGCCGACCAAGTGGTCGAGCTTGCCGACGGCGGCGTCCAGCGTGCCGTCGGGTGTGAACGTTCCGACATGGAGCTCGTAGATGATCCCGCCCGGCAGCTGGCGTCCCGTCCACCGATCGTCGGTCCACTCGAACCGGGACGGATCGAAGCCGCGGGACAGGGCGTGGACGCCGTCCGGCTGCCAGCGCGAGCGCGGGTCAGGCAACGGGTGCGGGTCGTCGTCGAGCAGGTAGCCGTAGTCGGAATCGGGCGTCGCGGCGACTCCGTCGGCGCGCCACCAGCCGTCGCCGTCGCCGTCGACGGTCATCGGATGGACCTCGCCGTCGACCACGACGCGAACGCGCGCGGCCAGCGGCGCCCACACCGCGTAATTGATCGTCACGGCCCGGTCCTCACGAAACCGCGTGCTCGGTCGGAGCGAGCAGTGCGACGGGATAGTGGTCGAGCAGCTCGGCGAGGTGCAGCGTGCCGCCGTCGAAGGTCCGGCCCGTGATGACGTCGACGATCGGTCGGCCGGCGAGCACGATCGTCGTGTCGCCCCAGCCGCCGATCCCCGCCAGCGCGACCGGCAGTCGAGTGGCGACCGTCACGACCTCACCCCGGTCGAACACGACCGCATGCCGGACCGCCGATCCAAACGCGGGCAGCGGCGAGTAACGAGTGAAGAGATCGGGGTGGTCGCGCCGTAGTCGCAACGCCCGCGACGTCACGAGCAGCTTCGCCGCTCCGGTCTCGTCGATGGCGGGGAGGACGCCACCGTCGAGGTCGGCCAGCAGCCGGCGACGGAGCTCGAAGTCGACCGGACGCCGGTTGTCGGGGTCGACGAGCGACAGCTCCCACAGCTCGCTGCCCTGGTAGACGTCGGGCACACCGGGCGCGGTCAGCTGGATCAGCTTCGCCGACAGCGAGTTGATCCAGCCGGGCATCGTGATCGTGGCGAGCAGCCGTTCGAGCAGCTCGGCGACGTGCGGGTCGTCGAACGCACTGTCGACGAGGTCGTGCATCCGGCGCTCGAAGGCGTCGGACGGGTCGGACCAACTGGTGGAGGTTCCGGCCTCGCGGGCGGCCTTCTCGGCGTAGGCGTGCAGGCGGTCACGCGACGCGGGCCAGGCGCCGATGATCGCCTCCCAGAGCAATTGCTCGAGAGGGCCGTCGTCGAGCGGGACTGCCGCGCGCAGGGCGGTCAGGGTCCGCTCCCACTCGAACGGCACCTCGGCCAGAACGCTGATGCGGGCCCGAACGTCCTCGCCGCGCTTGGTGTCGTGGGTCGACAGCGTGGTGAGCGAATTCGGGAAGCTCGCCTGGCGGAGCTGCTGTCGACGATGGAACTCGTCGACGTCGATCGAGAACTCGGCCGGGTCGGCGCCGACCTCGGTGAGCGATCCGAGCCGGCTATAGCGATAGAACGCGGTGTCCTCGACGCCCTTCGCCATCACCATCCCCGACGTCTGTTGGAACCGGATGCTCGCCGGGTGGTCGGCGTCGGCGAGCACGCCGACGAGCGCGTCGATCGTCGCCGAGAGCTCCGGGCGGTGGGCCTTGGCCGAGTGCGCCGCGGCATCGAGGTGGTCTTGCCCGAGCGGGAGGTACGAGCGGTACACGGGGAAGCAGGCAAGCAGCTCGGCGATGGCGTCGGCGATCGGCGAGATCTCGCGTCCGTCGCCGGTGACAACATTCGGCACCGCCTCGCCGATGTCGCGCTCCAGGCGGAGCACCTCCGCCCGCAGGATCCCATCGGCGATCTCGCGCTTGGTGTCGTGGATCAGCTGCGCCCACGACACCGGCCTGGCGTCGCCGCGCAGACGGGTGTCGAGCGCGCTGAGCGCCAGCCGGCCGGCCGGATCCACGAGCACACGGTCGATGTCGGCGAGCGCGTCATAGCCGGTGGTCCCCGCCACCGCCCAGGATGCCGGCAGCTGCTCGTCGCCCTCGAGGATCTTCTCGACGAGGACGTAGGTCCCTCCGGTCGCGGCCGCGAGGGCGTCGAGGTACCCGCCGGGGTCGGCCAGGCCATCGGGGTGATCGACACGCAGACCGTCGGCGACGCCGTCGCGGATCCAGCGAACGATCTCGACGTGCGATTCGTCGAACACCCACGGGATCTCGACCCGGATGGCGGCCAGCGTGCTCACGGCGAAGAACCGCCTGTAGTTCAACTCGGCGTCGGCGCGGCGCCAGTTGATCAGCTCGTAGTGCTGGCGGGCGTGCACCTCGGCCGGCGACGCGCCGTCGTCGGCCGAGCCGGGTGCGAGCGGGAAGCGATGGCCCTCGTAACGCAGTTCGCCGTCCGCGACATGGAGCTCCGGCTCGTGCTCGTCACCCAGCACTGGGATCCGGATCTTGCCGCCACCGAACTCCCAGTCGACGTCGAACGCCTCCGCGTAGCGAGAAGCACGACCGTGGCTGAGCAGGTCGCGCCACCAGACGCTCTCCGTCGGCGTCGCCACGCCGACGTGGTTGGGCACGATGTCGACGAGCAGGCCGAGGCCCAGCTCGCGCGCCGCCTTGGCAGCGACTTCCAACCCCTCGATGCCGCCGCGCGCCGGGTCGACCATCGAATGGTCGATGACGTCGTAGCCGTGCGCCGATCCGCGCTCGGCCTTGAGGATCGGCGAGAAGTACAGCCAGTCCGCACCGAGGGCGTTGATGTAGTCGGCGACGGCGGCCGCCGCGGTGAGGTCGAACTCCTCGCGGATCTGGAGTCGGTAGGTCGACGAGGGGATCCGCATCAGCCGCCCTTCGACCGCGACGCGGCGGGGCTCGGTGTGACCGCCCCGGCCAGGGACGCCAGCGATGCGGCGACGGAGTGGTCGGGTTCAGTGGTCGGAGCCGTGAAGGCCCGAAGGACGACGAGCGCCTTGGCCGTCACCGGGAAGGTCTGGCCAGCCTTCACGGGCGCGCTGTCGGCGCCACCGCCGGCCGTGTCGACCACGGTCTCCCACTGGGCTGCGTACTCCTCGCTCGGCAGCGTGACGTCGACACTCTCGTCGTGGGCGTTGAAGTACAGGATGAAGCTCAGGTCCGTGATCTGCTCGCCGCGTGCGTCGCGTTCTCGGATCCCCTGGCCGTTGAGGAAGACGCCGATCGCCCGGCCGAATCCGGAATCCCAGTCGTCGGGCACCATCTCGTCGCCGCCCGGCGTGAGCCACACGATGTCGGGCAGCGCCTCGCCCTCACCGCGCCGCACCGGCCGCCCGTCGAAGAACCGCGCTCTGCGGAACGTCGGGTGCTGCTTGCGGAGCCGGGCGATCGCGGCGACGAACTCGTTCAGTGGCGTGTCAGCTGCGTCCCAGTGGACCCACGCCAGCTCGGAGTCCTGGGCGTAGGTGTTGTTGTTGCCGTGCTGGGTGCGACCGAGCTCGTCGCCGTGCAGCAGCATCGGGACGCCCTGCGACAGCAGCAACGTGGCGAGGAAGTTCCGCTGCTGGCGGGCGCGCAACGTCTGGACGGCTGGGTCGTCGGTCGGGCCCTCGACGCCACTGTTCCACGATCGGTTGTGCGACTCGCCGTCGTTGTTGTTCTCGCCGTTGGCCTCGTTGTGCTTCTCGTTGTACGAGACGAGGTCGGCGAGCGTGAAGCCGTCGTGGGCGGTGACGAAGTTGATCGAGGCGACCGGGCGCCGGCCGTCGTGCTCGTACAGGTCGGCCGATCCGGTGAAGCGCGAAGCGAACTCGCCGAGCGTCGCCGACTCGCCCCGCCAGAAGTCGCGGACCGTGTCGCGGTACTTGCCGTTCCACTCGGTCCACTGCGGCGGGAAGTTCCCGACCTGATAACCGCCCGGGCCGATGTCCCACGGCTCGGCGATGAGCTTCACCTGTGAGATCGTCGGATCCTGCTGCACGAGCTCGAAGAACGTCGCCAACTTGTCGACGTCGTAGAACTCACGGGCGAGTGCCGACGCCAGATCGAACCGGAACCCGTCGACGTGCATCTCGAGCACCCAGTAGCGCAACGAGTCCATGATGAGCTGCAGCGAGTGCGGACGGCGGACGTTGAACGAGTTCCCCGTGCCGGTGTAGTCCATGTAGTACTGCCGATCATCGTCGACGAGTCGGTAGTACGCCTCGTTGTCGATGCCCCGGAAGCTGAGCGTCGGCCCGAGGTGGTTGCCTTCCGCCGTGTGGTTGTAGACGACATCGAGAATCACCTCGATCCCGGCGTCGTGCAACGACCGAACCATGCCCTTGAACTCCTGCACCTGCTGGCCGAACTGGCCGGTCGCCGAGTACCCGTTGTGCGGCGCGAAGAACCCGATCGTGTTGTAGCCCCAGTAGTTGCGCAGACCTCTGTCGATCAGCACGTCGTCGTGCACGAACTGGTGCACGGGCATCAGCTCGATGGCGGTGGCGCCGATGTGTTGGTAGTGCTCGATCATCGCCGGATGGGCGAGGGCGGAGTACGAGCCGCGCGCATCGATCGGGATGTTCGGGTTGAGCTGAGTGAGGCCCTTGACGTGCGCCTCGTAGATGACCGACTCGGCGTACGGAACGCGCGGATGACGGTCGCCCGCCCAATCGAAGAACGGGTTGATGACGACGCCGAGCATCATGTGGGCGGCGGAGTCGTCGTTGTTGATCGACGCCGGATCGCCGAGCTGGTACGAGAACAGCGAAGGGTGCCAGTCGATCTCGCCGAACGTGGCCTTGGCGTAGGGGTCGAGGAGCAGCTTGTTCGGATTGGCTCGCTGGCCCTGGGCGGGGTCGTACGGACCGTGGACCCGATAGCCGTAGCGCTGGCCGGGCTGCACCTGCGGGACGTAGCAGTGCCACACGTAGGCGTCGACGTCCTGCACCTCGACGCGGGTCTCGACCATGTCGTCGTCGAAGAGGCACAGTTCCACCCGCTCCGCGGACTCGCTGAACAGCGCGAAGTTCGTCCCGCTGCCGTCGAACGTCGCGCCCAACGGGTATGCCGATCCCGGCCAGGTCTCCATCATTCTCCTCGTGCGTCATCCAACAGTGCGAACCGGCACGGTGCGCCGCGCCAGTTCAGTCGTCGTCACCGAAGAAGTCATCTCCGAAGGAGCCGAAATACTCCCACCACTGGTGAAACGCCTGTCCATTCGGCATTCCCGGCCAGCGGGTCAGGGCAGTTCTCAAGCGCCGCACGGGCGTCCTCTCACGTCGGGTCCTCGAGCCATGCGTCGAGCGTCCGGTGAATACCCTCCCGCGCACCGAACCGAACGTGCCCGTGGTCACCGGGATGGGTGACCTCAGACGTGATCAGGCCGTGATCACGATCTCGTCGAGCAGGGCGCTCATCCCGCCCAGGATGAAGTCCATGTCGAACAGGTTCGGGGCGTCGTTGTTCATGTCGTCCCATTCCGGTGCGGCCATCGTCACGTCGAACGCGGCGCGGTCCTGGAACCAGCACTCCGAGAACCCGTCGAACTCGGGCAACAGGTCACCGAGCGGTTCGACGACGTGGTTCTGCACGTATCGATCGATTCCGGGCACCTTGACGCCGTACGCCCCACCGTGGGTTCGGGTCCAGTACTCGTGCGCTTCACGAACACGTTCGGCATCGGCACGGATCTCGTCCTTGAAGCGCACGATCCAGACCGCCTTGAACGGACCCATCGGCCCGTCGATGATCGTCCGCTCGTCGACTGCAGCGCTCATCGACGCCGTCCATTCGACGTCGAAGAGCGTGCTGCTGTCCGCGGCGAGCGCACTCCATTCCGGCGTTGCCACCGACGCCTCGAACGCCTGGCGGTCGGCGAACCACAGGCAGGCGTAACCGTCGAACGCCGGCCGCGCGTCGTTCGGGCCGAGGAGGCCGAGCGCCTCGGTCGAGTGGCTCTGCACGTAGCGCTCGATCCCCGGCACTGCGGCGCCAAGCGCGCCATGCGGGCCGATCCAGTGGGCCCGCCCGTCCGGCTTGGCCGTGCCGGGCTGGAAGCGACCGATCGAGGCGACCTTGTACATCGTCTCGATCATATACGATCAGTCGATCGGGCCATCCCGGCCCGGTCAACGCGGCAACACGGTGATCTCGATGTAGCGGTCGGCCGGCAGGTACGCGACGACGAACTCGCGCACGTCGTCGATCGTGAGCTGCTCGAGGGCGAGGCCCTGGTCGGCGAAGTCCTCGAGCTCGGCGACGCCGTCGACCTCGGCGGTGAGGATCTCCTCGATCAGCTGGGCGTCGCTGAACAGCTCGATGTCACGCTGGACCTGTCCGACCGCGGTCTCGAACTCGGCGTCCGAAGGTCCGTCGGCACGGAGCGCGCCGATGTCGTCCTGCACGAACCCCGAGATCGAACCGATCCGATCGGGGGCACCCGTGACCGAGACGTAGGTCTCGACCACCGGTTCCGGATCGCCGTAGATGGCGACTCCGGCGAACGGCGAGTACGACTCGCCCAACGCCTCTCGGATGTCGTCGGTCAGGCGCGTCGTCAGCAGCTGCGTCACGACCGCCGCGGCCGCCACGTCGAGCGGCTCGATCGATGCGACGGGCACCGTGTACAGCACGTTCAGGGCACCTTGGGCGCCGGTGCCCGCCTCGACCGTGCGCTCGACGATCCCGTCCGGCGGCGGCGATTCGACGTCGACCCATTGCTCGTCACGGCCGGTCGTTGGAAGCGTGCCGACGTACCGGCGGGCGAGGTCGATGAGGTCGTCCTCGTCGAAGTCGCCCGAGAACGCGAACACCCAGTCGCTGGCGTCGCCGAACCGGTCGCGCCACACGCGTTCGACACCAACCGCGTCGAGGGTCGCGAAGTCCTCCGCCGACGGGATGTACTGCAGGCGCCGCTCGTCGCCGTACCGCTCCTCGTACAGCGCCACCGACGCGGCGACGCCGGGATCGCTCGCCGGATCCTCGACGAGCGGCCGGTACGTGCTGGCGACGTTGTCGAGCGCCACCTGATCGACGCGCGGCTGGGTCATCAGGAGATGGACGAGCTGGAACAGGGTCTCGAGGTCGGGCGTCGACGCGCGTCCCGACAGGTCTTCGGTGTAGGGGCCGATCGCTCCGGATACCTCGACGTCGACGTCGGCGAGGAACCGGTCGAGCGCGACCGGTCCGAGGTCGCCGACACCACTCGACGTGACGACTTCGCCGGCGAGGATCGCGTCCATCACGTCAGCATCGGCAACCAGCGACGAGCCGCCGGGGCTGCGCCCAGCGAACGCCACGTCGCCGTCGGTGATGTCGGTGACGTTGTAGATCACGGTCGCCCCGTTGGGGAACACCAGGCGGGTCGGCTCGAGGAACGCCCATGGAGCCTCCGTCATCGGCTCGGCGGACGATTCGACGATCGGCTCCGGCCGGGCCATCAACTCGGATGCGACGCTCGCTTCCTCGTCGCGCGGCTCCAACTCGCGATCGCCGAGCGCGGCAACGGTGGCGAGCACGTCCGCGGGTTCGACCAGCGGCTCGTCGGCCGGTCCGACGACGAGGACGTGCGGCGCCGTCGCCGTCCACCGCGCCCGGAACCGCTCGGCGACGAGATCGGGCGTGATGCCGTCGAGGATGTCGGTCAGCACGCCGAGCTCGGTCGTCGCGTCGGGGATCGGCTCGCCGGTGAGGAAGTTGGCGACGTAGCGCTCGGCATAGTCGACATCCTGGACGGTCGAGCGCGCCTCGTGGGCCGACTCTGCCGCTGTGCGGCGCTGCGACACGAGCCGGCTGATCTCGTTGGCGCCGAAGCCGTAGCGGACGACTCGCTCCATCTCGTCGAGCATCGCCTGCAGCGTGTCGGGCACGCCGGCCGGCAAGGTCTCGGCAAGCACACTGGGTGCGTCGAGGCCCCGCACGTGGCTGTTCGAGTCGACGGAGACGGCCGTGAAGGCCGTCCCCCCGGCGCCGAGGTCGGACGCCAACCGATCGGCGATCGCGTCGAAGGCCACGCCGTCGAGAACCTCGTCACGCCAGGCCCCGGTGGTGCCCCGGGGCGCCACCGGCACTGGCAGCGTCACCTCGACGAACGCCGCCGGCTGGTCGGGATCGGCGTGGACCTCGACCGCTGGTTCGGTATCGGCCCCGATCGTGAGGTCGGGTTCGGCCGCCGGCTGAGCCCGTGGCGTCAGCGACTCGAAACGTTCGGCGATCGCCGCCTCGATGTCGTCGACGTCGATGTCGCCGACGACGATCAGCGCCGCGTTGTCAGGTCGGTACCACTGATCGTAGAAGCGCCGGAGCGGCTCGGGGACCATCGACTCGATGGCGTCCGACGTACCGATCGGGTCGCGTCCCTCGTATCCCGTGCCAGTCAGGAACAGGCGCTCGATGGCGTCGAACAGGCGGCCCTGGGCGGTCTGGTCAGATCCCCGCCACTCGTCGAGGACGACGCCTCGCTCCTCCTCGACCGCGGTCGGGTCGAGGGTGGCGGCCGACAACCACTGGGACAACACGTCGAGCCCGGTCGTCACCACGTCGTCGTCGTCGGTGGCGACGGTCAGCTGGTACACCGTCTCGTCGTAGCTCGTGTAGGCGTTGATGTCGGCGCCGAACTCGGCACCGAACCCGCGCAGCACGTCGATCAGCTCGTTCTCGGGGAACTGCTCGGTGCCGTTGAACAGCATGTGCTCGAGGAAGTGAGCGACGCCCGACTGGTCGGGCTCCTCGTTCGCCGAGCCGGCGTTGACGACGAGGCGCAGCTCGGCCCGCCCCCCGGGGCGATCGTTCTCCCTGATGTAGTACGTGAGGCCGTTGGCGAGGGTGCCGATCGTGACCGCCGGGTCAGCGGGGACGGCGGCACCCGGGTCGAGATCGACCACCGGGCCACCGGACGGACCGC
Organism: Ilumatobacteraceae bacterium; assembly: GCA_035557475.1. Taxonomy (GTDB): domain Bacteria; phylum Actinomycetota; class Acidimicrobiia; order Acidimicrobiales; family Ilumatobacteraceae; genus JALOLG01. The sequence goes on from DATMDV010000092.1 coordinate 9,206, forward strand.
CGTCGGCGATCGGGGCGGCGTCCTGCGTGACGACGTCGGGCTCGCCGGCACAGCCGGCGGTCACCACGACGAGCGCCGCGACCACCGTGAGCGCGGCCGACCTGACGCTCCACGTCACGCCCGTCCGGCCAGCCACTGAGCGGAGACTACGTGAGTGGCCTACCCGCTTACCGAAGACGGTCGGTCGAGCACGGCGGCGATCCGCGCCGACCAATCGTGGTCCTCGGTCGAACCTCCGGCGGCCTTGATCGCCGTGCGCTCGGCGGCGAGGTCATCCGCCAGCGCGGCGAGCTCGGGCGTGAGCAGCGACGCGATCCGGTCGCGGAGGTTGGCGGCGAGCGCCGGGCTCTTGCCGTCGGTGCTCACCGCGACGCTGATCGAGCCCTGGCGGGCGATGGCGGGGAGGATGAGGTCGCAGTCGGCGGGCTGATCGGCAGCGTTGACCCAGATGCCCCTCGCGCGGGCATCGGCGGCGACCGCCGCGTCGACCTCCTCGATCCCCGTTGCGGTGACGACGAGGCGCACTCCCTCGAGGTCGCCGGTTTCGTAGTGGCGCCTGCGCAGGTCGCCGATCTGCGTTCGGAGGGGCGCCGTGTCGAGTTGCTCGTCGATCTCGGGGGCGACGACGCGGACGTCGGCACCGGCGATGACGAGGCCGCTGATCTTGCGCACTGCGACCGGCCCGGCGCCGACGACGAGCACCCGCACGCCGTGGAGATCGAGCACGACCGGGTAGCCGAACGTGACCTGGTCGGCGGCACTATGTCCGTTCATACCGACAAATACCAACAAACTTGATCTGGATAGTCAACATTTGATTGAATGGGGGCGTGCACGAGAGCTCGACCCCCCACGAGATCCTGCGCTGGGCCGGCGACACGTTCGGCGACGACCTGGTCGTGACGGCGAGCTTCGGCGACGCCGTGCTCGCCCACCTCGCCAACTCGGTGTTGCCGGGCGTCGACATCGTGCTGCTCGACACCGGGTACCTGTTCGCCGAGACCGAGTGGTACGCCGACGACCTCCGGCGCCG
>DATMDV010000093.1:0-15051 GCA_035557475.1 Ilumatobacteraceae bacterium
ACCGACGCCCGTCACCCCCAAACCGATGCCCTTCGGCAAGTACCAGCCGTACGTGCCCGTGCAGCTCAAGGACCGCACGTGGCCCGACGTCGTCATCGACAAGGCGCCGCTGTGGTGCTCGGTCGACCTCCGCGACGGCAACCAGGCGCTGATCGACCCGATGGATCCGGAGCGCAAGCGGCGGATGTTCGACACGCTGGTGCAGATGGGCTTCAAGGAGATCGAGGTCGGGTTCCCGGCCGCCAGCCAGCCCGACTTCGACTTCATCCGCAAGATCATCACCGAGGACCTGATCCCCGACGACGTGACGATCCAGGTGCTGACGCAATGCCGCCAGGAGTTGATCGAACGCACCTACGAGTGCATCGAGGGCGCGCCCAAGGCGATCATGCACTTCTACAACTCCACCAACCCGCTGCAGCGCGAGGTGGTGTTCGGGCTCGACAAGGCCGGCATCGTCGACATCGCCGTCAACGCCGCCAAGCTGTGCCGCAAGCTCGAGGAGAACATGGGCTCGACGGTGGTTCGGTACGAGTACTCACCGGAGAGCTTCACGCTCACCGAACCCGACTTCGCGATCGAGATCTGCGAGGCGGTGATGGACGTCATCGAGCCGCACGACGACCGGCCGATCATCCTCAACCTGCCGGCCACTGTCGAGTGCTACTCGCCCAACGTCTACGGCGACGTGATCGAGTGGTTCGGGCGCACGATCAGTCGCCGTCAACAGGTCGTCCTCAGCCTGCACCCCCACAACGACCGCGGCTGTGGCGTCGCCGCCGCCGAGTTCGGCGTCATGGCGGGCGCCGACCGGGTCGAGGGCACGCTGTTCGGCAACGGCGAGCGCACCGGCAACGTCGACGTCATCAACCTGGCCATGAACCTCTTCATGAACGGTGTCGATCCCGAGCTCGACATCTCCGACATCGACGCCCTGCGGCGCACCGCCGAGTACTGCAACCGGCTGCCGGTGCCGCCCCGTCACCCGTACGTCGGCGACCTCGTCTACACGTCGTTCTCCGGTTCGCACCAGGACGCGATCAAGAAGGGCTTCGAAGCGCTCGACCCCGACTACGACCAATGGGGCGTGCCGTACCTGCCGATCGACCCGAAGCACGTCGGCCGCTCGTACGAGGCCGTGATCCGCGTCAACTCGCAGTCCGGCAAGGGCGGCGTCGCCTTTGTAATGAAGGCCGAGCACGGCTTCGACCTCCCGCGTCGGCTCCAGATCGAGTTCTCGAAGACGATCCAGCACATCACCGAGGACTCCGGCACCGAGATCAGCCCGCTCGTGATGTGGGATGCGTTCCGCTCGGAGTACACCCCTGACGAGCCCACGCACCGGTTGCGCAGCCATGAGCTGCACACCAAGGAAGGCCATACGACGATCAGCGCCCAGCTCGAGATCAACGGTCAGCCGATCACCGTGACCGGCGCCGGCGAGGGCCCGATCGAGGCGTTCGTGCACGGTCTGTGCGAGACGCTCGACACGGTGTTCGACGTCGTCGACTACGCCGAGCACGCGATGGGTCGGGGCGCGGATGCGACTGCGGTGGCATACGTCGAGAGCTCCCGCGGCGACGGCGCGATCCGCTGGGGCATCGGCACCGACCCCAACATCACGACCGCATCGCTGCGGGCCGTGCTCTCGGCATTCGCGCGTCAGCATCGCTGACCGTCATATCCTCGGGGCATGCTCCGCTGGCTCCGACGGTTCATCTGGCTCGGCCTCATCGGCGGCGTTGGCGCGGCCGCCTACACGGTTTGGCAACGCCGCCAAGCCGAGCGACCCGCGGCCGATTGGTCGCCGGCCGACCCCGCGCCGTTGCGCCTCGTCGGCGACGCACCGGATCGTCCGCCGACGACGTTCGCGCCGATGTCCGACGACCCATCGCCCAACGACGCGCCGCTCGTGACCGAGTCCGCGACGGAGGAGCTCCCCGCGCCGACATGGGTCGCACCGGTCGATGGTGCCTGCCCGTCCGGATACCTCATCAAGGGCAACTCCAACTCCCGCATCTACCACGTGCCGGGCGGCCGGTTCTACGACCGCACGGTGCCGGAACGCTGCTACGCGAGTGCCGCCGACGCCGAGGCCGACGGCTACCGTGCGGCCAAGTCCTGAGAGGCCGCGTCCTGAGAGCGAGGTTTGAACCATGAAGGTGACGGTCGACTACGACCTGTGCGCATCGACCGGATCGTGCATGCAGATCTGCCCGGAGGTGTTCGAGGTGCGCAGCGATGGCTACCTCTACATCCTCCAGGACGAGCCGCCCGAGGAGCTGCGACCGAAGGTCGAAGAAGCCGCCGAGTTGTGCCCGACGGCGGCGATCACCGTCGGCTGACGGACGGCATCGCAGGACCGTGGGCTTCTACGACCAGCTGAAGTGCGGCTGGGCCGCGTCGGGGTCGATGATGTGCGTCGGTCTCGACCCCGACCCGGACCGGATGCCCACCGTCCTCGAGACCAGCGCCGACCCGGTCTGGGAGTTCTGCCGAGCCATCGTCGACGCCACGGCCGACCTCGTCTGCGCGTTCAAGCCCCAGATCGCGTTCTTCGCATCGCAGCGGGCCGAGTCCCAACTCGAACGGCTCTGCGCCTACATCCGCGAGGAGTATCCCGACGTGGCGCTGATCCTCGACGCCAAACGCGGCGACATCGGGTCGACGGCCGAGCACTACGCGCGTGAGGTGTTCAGCAGGTACGGAGCGCACGCCGTTACGGTCAATCCCTATCTGGGCGGCGACTCGGTGATGCCGTACTTCGCGCTGGGCGGCGCGGTCATCGCCCTGTGCCGAACCAGCAACCCCGGCAGCACCGACCTGCAGTCGCTCGACTGCGGCGGTGAGCCGCTGTACGTGCGCGTCGCGCGGATGGTCGCCGACGTGTGGGTCCAGCACGGTGAGTGCGGTCTGGTGGTCGGGGCGACGTTCCCGAACGAGCTGGCGGCAGTGCGCGAGGTCGTCGGCAATCTCCCGATCCTCGTCCCGGGAGTGGGTGCTCAACACGGCGACGCGGCGGCGGCCGTGCGGGCCGGCGCCACGGTCGACGGCCGGGGCCTCATCGTCAGCAGTTCGCGATCGATCCTCTACGCATCGTCGGGCGACGACTTCGCGGCCGCCGCGAGGGCTGCCACGATCGAGGCGCGTACCGCGCTCACCCCGTGATCCGCCCCGGAGCAGCTATCTGCCGTTGCGCTCGCGGTGCTTGCAGCCTGGCCAGCAGCACGGTCGACGCTGGCCTTCCTCCAGCTCTTCCTGGGTCCGGCGAACGCGGCGTTCCCGGGTCGTGTCCTGCTTCGCGTCCTCGACCCAACAGATGAACTCGTTGCGGGCGAGCGGCGTGATGTCCTTCCAGGCGCCGAGTGCCGGCGGATTGGCGAGGAGCGCCGTGCGCAGGTCTGCTGGAAGCTTGTGCACCACTCCACCGGGAACTCGCGGTCCGCTCACACAGCGACGGTACCGGGCCTGGGCGAGAGTTTCCGTCGGATACCACGAGCGTGCCGCAAGCTTGGAAGGCTGGGCGCCGGTGCGGGTTGGGCTTCGACAGGAGGAGATGGCATGGAGCGGAACACCGAGCTCGAACGAGTGGCGGAGATCTTCGTCGGCCACTGGGCGCTGAGTCTCACCAACATGTGGTGGCTCGACGACCCGACCACGGTCACCTCCGGAGCGGCCACCGGCGAGTGGCTGGGAGACTCGTTCGTCAGGCTGCGAGCCGAGCTCGGCGGTGAACCGACGTGGGAGTTCGTGTTCGGACGCAACGACGCAAGGGACCAGTTCGTGGTGCTGTACCACGACGAACGCGGTGTCCTCCGGGTCTTCGAGCTGAGCCTCGACGGTGGCTCGTTTGTGATGTCTCGCACCGACCCCGATTTCCATCAACGCCTCGTCGGCCGGGTCGAGGGCGACCGCATCGTCGGCCAAGCGGACGCCTCGGACGATCAAGGAGCAACGTGGCGGAAGGACTTCGACATGATCTTCGAGCGCGCCACCTGAGCACTGCGCGAACCTGGACGGCGTGGCCGTCGCCTTCGATCCCCAAACCGGACTGCCGGCCGACCTGCTCGAGTACCCACCCGACGTCTCGGTGTACGACGCGATGGTGGAGCGTCACGGTCCCCCCGCCTGGCTGGACGAGCTCGACACGCGATCGGGCGATCCGTTCGTCCACATGGGGACACACGCGACGCCGCTCGACACATGGCTGCTCGCCGACGACGCTCGCGACATGGAGCTGGCGCTCAAGCGCCGGTTGATCGCCGAGCGACCTGACGCGGTGTTCGGCTGCCTCGCCACGGCCGACGAGGCCGCTCACGAGCTCCTGCGTGAGGTCGTTGCGTGGCTCGCGCGTCAGGGTCTCGCCCACGACCCGCCTGACCCGTCCGAGCACCCGTTGATGGCTGCCGGCCGTCTCGTCCAGGACGACCTGTGCCTGATGATCCGACGCGACGACGACTGGCATTTCGACGGTGGCACCGTGTGCTTCCCGTCGCTGTGGCGGATGCGTGACCGGCTCGGACAAGCCACGACCACGCTCCACGAAACGGTTCCCCACTACGACACCGTTTCCGACAGGGTCGACCGGTTCTTCGACCGGCTCCAACCCGACAAGGTGGTGTGGCGACGCAACTGGTCGATCAAGCCGTACCCGTACCTGCACCTCGCCACGTCGAAGACCGAGTTGCCGCTCGCTGTGCACGACGTGGCACCCGACGGCTCACCGTGCTGGCTGCGCACCGAGCGCCAGACCTTGCGCCGGTTGCCCGAGTCGGACGCGATCGTGTTCGTCATCAAGGTCCAGATGGCGCGAGCCGGCGTGCTGCGTCAGCGGCCCGATGTCGCTCGCGCCCTCGCCGCCATGTACCGCACCTGGGACGAGCCGATGCGCCGGTTCAAGTTCGCCGGCAGCGACCTCTTCGTGTCGTTCGTCGCATGGCTCGACTCCATCAGCGCTCGGAACTCCGTTGGGAGCGGGGATCAGTAGTAGCGCAGTAGCTCCAGCTGACGGTCAGCCGGTCAGCACGACGACGCTGGTGATGCCGGGTGCTGCCCGCAAATTGTCGATCAGGGGGTGGTCGACCTCGGTCGAGGTGGCGATCAGCATCAACGCCGATCCGGCCTCGGCCCGGCCGACGTCCATGTCGGCGATGTTGACGCCCGCGTTGCCGAGCAGCGTCCCGACGGTGCCGATCACGCCGGGCCGATCGTCGTTGGTCACCATCAACAGGTGATCGGCCGGCGGCACGTCGACGCCGTGGCCATCGATGCGAACGATCCGTTGCTCGCCGCGCCGGCCGCTCAACGTGCCGCTGATCGAATGTCCGCCTCCAGAGAGCGTGATCAGGTTGACGTAGTCGTCCGATGTCGTGCAGTTCACATCGCGGACCTCGATGCCATGCTCCCTCGCGAGCTGCGGGGCGTTGACGAACGTCACCGGCTCGTCGCTGATCCCGCCGAAGAAACCCTTCAACACCGCCAAGCCGAGAATGCGCGTGTCGTAGCCCCCGATGTCGCCCTCGAAGCAGCACTCGAACGAGCTCGGCACCTCGCCGACGAGCGAGCTGAACAGCCGACCGAGACGCTCGGCGAGCGGCAGGAACGGGCGCAGCGTCTCGTTCGCCTCGGCGGCGCTCACGTTGACCGCGAACGGCACGAACTCACCCGCGAGGGCGAGTTGAACCATGTCGGCGATCGTGTCGCCGGCCTTGTCCTGCGCCTCCCGGGTGCTCGCCCCCAGGTGTGGCGTCGCCACCACGTTTTCCAGCTCGAACAGCGGCGACGACGTGGTGGGCTCGGTGTCGAACACGTCGAGCGCGGCGCCGGCGATCACGCCGTCGCGGATGCAGTCGGCGAGGTCGGACTCGACGACGATCCCACCGCGCGCGACGTTGATCAGTCGCAGCGACGGCTTGGCCTTCACGAGCAGATCGCGGTTGATGAGACCGGACGTCTCCTTGGTCCTCGGCAGGTGGATGGTGAGGAAGTCGGACTCACCCACGACCTGGTCGAGCGGGAGCAGCTCGACCCCCATCTGGCGCGCCCGTTCGGACGACACGTACGGGTCGTAGGCGACGAGCCGCATCGAGAACGCCTTGGCGCGGTCGGCCACGAGCTTGCCGATCCGGCCCAGGCCCACGATGCCGAGGGTCTTGTCGGCGAGCTCGACGCCCTCCCACCGGCTGCGCTCCCACCGACCCGCCACGAGCGCGGCGTGCGCCTGCGGCACGTTGCGGGCCTGGGCGAGCAGCAACGCCATCGTGTGCTCGGCGGCCGACACGATGTTGCTCTGCGGGGCGTTGACCACCATCACGCCACGGCGCGTGGCGGCGTCGACGTCGATGTTGTCGAGGCCGATCCCTGCTCGGCCGACCACCATCAACTCGTCGGCTGCCGCCAGCACCTCGTCGGTGATCCGCGTCGCCGAGCGGATGATCACCGCGTGCACGCCCACGATGCGGGTGAGGAGCTCGTCGGGGGTCAGCTCGAGCTCGATCTCGACCGCATGACCGGCGGCTCGCAGCCGATCGAGCCCTCCCTCGGCGATCTCTTCGGTGACAAGGATCCTCGCCATGCCGACATGCTTACCGGCGGGCACCCGTCGCGCCAACGACTTGAACAATCAGTACAACCCGGATGCGGGCGACCGACCTCCGTCGACGTTCCGTGCACCGGGTACGGTCCGGGCTGATGAACGCCGAGACGCTCGAGATCAGGCTGCTCGAGACGGCCGAGCAGATGGCCCCGATCGTCACCGTCTTCCAGCAGGTGTGGGGATCGGTGATCCCGGTCGTCGGCGTCGAGTTGCTGCGAGCGATCGGACACGCCGGCGGGTATGTGGCTGGCGCGTTCGAGTCGGGTCACATCGTCGGCGCCTCGTTCGGGTTCCTCGCCCGGTTCGAGGGCGAGCAGGCGTTGCACAGCCACGTCACCGGGGTCCTCCCCGGCGTCCAGCACAGCGGCGTCGGGCGGGCGATGAAGAACCACCAGCGCAGTTGGGCCGCAGAGCAGGGGCTGACGTGGGTGACGTGGACGTTCGACCCCCTCGTGCGCCGCAACGCGTGGTTCAACATCGAAGTTCTCCGCGCCCACGTCGCCGACTACCTCGTCGACTTCTACGGTCCGATGACCGACTCCGTCAACGCCCACGACGAGTCCGATCGGCTGCTGGTCGCGTGGCCGACCGATCCGACGGTAACCGTCGCTGAGCCGGCCCATGTCCCGCAGGCGATCGAAGTCTCCACGCCGGACGACATCGTCGTGATCCGGCGCACCGATCCCGACGCGGCACGCGAGTGGCGCCTGCGTGTCCGCGAGGAGCTCGGCGAACGGATCCACCGCGGCGCGGCGGTCACCGGCTTCACCCGTGCCGGCGCCTACATCGTGTACGGCGCCGGCGAAGCCGCGATCAAGCAAGGCAAAGCCTCGATCGACAAGGGGGGCCAAGCGTGAAGATCACCGAGGTCGAGTTGCGTCGCATCGGGCTGCCGCTGGTGGTGCCGTTCCGCACCAGCTTCGGCACCGAGACCGACCGCGACATCCTGCTGATCCGCGTCTCCGGCGACGACGGTGCGACCGGTTGGGGTGAGTGCGTGGCCCAGGCCGAGCCGACCTACTCGGCGGAGTACGTCGACGCCGCGGCGCTCGTGATCGAGTCCCACCTGCTGCCCCGCCTCGTGGCGGCGGGCGACATCGCCGCGGCCGACGTCGCCGGGCTGCTCCGCCCCGTCAAGGGCCATCCGATGGCGAAGGCGGCGCTCGAGATGGCGATCCTCGACGCCGAGCTGCGGGCGCGTGGCAGCGGCTTGCACGGCCACTTCGGCAGCAGCCGCGATCGGATCCCGAGTGGCGTCAGCGTCGGCATCTTCGACACCATCGACCGGCTGTTGAGCGAGGTCCAGGGATACGTCGACGACGGGTACGTCCGCATCAAGCTCAAGATCGAGCCCGGCTGGGACATCGAACCGGTGCGTGTGGTGCGCGAGTTGATCGGGCCCGACATGCCGCTCCAGGTCGACGCCAACACGGCGTACTCGCGAGTCGACATCGAGCACCTGTGCCGGCTCGACGAGTTCGACCTGCTGCTCATCGAACAACCCCTCGACGAGGAGGACATCGTCGGTCACGCCGAGCTGGCCAAGGCGTCTGCAACCCCGGTGTGCCTCGACGAGTCGATCGTGTCGGCCCGCACCGCGGCCGACGCGATCGCCCTCGGCGCGGCCGAGATCATCAACATCAAGCCCGGTCGCGTCGGCGGCTACCTCGAGGCCCGTCGGATCCACGACCTGTGCGTCGAGCGCGGCATCCCGGTGTGGTGCGGCGGGATGGTCGAGACCGGCATCGGGCGCGCCGCCAATGCCGCCCTCGCCGCCCTGCCCGGGTTCACGCTGCCGGGCGACATCAGCGCTTCGACGCGCTTCTACGCCCGCGACATCGTCACCGAACCGATCACGGTCGTCGACGGGCAGGTCACGGTCCCGACCGGTCCCGGGCTCGGCTTCGAGCTCGACGTCGACTTCCTCGACTCGGTCACCACCGCCACCCGCACCATCTGATCCGCACCATCCCAACCCCGCCGTTCTGTCTGCTCCAGACTGCGCGCGGCTGCGTCTGAAGCAGACAGAACGGGATACAGTCCCGGCGCATGTCGCACCAGTTCCTGTCCGCCGAGTGGATGGCAGCCGCCAAGGAGATCCGGGCGAAGTACGAGGACCAGGTCCCGAACATCGCCCTGAGCGTCCGCATCAACCAGGTCGTCACCGACGTGCCGTTCGGCGACGGCACGGTCACCAGCTACTTCGACACCTCGTCGGGTGACGTCGACATGGATCTCGGCGAGATCGACTCGCCGGACGCGACGATCACGACCGACTACGTGACCGCCAAGGCGCTGTTCGTCGACGGCGATCAGGCGGTCGCCATGCAGGCGTTCATGGCGGGCAAGATCAAGGTCCAGGGCGACATGATGAAGATCATGGCGATGCAGAGCGCGATGCCCCAGGACGAGGTCAGCAAGAAGATCGCCGACGAGATCAAGGCGATCACCGACTGAACCTGAACTCGGCGATCAACCGGATTCCGCAGTAACAACCGGATTCTGACGCCCGTCCGGGTCGGACCGACTACTCCTCGCTGGCGAGTTGAGCGAGCTCCTCGGCAAGTTCTCCCACGGTCCACCGGCCGGGGCGCTCGAACGTCTGTGCCATCGCCCATGACTCGACGCGCTTGACGACGCCGCCCTGCACGAAGAACGTCTCGCCCGTGAACCCGCAGGCTTCGCTGCTGAGGTATGCCACGAGCGGGGAGATGTTGGCGGGGTCCCACTCGTCGAAGCCCTCGTCCTTGGCGGCGATGATGTCGCCGAGCCCGGGCGTGGCGAGCGTGAGTCGCGTCCGCGCCCCGGGTGCGACGCAGTTGGAGATGACGTCGTAGCGCGTGAGCTCCTTGGCGGCGATCTGGCTGAACGTGGCGATGCCCGACTTGGCGGCGCCGTAGTTGCTCTGGCCGGGATTCGAGAACAGGCCAGAGGTCGACGACGTGTGCACCAGGTTCCGCTTGCGGCCGCGCCCGGCCTTGTGCTCCTCGCGCCAGTAGGCGGCCGCCCAGCGGGTCGGCGCGAAATGCCCCTTGAGGTGGACGGCGATCACGGCGTCCCACTCCTGCTCGGTCATGTTGACGATCACCCGGTCGCGCAGGATCCCGGCGTTGTTGACCAGGATGTCGAGCGTTCCGAACGTCTCGATGGCGGCGTTGATCAGGCGCTGGGCGCCCTCCCAGTCGGCGACGTCGTCGCCGTTCGAGATCGCCTCTCCGCCCTGTGCTCTGATCTCGGCGGCGACCTCCTCGGCTGGCGTGACGTCGGCGCCCGATCCGTCGTTGGCGGCACCCAGGTCGTTGATCACGATCTTGGCGCCCTCCGCGGCGAACAGCAGGGCGTGCTCGCGGCCGATCCCGCGCCCGGCCCCGGTGATGACGGCGACGCGTCCCTCGAGAGCACCCATGTCAGTCGTCCTTTCGATCGGACCGGCGACGTTGTCGATCCGAAGGTCGCACCGTAGTGATCAGAGGTAGACCAAGTCGACCTGCGTGCCGCGCGGGTACACGGCCCCCGCTTCGGCCGGCACCCCGCCGACGGACGCCGACTGCAACGCGCCGTCGGAGGCACCGAACGCGAGCACCGGCACGAACCCGGCCGCGGTGAGCGTCGCCGACGCGACGTCGAACGTCATGCCCGCCAGACTCGGCATCGTCACGACATCGGGACCCTTCGAGACCACGACGACGATCCCGGTGCCGCGCGCGACCAGCTCGCCGGGGAGCGGGGTCTGCGAGATGATCGTGTCGATCGGGACGGTGTCGCTGAACTGGCGCTCGGCCTCCCCCACCCCGAGTGCCAACGGCTCGACCGTCGCCTGGGCATCGGCGAACGTGATGCCGACGAGGTTGGGGACGGTGCGCGGCGCGGGACCGGTCGACGAGACGACGCGTACGAGGCGACCCGGGAGCACCTCGTTGCCGGCGACGAGCGTCGGGTCGTCGGGGACCGACCACGAGATGACGGTGCCGGGCGGCACCGTCTCGTCGTTCTGCTCGACCAGCTCGGCTTCGAGCTCGAGCTTGGCCAGTTCGGTCGCGACGTCGGTGTACGGCCGACCTGTCAGCTCGGGCAGCTGGCGGAACGTCGGACCGTCACTGACGGTGATGAGGAACGGCTCGCCCTCCGTCAGCTCCTCGCCCGCCGCCGGCGCGGTGCGGATGACGTGTCCGGGGCGGGGCTCTTCGTCGCTCCGCTCGCTCTCGACGGTCACCTCCCACCCGAACCCGGTGATCTGGTTCCGGGCGACCGGTTCCTCGGCGCCGACGAGGTCGGGCACTTCATAGGACGGCGTCCGGAACAGCTCCCAGGCGAGCAGGCCGAGCCCGGCGAGGGCGATCACGACGACGAGAGGGAGCAGCAGCCGCCACGGGACCCGACGGCGCGGCGATGGCCGATCGGATCCCCACGTGCCCGGCCCGCCGTCGGGGGCCGATGCCGGCGCGAGCTCGTCGACCGCGACGTCTGACGGACCGAGGATCACCAGGTCATCGCCATGCTCGACGGAGGGAATCGCACCGAACGGCTCGAACTGCGGCATCGCCGCGGCGGTGGCCGCGGGGACCGGCCCGTGGGTCGTGCCGGCGTCGTCGTCGACGTCGATGGGCACGATCGTCAGCTCGTCGTCGGCCTCCGAGGGTTCCCAGTCGAGCGGCCCGTCGGCGAGCGCTCCGGCGCCGGGACCCGCGGGTGGGGCGAGCCCGCCAGAGCCAGCGAGCACGTCGTGGTCGGGTTCCGGTGCGTTGTCGGGCTCGTCGAGCGTGATCAGGAGCAGCTCGGTCGGGGCGTCGGCGCGAGCGGAGCGACCGGGCTGTTCGTCGACCGATGCACCGGGTCGCACCACGCCGCCGGTCGGGTCGTCGGGGTTGCGGAGTTGCTCGACGGGGACGTCGAACAGACCGGTCGACAGCAGCGGCAGAGGGTCGGGACGGGGCAGCTTCTCGGCGGCCTTGACGAGGCCGCGGCCGAACTCGGCTGCCGTCGAGCGGTCTTCCGGTTCCGGCCGCCCGGCGTGTTCGAGCACCGCAGCCAGCGAACCGAGATCGGCGGAGACGGGCATCAACCGGCCGATCCGCGCCGACAGAGTGGCGACGGTCGAGTCGGACGCGAAGGGCAGTGAGCCCGTCACCGCCTCCACCATCACGAGGCAGAGCGCGTAGACGTCGGACTTGCCGTCGGTCGGGAGCGACAGCGCCTGCTCGGGCGAGGCGTAGGCGGCGACGTGTGTCGCAACCGTGGCCGGTTCCTCCCACTGCTGCTCGCCGAGCAGCCTGGCCAGCCCGAAGTCGACGATCCGCAGCCGGCGATCGTCGCCGAACACGAGTTTCGACGGGGTCAGCTCACCGTGCACGAAGCCGCGCCGGTGGGCGTGGTCGAGCGCCCGGCAGGCGTCGAGCCCGATGACGAGCACCTGCGACGGTGTCAGGCGACGACCGCGATCGAGCATGTCGCGCATGCTCCCGCCGGCAAGCCGCTCGATCACGACGTAAGCAGCCGACCCGGCACCGTAGGGGGCCTCACCCCAGTCGTAGATGGCGGCGATGTTGGCGTGCGAGATCGCCGCCACCGAGCGGATGGCACGGTGGAAACGATCGAGGAACTCGGGCGACTCCGCCATCGCCGGCAGCACGACCTTGAGCGTGACGGGACGGCCGGATGCGATGTCGTCGGCGTCGTAGATCACCGTGTTGGCGCCTGCCGACGCCATCCTGACCAGGCGGTACCGCTCGGCGAAGAGGGAGCCCACCAGCTGTTCCGGGCCACCGGTGCCGGTGTCCGGATCGATCTTCTCCACGATCCGAGCACGATATCGCTTGACCACCATCGAGGGACGACAGCCTCGGGCGCCCCGCAGCACGGCATCATGGGGGTATGGCGACCGAGCCACCCACGATCACGGCCACCGACGAGGCGACTCCGGCGGCGCCCGACACGGCGTCCGGCCCTGCCGCCGCGACCGGGCCGCCCCGCGGACGTCGCCACCGGCGCCGCATCGATCGCGGCTTGCTGCTGGCGAGCGCCGGCATCGCCGTCGGCCTGGTTCTCGTCGGACTCGGCCTCATCGTGTCGGTCACCGGCGACGAGGCGACGCATCTTCCTGACGAGATCGAGGAGATCGCGCCGGTGCCGGACGCGGTCCAGGTCCTGTCGCAGACGAGCGTCTTCGTCGATCTGCTCACCGACTACACGGGCGTGCTCGTCATCGACGGTGTCGAGATCGAGACGATCAGCCTCGGCGACATCGACTCCCGAACCATCGAACCCGGACAGCAGGTCGACATCCCACCCGTCACGGTCTACGAGCCCGGCAACGCCACGCTCACGTACACACCGACCGAAGGCGCGCCGATCGAGACCTTCGAGACCGGACTCCACCACGTGCAAGTGATCTACTGGCGAGCCGAGCAAGGTCGGTCGCGCGCCGGCCTCTACAACTGGACGTTCAACGTCATCTGACGTGCTCGCCGGTTTCGAGGAGCTGTACGAACGCCGCCTCGTCGAGGATCGGGATGTCGAGCTGCTCGGCTTTGGTGAGCTTGCTCGCCCCCGGCGACTCGCCGACGACGACCGCGTAGGTCTTGGCGCTGACGCTGCCGGGGCTCTTGCCGCCCCGCGATGTGATCGCCTGCTCCGCTTCCTCGCGAGTGAACCCGGCGAGCGTGCCGGTGACGACCACCGTCTTGCCGGCCAGCACCTGGGGCACCGCCGCGCGGGCAGCGGCGGCGGCCGCGGCCGCTGATTCACTGCCGAAGTCGACACCCGCCGCGCGCAGCTTCTCGATGAACGCCCGGCTGGCCGGGAGCTCGAACCACGAGGCGATCGACGCCGCGATCACCGGCCCCACGCCGCCGACAGCGGCCAACTCGTCGGACGACGCCGCCATCACCCGATCGAGCGTCCCGAACTCGCTCGCCAGCACTTGCGATGCGGCAGGGCCGAGATGCTTGACCCCGAGCGCGGTCAGCAGGCGCGGCAGCGGACGGGTCTTGGAGTCGGCGATCGCGGCGACGAGCTTCTCGGCACTCGCGCTGGCGAAGCCCTCGAGTGTCGCCACCTGTTCGGCGCTGAGCGCGTAGATGTCGGCCGGGTCTTCGATCAGACCCTTGGCCGTGAGCTGCATCACCGTGCGCTCGCCCAGACCTTCGATGTCCATCGCGCCGCGCGATCCCCAATAGATCACCCGCTGGTCGCGTTGGTACGGGCACGCGGGATCGACGCAACGGGTGTCGGCTTCGCCTTCGGGCCGCGTGAGGGTGCTCTGCAGCGGGCACGGACAGGTCGTGGGGAACCTCCACGGACGCGTGCCCTTCGGGCGCAGCGAGAGCACCGGACCGACGACCTCGGGGATCACGTCGCCGGCCTTGCGAACCACGACGGTGTCGCCGGGCCGCACATCCTTCACCCGGACCTGGTCCTCGTTGTGGAGCGTCGCCATCCCGACGGTGGAGCCGCCGACGAAGACCGGTTCGAGCACGGCGAACGGTGTGGCGCGCCCCGTGCGTCCGATCGACACCTTGATGTCGCGCAGCATGGTGGTGCGCTCCTCGGGTGGGAACTTGTAGGCGATCGCCCACCGCGGCGCCCGTGATGTGAACCCGAGGTCGACACGTTGCGCGAGGTCGTCGATCTTGACCACCACTCCGTCGATCTCGTAGTCGAGGTCGTGGCGGTGCTCCTGCCAATAGGCGCAGTGCTCGAAGACCTCCTCGAGCGAGTCGAGGACCTTGACCTCGGGGTTGACCGGGAACCCCAGATCGGTGAGGAACTCGAGTGTCTCGTGGTGGGTCGTGAAGGCGGGACCGCCGATCACCTCGCCGAGCTGGTAGCCCCAGAACGCCAATTCGCGCTTGGCGGTGATCTGGGGATCTTTCTGGCGAAGGCTGCCGGCCGCCGAGTTGCGCGGGTTGACGAAGCGCCGACCACCCACCGCGTCGGCCGCCGCGTTGAGCCGATCGAATCCGGCGATCGTCATGTAGATCTCGCCGCGGACCTCGACCACCTCGGGCACCGCGAGCCCCTTGCGTCCCTTCAACTGCTTCGGGACAACACTGATCGTGGCGACGTTGGCGGTCACGTCCTCGCCGACACGACCGTCACCCCGCGTCGCGGCCTGGACGAACCGGCCATGTTCGTACCGCAGGCTCATCGCCAGCCCATCGATCTTCAGCTCGCACGCGAACCTGGCCGGCGCGTCACCGAGACCGCGGCGAACGCGGTTGCCCCACGCGTGGAGCTCGTCAGCCGACATCGCGTTGTCGAGGCTGGTCATGGGCACGGCGTGGACGACGGGCGCGAACAGAACGCTCGGCGCGCCACCGACGGCGTTGGCCGGCGACTCGTCGAGTGCCAGGTCGGGGTTCTCCGCCTCCAGCTGACGCAGCTCGCGGGCGAGCGCGTCGTAGTCGCCGTCACTGATCTCAGGCGCGTCGAGCTCGTGGTACCTCTGGTTGTGGTAG
>DATMDV010000094.1:0-17601 GCA_035557475.1 Ilumatobacteraceae bacterium
GGCTGACGGTCAGATGACGTCGGTCCGGCGCGGCATCGACGCCGCCCGTGAGCTCGGCGCCACGGCGGTCGTCGTCGGGCTTGCCGACCAACCATTCGTCACCGCCGACGCGTGGCGCGCTGTCGCGGCGTCGACGTCGCCAATCGCGGTGGCCACCTACGACGGCCGGCGCGGCAATCCGGTGCGCCTCGACGAGTCGGTGTGGCAACTGCTGCCGGAGTCCGGCGACGAAGGCGCGCGCGCCCTGATCCGCATTCGACCGGACCTCGTCGAACCGATACCCTGCGCGGGTTCCCCCGCCGACATCGATACCGAGGAGGATCTGCGCCGATGGCAGAAAAACTCGTGAACGAGTTCACCGTGAACCGACCCATCGAAGAGGCGTGGCCGGTGATCTGCAACGTGGAGCTCATCGCGCCGTGCATGCCGGGTGCTCAGCTCGAAGAGATCGAGGGCGATGTGTACCGCGGCGTCGTGAAGATCAAGCTCGGTGCGGTCTCCACGCAGTTCAAGGGCCAAGCGCAGTTCGCCGAGCGTGACGACGAGAACCACCGGGCGAAGTTGCGGGCCGAAGGACGCGATACGGGTGGGCGGGGGAACGCCGCCGCCGACATCACTGCCGAGGCCACGTCGTTGTCGCCGACGAGCACGAAGTGCACCGTCACGACCGATCTCCACATCACCGGCAAGGTGGCACAGTTCGGCCGGGGCATCATGGGTGATGTCAGCAAGAAGCTGATGGAGCAGTTCGCCGCGAACCTGAACACGATGCTCGACGAGACCGCCCTCGACAAGAGCTCCGACTCGTCATCGGCGTCCGCCGACATCCCCACCGGCCACACCGCCTCCGACTCGACGTCAACAACTGGGACGGCGACGAACGCCGAGTCGGCGAGCGACGGATCCGCCACGGCACCGACCAAGCGCGTCATCAGCGGACCGGCGACGGAGCCGATCGACGTGGCCGGCATGGCGGGTCCGGCGTTGTTGAAGCGCCTCGGGCCGGTGGTGCTCGGGCTGCTCATCGTGTTCCTGCTGCTCCGCCGACGTCGCTGACACCGATGGACGACCGGGCGCGGGTACGCGAGCTCCTCGGTCGCGAGCCGCAGGGCGACTTCGAAGTCATCGTGCGCTCGAGCGACGGTGACCCGATCGTGCTGCGGAACGCGCCGTTTCTCGACGACGGCACGCCGATGCCGACCCGCTACTGGCTCGTCGGGCCCGACGAGGTGCGCCAGGTCAGCCACCTCGAGGCGTCCGGTGGTGTGCGCGCCGCCGAGGCGGCGATCGACAGCGCGCTCATCGACGACGCCCACCGCCGGTACGCCGCCGAACGCGACGCGTTGCTGCCCGTCGACCATGTCGGCCCACGCCCGTCGGGCGGTGTCGGCGGCACCCGAACCGGGGTGAAGTGCCTCCACGCCCACTACGCATGGCACCTTGCGGGCGGCGATGACCCGGTCGGGCGGTGGGTCGCCGAGCAGCTGGAGCTGCCGTCCGAGGTACGCATCACGCTCGGCGATTCGGCGACCGCGATCGCACTGACCGCCAGCACGGCGAAATCCAACGCAGCCGGTGTGACGGGAACGGCGTGGACCACTGAGATCCCGTGGGGCGTCGTCAACCTCACCACGGCCGAGTTCGAGGGGAACGATCCACCCTCGCCGGCCCAGCTCACCAACGCCCTCGGCGCCGTCGGCGACGAGTTCGACGATGTCGTGCGCAGCCACGCTGAGCTGATCGACGTCGCGGCGGTGACGATCAGCGGCCCGCTCGCGAACACGCTGGCCCGGCTCGAAGCCGGCCGCGACGACATCGCGGGTGACTTCGTGCTCCCGCGTGACGCAGCCGAGGAGATCTTCCGTACGGTCGCCACCGAGCCGGCGACCGACCGTGCCTACAACCCCGGGCTTCCGCGAGAACACGTCGATACGGTCGTCGCCGCCTGCTGCATCGTGCTCGCGGTGATGCGCCGACTCCACCTCGATCAGGTCATGATCGCCTGAGGCACGATGCGTCACCCCTCAGCGCTCGGTCAACTGTCGGCACCGATCCGCCTGTACGGGCGGCGGGTGATGATGCGCCCACTCGTGCCGTCCGACCATCGCGACTGGAGCAGCGTCCGGCGCCACAACGAGGACTGGCTGATTCCGTGGGAGCCAAGACGGGCCACGAGCCAACCCGATCTCACCCGCGACGGGGCGGCCTTCACCGCCCGATGCACCGCTCGCGACCGTGACCGTACGGCTGACGCCGCCTACGCGTTCGGTCTCTTCGTCGACCAGCGGTTCGCCGGCGAGGTCAACCTCAACAACATCGTGCGCGGCGCTCTGCAGTCCGGCACGGTGGGCTACTGGATCGACCGGCAGCGCGCCGGTCAGGGATACATCGCCGAAGGCGTGGTCGTGCTCGCGAGATTCGCGTTCGAGCAGTTGCAGCTGCATCGACTCGAGGTCTGCATCGTGCCGCGCAACGCGAACAGCCGCCGAGTCATGGAGAAGCTCGCGTTCCGATGTGAGGGCCTGTCCGAGCGTTACCTCGAGATCGCAGGTGTCTGGGAGGACCACCTGCGTTTCGCGATCACCGCCGAGGACTGGGCCGAGCGGCGCGACGAACTCACCAGCGACTGGCTCTGAACCGGATCGCGACGATTACGGTTCGCCGGCGAGCCGGAACGCCTCCGCGCGCTCTTGGCGCACCTTCGAACGGCGCTTCCACATCTTCGTCTTCCAATGACGGGTGGTGCGCTTCTGCGTCGCGACCTTGGTCTTGGCGACCTCGGGGTCGTGGTGGTGCATCGGCTTCCAGGCCGCGCCCGGTTCGTGGACATCTGATGGATCGAGACCAGCACTCACTTCACTGGCCACTTGGTTGAGCTCGACATGGATCCGGTGCCGCTCGCTGTGGGCGTGGGCTCGCAGTTCCTGTTTTGGCGGCAACGGCACCTCAACGGTGCGATGACGCTGGCTCATATGGGCTACCTCCCTGTTCGGTGGTTGTAGCTCCTCCCCGTGGCTCCAGACTAGCGGCGCCCCGAGGCGCGATTGAACCCCGCTGTGTGACAGTTGTGCGCGATCAGGACCGCGATGAGATCTTCGCCTTCAACGCCGCCAGGCGTTCGGCGAACCAGGGCTGCTTCGTGCTCCACAGCTGGGGTTCGAGCTCGCGCTGCACCGCCGCCGGGTGATCGTCGATGTCGGCCATGGCCTGGATCGTCGCCTTGGTGACGATGGCCAGCTCACGGGGTGCGCCGGCAGCCGTCGCCGCGATCGCGTGGGCGATCGGGAGCAAGTCGTCGTCGTCGACGCAGCGGTAGGCGAGGCCGACCCGCTCGGCCTCGGCGCCGTCGAGCACCTGACCGAACACGACGGCCGCCATCGTCGCCTGCGGCCCGACGATGCGCCGGAACATCCAGGTGTGGCCCCCGCCGGGGTGCAGGCCGATCTGCAGGAACCGGGTGTCGAACTTGGCCCGCCGGGCGGCGATGCGGACGTCGCAGCCGAGGGCGAGGTTCATGCCGGCCCCGACGGCCGCCCCGTTGACGGCCGCCAGCGTGGGCAGCGGGCTGCGGGCGATGCGCAAGAAGCCCTCGTAGATACTGCCCAGGCTGCCCCCGTCGGCCTTCCCGAGGTTGCCGAGGTTGGCGCCGGCACAGAATGCCGGTGGTGTTCCGGTCACGACGACGGCGCCGACCGACTCGTCGGCCTCGATCGCGTCCATCGCGGCGATGATCTCGGTGACCATCGGACCCGTCAGCGTGTTGCGCTCGTCGGGGTTGTTGAGCGTGAGCGTGGCCACGCCGTCGGCGATCTCGGTCAGCACCAGGGGCATGCCGGAAGTCTGTCACGCCCGACCGGTTGTAGCCTCGGCCCTGAGATGCTCGACCACGTCTTCACCGATGCGATCAGCGCGCTACGCGACGCCTTCGAGGCGGCGTTTCTCGAGCGGCAGGCGTTCGAGGAGCACTTCCAGGTCGATGTCCTGCTCGGCGACCTCACGTGGGAGACCAGCTACGGGTTGCCCGGTGAGGGACAGCCGCCTCGAGTCGTCGCCCACATCACATTCGATTGGCCGACATGGAGCCAGACCTCCTATCGACGTTGGTACGTCGACGAGGAGCTCGATGCACCACCGGTGATCGAGATGGAGATCGTGCTGCGGATCCAGCGTCTCGCCGAGCAACCCGATCCACGCGCCGTCTTCGCCGCGCTCCCCGACCACAGCCCGCCGATCGGCAGCGAGCGTCTCGAACGGGCCGGCCTCACGGTCGAGATCGGGCATCCTGATCCCAACGACTCGGCCGGCCTGGCGGCGGCCGAGTACGCCGTCGAGATCACGTACGAAGGTCTCTACGAACTCGTCGAGGAGACGCTCGCCGACGGGTCGAGCTCGATCCTCGACGACCACTTCGGGGCACTTGGCGGATGGATCGCATCGATGCTCGTGAAGCTCGGCGACCTCCGGCTCGCGTTCCTGCCCGCCGACGACGTCGAGACAGAATGAGGCCATGACAGCGTTCCCCGGCCACGCAGGCCGTTGCTTACCGCTCCTCGGCTGGCGCCTCGTCGCTCGCATCGGTCACATGGTGTACCCGTGAGTGACGCGCCGGTGTTGCTCGACGTCTCGGACCGGATCGCGACGGTGACGCTCAACCGGCCCGCGGTGCGCAACGCGATGTCGAGCGAGCTGCTGCGGCTGTTGCCGGAGCTGATGCGGGCCGCCGAAGCCGACGACGACGTGAGCGTGATCGTGCTCACCGGTGCCGATCCGGCGTTCTGTGCCGGTCTCGACCTCAAGGAGCTCGGCTCCAGCGGCATCAACTCTGGTTCCGGAGGTGGAACCGACAGCCCACCGGCGCGCAGCGGTGCCCGCGGCCCCTTTCCGCGTCTCACCAAGCCCTTGATCGGCGCGATCAACGGCGCCGCCATCACCGGCGGGTTCGAGTTGGCGCTCAACTGCGACTTCCTGATCGCCAGCGACCGCGCCAAGTTCGGCGACACCCACACGCGGGTGGGTGTGATGCCGGGATGGGGCCTCACGGTGCTGCTGCCGCAGGCGATCGGGGTCCGCCGGGCCCGGGAGATGAGCTTCACCGGCAACTTCATGGCGGCCGACGAGGCGCTCCAGCGCGGGCTCGTCAACCACGTCGTGCCGCACGCCGAACTGATCCCGTTCACGCGTGCGATCGCCGCCGACATCGTCGGCAACGAAGCCGACGCCGTGCGCCAGATCCGCCAGACGTACGCCGTGATCGCCCACGACGACGACGGATGGGAGACCGAGGCCCGCGACTCGCGCGCCTGGGGCCGCTCGCGATCGAGCCCCGAGACGATCGCCGCCCGCCGCGCTGCCATCCAAGAGCGCGGCCGCAGGCAGTACTAGCCAGTAGTCGTCAGATATCCGCACCGCGGGCGCGGAGGTCGGCTTTGATCGCCTCGGCGATGTCGAGGGCGAGGATCTCGGCACCCGCTTCGTTGAGGTGGAACCCGTCGTCGGCGCGGACGTCCTTGCCGGTGCCGTCGCGTGGATCGATGACGTACTCGGCCCAGCCACCCGTACGGCCCGAGAACCGGCTCCAGGTGTCGATGAACACGATCGAAGGACGCTTGGCCGCTTCCGCCTTGGCGGTCTCGTCCTGCACCTGCATGCGGAACGTGACGTCGGGATCGTCGTCGTTGGGGATGCCGACCCAGATCACCGTGCGGCCGCCCTCGACGACGAAGTCCATCACCTCACCGACCCGCTTGCCGTATTCGGCCCGCCAGTCGGCGTTGTCGGAGTCGGGCACCGGCTGGAAGGCGACCACGTCACCCGTCGCGTCGAGGAGGCCCTGTGCGTCGTTGCCACCGAACGTGATCACGACGATGTCGGGATCGACCGCCGGCACCTGGTCGTGGAGGCGCGCGTTCCAGTCGAAGTAGTCAGGGCGCGCCAGTCCCGATGACACCTTGTAATCGAGCGTGGTGTCGACGAGATCGGTGTCGCCGAGCAACCGATCGAGATACGGCGCGAACGTGCCCGCGTCGCTGTCGCCGGCGATCAGCACGACCGCCGGGTTCTCGGCCGTCGGCGGGCCCGTGTCATCGGGTGGTGGTTCGGTCGGCGGTGTCGTCGCCGCCGACTCGTCTGGTGCGACGATCCCGTCACCGCCTGACGTCTCGACGGGGGCAACGGAACTGTCGGACGCGTCGACAACATCGGTGCCGGTGTCGATCGGACCACCGTCGTCGCCCAACGTCGACACCACCTTCGCGGCGCCGGCGCCGACGGCCACGAGCAGGGTGAGCGCCGCCAACCGGCGGACCCGGTACCGGTGCCGACTGACGGGCTGGCGCGGCGTCGGACGGGACGGCGGGGCGGCGAGCGACATGACCCGCCCATGATAAAGCGGGGTGGGCTTTGCGGCCGCGGCATGTACCGCGCGGTAGGCTCGGCGACGGTTCCCGTGAACAAGGACACCAAACCGACGATTCATCCCGCGAAGGGGGAGACATGATCAAGAGCAAGCGCGTGCTTGCAGCCGCGCTCGTCGCCGCGCTGGGCCTCACGGCCGCCGCATGTGGCGACGACGACGACGAGGGAACGACCGAGACCGCGGCACCCGGCGATACGTCCGGTGCGACGACGCCCGGCACCGAGCCGCAAGGTACGGAGCCCGCCGGTACGGAGCCCGCCGGCACCGAACCCGCCGGCACCGAGCCGGAAGGCACCGGCCCGGCGGCCGAAGGCACGACGGTCGGGCTGCTGTTCGACATCACCGGCCGTGGCGACCGATCGTTCAACGACTCGGCAGCCGCCGGGCTCGACCAGGCGGTCGACGAGTTCGGTGTGGTCCCCAGCGAGTCGACCCCGACCGGCGATGCAGACCGCGCCGATCGCTTGAACCTCCTCGTCGGCGACGGCAACCAGCTCGTCATCGGCGTCGGCTTCCTCTGGGAGGGCGCCCTCGAAGCAGGTGCGATCGCCAACCCCGACACGCACTTCGCGCTCGTCGACGGTGTCGCCCAGGATCCGGCCGGCACCCCCGACGATCCGAACGACGACACCGACCTTCCCAACGTCGCCAACCTCCTGTTCGCCGAACACGAAGGATCGTTCCTCGTCGGCGCGGCAGCCGCGCTCACGAGTACGACCGGCAAGATCGGCTTCGTCGGTGGCGTCGAGATCGACCTGATCAAGAAGTTCGAGGCCGGCTTCATCGCAGGTGCGACGGCCGTCAACCCCGACATCGAGATCCTGTCGAACTACGCCAGCCAGCCGCCGGACTTCTCGGGCTTCAACGCGCCGAACGTCGGCCTCGAGATTGCCACCCAGATGTATGCCGACGGCGCCGACGTCATCTATCACGCGGCGGGCGGCACGGGGCTCGGTGTTTTCCAGGCAGCCACCGAAGCCGGAGCACCCGGTGAGGTGTGGGCGATCGGTGTCGACTCCGACCAGTGGCAGACGGCCGACCCCGCCCAGCAGCCGTACATCCTGACGTCGATGCTCAAGCGCGTCGACGTCGCCGTGTACGAGACGATCAAGGCCGAGGCCGAGGGGGCGTTCGCACCCGGCATCCAGGTCTTCGACCTGTCGGTCGACGGCGTCGGTTACGCAACGTCGGGCGACAACCTGAGCGCCGACACGATCGCCGCGCTCGAGGATTTCAAGGCCCAGATCATCGCCGGCGACATCACGGTACCTGAGGTGCCCTGATGTGACCCGATGCTGATTCTTCAGCTGCTCCGTGGCCCCGCCGCTCGGCGGGGCCACGGGCGTTTTCGGCGCCGTCCCCGCCGCTGGCCGCTGCTTACCGAGCAGGTGTCGCCGATCGGCTAGAACATCGACCCATGACGGACACCACGACCGAGCGGGCCGTGGCGATCGAACTGCGGGACATCGTCAAACGCTTCCCCGGGGTGGTGGCAAACGACGGGGTCAACGTCACGGTCCGCGCCGGCTCGATCCACGCGATCATCGGCGAGAACGGCGCCGGCAAGTCGACGCTGATGAAGACCCTCTACGGCGCCCACCGCCCCGACGAGGGGAAGGTGATCGTCAACGGCGCCGAGCAGCACTTCCGCTCACCGCGCGACGCGATCGCGGTCGGGATCGGCATGGTGTTCCAACACTTCCAGCTCGCCGACAACTTCACGGTCTGGGAGAACATCGTGCTCGGCGACGAGCCCGGAACGCCTTGGAACCTGCGCCGCGGAATCGCGATCCGTCAGCTGCGTGACCTCGGCAAACGATACGGCCTCGAGGTCGACCCGAACGCGTTCGTCGGCGATCTCGGGGTCGGCCAGAAGCAGCGCGTCGAGATCCTCAAGGTGCTCTACCGCGGCGCCAGGATCATCATCCTCGACGAACCGACTGCCGTGCTCGTCCCCCAGGAGGTCGAAGAGCTTTTTGCTTCGCTGCGCGAGCTGACGACATCTGGGGCCACTGCGATCTTCATCTCCCACAAGCTCGACGAGGTGCTGCGCTTCGCCGACGCGATCACGGTCATCAGAGCCGGCAAGACGGTCGGCGAGGTGCCCGATCCGTCACAGGTCGATGCCCGCCGGCTGGCCGAGATGATGGTCGGCAGCGAGCTTCCCTCCCCCGAGACCCGCGAGAGCACGGTGACCACCGATGTCGCGCTCGAGGTCGCCGGCCTCACGGTCAACGCCGAGGGCGGAGGCCGGGCGCTGCTCGACGACATCTCGTTCACCATCCATCGCGGTGAGGTGGTCGGCATCGCCGGCGTCGAGGGCAACGGCCAGACCGAGCTGGTCCAGGCGATGCTCGGCCTGATCGACGCCACGACCGACAAGATCGAGCTGTTCGGTGACGACATCACCAACTCCTCGACCCGTGAGCGGCGGGCAGGCGGGCTCGGCTACATCCCCGAGGATCGTCAGCGCGACGGCATGGTGCTCCCGTTCCCGCTGTGGGAGAACGCCGTGTTGGGCCATCAGTCGCACGAGCCGTTCGGCGACGGCCGGTGGATCGACAAGGCGGCGTCCGTCGAACGGACCGAGCTGATCGTCAAGAACTTCGACGTGCGGACTCCGTCGGTCTTCGTGCCGGCGTTGACCCTCTCGGGCGGGAATCAGCAAAAGCTCATCGTCGGTCGCGAGATGACGACCGACCCGAAGGTGCTCGTCGCCGCCCACCCGACCCGCGGCATCGACGTCGGTGCGCAGGCCGCGATCTGGGACGTGATCAAAGACGCCCGGGCCGCCGGTCTGGGCGTGCTCCTGATCTCGGCCGACCTCGAGGAGCTGATCGGATTGTCCGACACGTTGCACGTGATGTATCGGGGCAGGTTGGTGGCGACGTTGGATCCCTCCGACATCACGCCCCAGGTCCTCGGCTCGTACATGACCGGCGCCGGAGCACCGGAATGATCCTGCGCGTGCTCGGCAAGATCGGACCGAACGCGCTGGCGCCGCTGATCGCGGGTGCGGTCGCGATCGTCGTCTCCAGCATCGCCCTGCTGTTGTCGGGCCACAGTCCGACCGAGGCGTTCGGCACGATGTGGCGGGTGCTCGACTCGACCGAGTCGCTCGTCCTCATCCTCAACCGGGGAGCCTGGTACTACGTCGCCGGCGTCGCAGTCGCGATCGGGTTCAAGATGGGCCTGTTCAACATCGGAGCCGATGGTCAGTACCGGCTCGGTGCGCTGTTCGCGGCCTACTTCGGCGCCAAGGCCGATCTCCCGGCAGTCCTGCACGTGCCGTACATCGTCGCCATCGCTGTGCTCGTGGGCGCGGCGTGGGCGGCGATTCCGGGCATCTTGAAAGTGACCCGCGGGGTCAACGAGGTGATCTCGACGATCATGCTCAACTTCGTCGCGATCGGACTCACCGCCTGGCTGCTGAACACGTACTTCCGCACGACCGGCGGCAGCCTCACCGCCGAGACGAGGACGATCCCGGCCAGCGGCCGCATCCCGTCGCTCAACTCCGTCGTGGAGGCGCTCGGCTTCAACTTCGGACGTGGTGTCGTGCTCCAGGGGTACGTGGTCGTGGCGATGCTCGTCGGGGTCGGGTACTACATCTTGCTGTTCCGGAGCCGGTACGGGTTCGAGCTGCGCGTGTCCGGCGTGAACCCGTCGGCAGCCAGGGCCTCGGGCGTCAACCCGAAGCGGATGATCCTCGTCACGATCATGCTCTCGGGCGCGGTGGCCGGTCTGATCGGGATGGGCCCGCTGCTGTCCGACGCCCAGTACTACCGATATGGCGACCAGTTCCCCCTCACACTGGGCCTCGCCGGCCTGTCGCTGGCACTGCTCGGGCGCAACAACCCGGTCGGCATCGCCCTCGCCGCCATCGTGTGGGCAGCCATCGAACGCGGCACGCAGCCGCTGTCGATCATCGGCATCCCGCAGGAGATCGGGGTCATCCTGCAGGGCTCGTTCCTGCTGTCGGCCGTGATCGTGTTCGAGGTCTTCAGCCGCCGCGCTCAGGAGCAGGCGATCCGCGACGCGGCCGCCCGAGCGGCGCCCCACACGATCGGGGCACCGGCATGAGCGTCGGAACGCAGGACATGGGCGACACCGGCGCGACCGTCGCTTCCACCGAGCTCGTCGAGCGGCGCCGCTGGTTCGAGGGGCGCAACCTCGTCGTGGTCCTCGTCGCCGCCACGATCGTCGTGATGTCGGTCGCCCGCCTCATCTCCGACGCCGACCGCCTCACGTCGTCGGGCACGATCGGGCTCGGCTTGCGGCTGGCGATCCCGATCGCCCTCGCCGGCATCGGCGGACTCTACGCCGAGCGTTCCGGCACGGTGAACATCGGCCTCGAGGGCATGCTGATCATGGGCACGATCCTCGCCGGGTACGCGGGTTGGCAATGGGGCCCGACGGCGGCGTTGTTCGCCGGTGCCCTGGGAGGTCTCCTGGCCGGATTGCTCCTTGCCCTCGCCACCGCGACGTTCGGCGTCAACCACATCGTCGCCGGGTTCGCGATCAACATCATCGCCGGTTCGAGCGGACCCGGCGTCGCGCGCTTCCTCGCCAATCAGTGGTTCACCACGGAGGAGGCGGGCGCGCTCGGCGGTTCGGTGAGCAACGGCCCGCCGGTCGACGGCCAGTTCCCGACGGTCTCGCTGCCAGTGCTGTCGGACGGACCTGATCTGCTCGGCGACCTCGAGCGCAAGGGCTGGTTCCTCCTGTCCGACATCGCCGGGCTGGTGCGCGGTGTGACCGCCGATCTCCGGCTCGACACGATCATCGCCGTGCTGCTCGTCATCGGCACGGCGTACCTCGTGTGGCACACGCCGTTCGGACTCCGGCTGCGCGCGGCAGGTGAGCGCCCCGGCGCCGCTGATTCGCTCGGCGTGTCGGTGATCAGGATGCGGTACTACGGGTTGATGCTGTCGGGTGCGATGGCCGGCGTGGGAGGGGCGGTGCTGGTGTTCGCCGGCGCCAATCGCTACCAGCAGGGCCAGACCGGCGGCCAGGGCTTCCTCGGCCTCGCCGCGTTGGTGTTCGGCAACTGGAAGCCGGCCGGTGTGTTGGGCGGCGCCGGCGTGTTCGGCTACGCCAACGGGATCAGGCTGAGCATCGACGCCAGCGCCACGGTCAAGGCACTGATGCTCGCCGTCGGCATCGCGCTGCTGGTGTACGCGGCGATCGCGATCGCCAGGCGCCAGGTGCGTGGCGCAGTGATCGCCGGCATCGTGGCTGCGCTGATGATCGTCGTGTACTCGGTCGTCGACGAGATCAACAACCAGTTCGTCTACATGACTCCGTACGTCGTGACGCTCCTGGTGGTGACGCTGTTCGCCCAGCGACTGCGGCCTCCCGCGGCCGAGGGCATCCCATACCGCAAGGGCGACTCCCTGTAGCGATGCCCGCACCGATCGTCGCGGCAACCGTCGGCGCCGCGCCCAAGGTCCTGCTCCACGATCACCTCGACGGTGGTCTGCGCCCGACAACCGTGCTCGAGCTGGCCGATGAGATCGGCTGGACGCTTCCGGCGTCTGATCCGGCGTCGCTCCAGCAGTGGTTCACGCGCGGCGCCGAGACGCGCGACATCCTCCAGTACCTCGCCACGTTCGAGCACACGGTGGCAGTGATGCAGACCACCGAAGCCATCGAGCGCATCGCGGCCGAAGCGGTGGCCGACCTCGCGGCCGACGGCGTCGTGTACGCCGAGGTCCGCTTCGCGCCCGAGCTGCACCAGGCGAACGGGCTCTCGCTCGACGCGGTCACCGACGCGGTCACCGCCGGATATCGCCGGGGTGAGACCGAGGCGCTGGCGAGCGGTCACCAGATCACCGTCAACGCGATCTGCTGCGCGATGCGGACCGAGCAGCGTTCGATGGAGCTCGCCCGCTTCGTCGACGACCGGCGTCGGGTCGACGACAAGGTGGTCGCGTTCGACCTCGCCGGTGCCGAGACGGGCTGGCCACCGTCGCTCCACGCCGAAGCCCTGGCGTTCGCCCGCCAGCGGCACCTCAACATCACGATTCACGCCAGCGAGCCGCCCGACCTCGAGCTGATCTCCGACGCCATCGCCAACGGCGCGCACCGCATCGGCCACGCCGTCCGGCTGCAGTCCGATACGTCGATCGGCGACGACGGTGAGCTACGGCTCGGTCCGCTCGCCCGCCACGTGCTCGACCATCGCATCCACCTCGAGATGGCGCCGACGTGCAACGTCCAGATCGGCGCCGTCCCAGCCGTCGCCGCCCACCCGATCGGGCCGTTCCTGCGGGCCGGATTCAACGTCGGTGTCAACACCGACAACCGGTTGATGAGTGGTGTCTCGCCCTCGTCCGAGCTGCTCGCCGTCGCCATTGCCTTCGAACTGACCTGGGCCGAGATCGGCTCGCTCGTGACGAACGCCGCGTACAGCAGCTTCGCCCCATACGAACAGCGGGCGCGGCTCGTCGACGCAGTGATCCGTCCCGCCTATGCCAGCCTTTCTGATTGAGCCGGCTCACGGCACGCCGGTGCGGTCCACGTCTGGTCGCCGGCTCGGTGTTGCGATCGCGCCGGCGGCTACCCCTTCGTACCAGCGAGCAACGCGCGCCAGGTCTGCGGCCCGACCTTGGCGTCGACGACGAGACCGTTCGCCTGCTGGAACTGCCGCACGACCTCTTGCGTCGCCGGCCCGTAGACGCCGTCGCGGTTGCCGTCAGTGGCGCTGATGAGTCCGAGACGGATGAGCTGATCCTGAAGTCTTCTGACGGCTGGTCCGGTGGCGCCCGGCACCACCGCCTCGGGCAACGTCTCGGCGACCGGTTCGGACCGTGTCCACAGCGATCCCCGACGCTCGTACTCGGTGCGGCCATTGGGCAGCTCGACGGGTTGCACGTGCCACGGCTCATCGTTGACCGATGCGAACGTCTTCAACTCGAAGCGCCCAGCGTTGGCGGCGACCCACTTCAGGTCGCCCACCAGATCGGCTGCGAGTCCCAACTCGTGCATGGAGTTGCCGGGCGGTGACGCGGGATTCGCCCTCGCGTGGCGCCATCGCTTGCCCTCCCACACGCGCTCGCCACTCGGGTCCGGCACGTAGTTCGCCAGGAACAGCTTCTTCTGATCCTCGAACGAGCGGAAGCCCTGCCCCAGCCCGACCTTGCCGCCGGCGGCCACCATGACCTCCTTCACCCGTTCCTGCATGGTGGTGTGCAGCCGGATGAAGGTCTGCGTCGCCGCGATCTGGGCGAGCGTCCTGGACTTGCCGTAGGTCGGATACACATCGGCCATGCGAACCCGAACAATACGCGCCTCGTCAACCGCTCCGACACACGAGCGATGGGGGCGTGTAGACGCGCGGGCGCGGCGCGTCGGGATCGGCCCGTTCCACCTCGACCAGGCAGGTGTGCGCACTCGGCCCCTGGGCGAGTGACGACGTCCCCTGGTCGCGAGTCAGCACGTTCGGGTTGCCGGCCAGCTCCAACGTGCCGGGCACGCCGGGCTCCAGAGGGTCGAACCAGGCACCGGTCGGCAGGGCCACGACGTCGGGCATCAGGTGATCATCGAGGCGCGCTCCGGCCAGGCACTGACCGCGCGCGTTGAACACGCGCACTGTGTCGCCATCGGCGATGCCGCGTGCGGCAGCCGTGTCCGGATGCATGCGCAGCACCTCGCGCCCCGCCACCTTCTGACGCTGGCTGTGTGCGCTGTGGTCGAGCTGGCTGTGCAGACGCGTCGCCGGCTGATGGCTCACGAGATGGAGCGGATGGTCATCGCTGCCGGCGCCGCCCAACCGCTCGAACGGTTCCATCCAGGTCGGGTGTCCGTGGCAGTCGGCGTAGCCGAACCCGGCGATCCGCTCCGACGCGATCTCGAGCCTGCCGGACGGCGTGCCGAGCGGGTTCGCCTGCGGATCCTTGCGGAACTCGGCCAACCAGCCCGGACGCGACTCGACGAAGGGCAGGCGGTGCATCCCCGCCGCCCAGAACTCGTCGAAGCTCGGCAGGCTGAACCCCTCGATGAAGGCACGCTCGCGTGACAGGTCCCACAGATGGCGCAGCCATGCCCCCTCGTCGCGCCCCTCGGTGAAGGCCGCTTCGCAGCCCAGACGCCGTGCGAGCCCGGTCAGGATCTCGAAGTCAGAGCGTGCCTCGCCCTGTGGTTCGATGACCTTGCGCATCGCGTGGGCGTACGGGTCGTGGCTCGACGCGCAGATGTCTTGGCGTTCGAGCGCGGTCGTCGCCGGAAAGACGATGTCGGCGTGGCGCGCCAACGGAGTCCACCACGGCTCGTGGACGATCACCGTGTCCGGCCGCTGCCACGCCCGCACCAGGCGGTTGAGGTCCTGGTGGTGGTGGAAGGGATTGCCACCAGCCCAGTACACGAGGCGCACGTCGGGGTACGTGATGCGCTGGCCGTCGTAGTCGATCGTCGTTCCCGGGTTCAACAGCATGTCGGCGATGCGTGCCACGGGGATCGCCAAACCGGCGGGGTTGTCCCCCTTTTCGAGCACCGGCCAGGCGAAGCGCCGCCCGTCGCTGCCGATGTGCCCTTCGTCGGCGTGGCCGAACCCGAAGCCACCGCCCGGAAGGCCGACGTCGCCGAGCATGCACGCGAGCGTGGCCACCATCCAGTACGGCTGCTCGCCGTGGTGGCCGCGCTGCAGCGACCACGATGCGTTCAACAGCGTCCGTTCGCCGGCCATCTCGCGAGCCAAGTCGGCGATCGTCGCCGCGGACACGGCCGTGATGGCCTCGGCCCAGGCCGGAGACTTGGGTGTTCCGTCCGTCTCCCCGAGCACATATGCCCGGAAGTGCTCGTAGCCCACGGCGTAGCGGTCGAGGAACTCCCTGTCGACGAGGCCCTCGGTCTCGAGCACGTGCGCCATCCCCAGCATCAGCGCGACGTCGGTTCCGGGCCGGCAGGGGATCCATCGGTGGTCGAGGAACGCGGGCGTGTCGTCGGCCATGGGTCCGATGGTGACGAAGCGCACGCCGCGCTCGACGGCGCGCTGCATGCCGCCGCGCGTTTCGTGCTCCGTGATGCCGCCGTACGCCACCTGACTGTTGCGCAGCGGCAGCCCGCCGAAGCTCACGACGAGTCCAGTCCCGTCGGCGATCTCGTTCCATGTCGTCTGTTCGAGCTCCATGGTGTGCCACGGTGCGACGACGTGCGGGAGGATCACCTGCGCGGCGGCCGTGCTGTACGAGTTCATCGACCGGGTGCAGCCGCCGAGGCAGTTCAGGAAGCGGTGCAGCTGCGACTGGGCGTGATGGAAGCGCCCGGCGCTCGCCCAGCCGTACGAGCCGCCGTAGATCGACGTGTTGCCATGTTCGCGCACCACTCGCTCGAGCTCCTGGGCGGCAAGGTCGAGCGCTTCGTCCCAGGGCACCTCCACGAAGCGTTCCGCGCCACGCCGCTCGCGGGCCCGCCGGGGTCCGCCGTGCAGCCAGCCTTCGCGCACCGCCGGGCGCTCGATGCGCAACGGGTGCTGGATCCCATCGACGAGCACCTGTCCGATGGGCGACGGATCGGGGTCGATGCCGAGCGGCGCGACGCTCTCGATCATCCCGTCGCGAACCGTGACGTCGAAGACCCCCCACTGGGTTGCGGTGCGTGTCGCCATGACCGATCAGTATGTCTGATCGACCCGCGAGGCGGGACGGGTGCCGAGCACCTCGATCAAGGTGTGCTCACCCGCCTTGCCCGGGAGCTCGCACGAGAACGTCCGCCCGACGATCACGGCGTCGCCCAGCTCACTGTATGTCGCCTCGGACATCAGGAACCGGGTGCCATGGATCTTGTTCGCCTGCTCGATGCGGCTCGCGAGGTTGACGGTGTCGCCGATCGCCGTGACCGACGCCGGGCCACCCCACACCGATCCGACGATGGCCGAACCGTGGTGGAGCCCGACGTTGAGGTCGAACGAACGCCCGTACAGCTCTTCGAGCTGCGGGCGGCGCCGATCGGCCTCCGCCAGCATCGCCAGCCCGGCCCGCACGGCGCGGAGGCTGGATGTATCGGCGTGCTCCGGACCGAACAAGGCCATGATGCCGTCGCCCATGTAGCTGGTGACGACGCCGCCATGGCGCTCCACGGCGCTGGTCACGTCGCGGAGGTGGCGCTGCAGCACGTGCAGCACGTCATACGGCAGCAGCGCCTCGGCAAAGGCCGTGAATCCCCGGATGTCGGCGAACAGGACGGCCGCGAGGACGTCCTGGCCGATCGGCCGGGGCCGGACCCGCCGACCGCCACCGAACATCCAGCGCCCCGGTCCGCGTGCCGACCGTCGAGATCGGGGGCGGATGTCGGCGAGCTCACGGTCGGTATCGTCGAGCACGAGACGGCGCATCGTGACCGGCGCCGAGACACTCGTCTGGCAGGCCAGCCGGAACTCGGGGCCGAAGCCGAGACGCTCGGCGATGACTCGCTCCTTGGCGCTGCGCTCACCACACGCCGCCCATCCCTCCACCACGACGACGCGGCACGTTGAGCACGAGGCATGCCCTCCGCACGCATGGGCGAACGGGACGCCGGCGCGCAGCGCCGCTGGCAGCACCGCCTCCGCCGTTCCACATTCGACGAGTTGTTGATCGGGCAGGATGTAGACGCTCGGCACGGACTCCTCGATCGGGTCGGGCGACCACTCTTTCAGGTGTCCGCCCGACGCGGCAACGCGTTGAACCACCTACGATCGCATCGTGCTGAGCAGCGAGCAGGTGGAACGGTTCCAACGCGACGGATACCTCGTCCTCGAGGGGTTCGTCGATCCGGCCGCGTGCGTCGAGCTGAAGCAGCGCGCCGTCGAGCTCGTGCACGAGTGGCAGCCGGGCGCGCATCGCACGATCTTCACCACCGACGAGCAGGAGCGATCGAGCAACGAAGAGTTCCTCTCGAGCGGGGGCAAGGTGTGGTGCTTCTTCGAGGAGGAAGCGTTCGGCGATGACGGGCAGCTGCGTCAGGCCAAGGAGCTGAGCATCAACAAGATCGGCCACGCCCAGCACGACCTCGACCCGGTGTTCGAACGCTTCACGTACACCCCGGAGCTGGCCGAGGTCGCCCACGACATCGGCCTCGCCGACGCGCTCGTGTTGCAGAGCATGTACATCTTCAAACAGCCCGGCATCGGCGGCGAGGTCGGCTGCCACCAGGACGCCACGTTCCTCTACACCGATCCGATCACGGTCACCGGGTTCTGGTTCGCC
>DATMDV010000095.1:0-9284 GCA_035557475.1 Ilumatobacteraceae bacterium
GGGGATGCCGATCCGGATCGCCCACGAGCCGCTGTACAGCGTCGTGGTCGGCTCGGGACGGGCGCTGGAGAACATCGACGCGATGCGGGGGCTGATGTCGCTCGGCGGCGACGACTAACCCCGGACGCCCGTAGTGGCTGTCTATTCAGTCGGACGTCGCCGCGTCATCCTGCTCCTGCTGCTCACGTCGGTCCTGCTGCTCACGATCGACTTGCGTGGCAACGCGATGTTCGATCGGGCGCGCATCCTGTTCGACGGCGCCCTGTCGCCGCTCGAGTCGGCCGCCCGCGTCGTCACCAATCCGGTGCGCGACGCCTGGCGCGGCGTCACCGAGTACGACGACCTGCACGACGAGAACCAGCGCCTTCAGCAACGCATCGATCAGCAGCTGGGCGCCGAGATCGCGGCCCGCAACGTGATCGTCGAGAACCAGCAGCTGCTCGCACTCAACGACCTCGAGTCGATCGCCAACCTGCCGACGGCGACCGCCCAAGTGATCGGCCAGGCGCCGAGCAACATCGACCAGCTGATCGAGATCGACGTCGGGACCGATCAACAGGTTGCGGTCGGCATGGCCGTGGTGAACGAGGCCGGGCTCGTCGGCAAGGTGCACGAGGTGTCCCCGTCCTCGAGCCTCGTCATGCTCGTGACCGACCCGCGGTACTCGGTGCAGGTGAAGGTGCTCTCCGAGGAGAACCCCGCACCGACGACCACCGTCCCCGCGACCGTGCCGAGCGGGATCCCGGTCGGCGACGTGACCACCACGTCGTCGACCACGAGCACGACGTCGACGACCTCGACGACGCTGCCCGGTGACGAGACCACCGACACGACCGACACCACTGACGCCACCGACGGCAGCGATCCGGACACGTCCGGCCCGCCGACCAGCGACGGCGACGGAACCGGGTCCGGAACGACCACGACGTCGACGACACTGGTCCCGCCGAGGCGGGACACGGGTGGGCTGCGGGGCCGTGGCCCCGATCGCCTGCCGCGGGTCGAGTTCATCGACGAGAGCGCCTTCTTCGGCGAGATCGAACCCGGCGACGCGGTCTACACCACCGGTGGCCGGTCGAGCCTTGCCCCTCCCGACATCCCCGTCGGCGTGGTCGTCAACGAGATCCCCGGCTCCAGCACGGGCGGCGTCGAGCTCGAGATCGAACTCCTCGCCCAGCTCGACCGGCTCCAGTTCGTCCGCGTCGTCCTCTACAAGCCGCTCGCGGAGCGTGGCGAGTGATCGTCGCCCTGTTGCGCAGCTCGATCGTCCGGATCGTCGTCGTCGGGATGATGCTGCTCGCCCTGCAGAACACGATCTTCGCCGACATGCGCCCGGCGGGCGTCGCGCTCCAGGTGATGCTCGGCTTCGCGGCCGCGGCCGGGGCGGCCGGAGGCTCCGAGCGCGGAGCGACAGCAGGTTTCATCCTCGGGCTGCTGTTCGACCTCGGCACCGGAGGTCCGCTCGGCTCGTCGTCGATCACGATGGGACTCGCCGGTTACGTCGCCGGCTACATGGCGCTGATCAACATCGAGCCGCAATGGTGGTTGGCGGCGATCTTCGTCGCCATCGGGTCGGGCGTCGGCGAGCTCGGCGTCCCGGTCGTCCGCAGCTTCATCGGCGACGCCAACGTGTACAGCGATCGCCTGTACACCATCGTGCCGCTCGTCGCGTTCGCGGCCGCCGTGGCCAGCCCGCTGCTCGTGCCCGTCAGCCGATGGTGCCTGCGGCTCGGCAAGACCGAGTGGAAGGCCCCCGTCGAATGAGCGAGCGCGTCACCGACGCCGAAAACCGCGCGCGCGGTTTGCGCGACGCCGACTTGCCAGACTGGTCCCATGGCTGTTGACAAGCGCGCGGCCCGGCTCGGCATCCTTGCCCTCGTCGGCGTGATCCTGTTCAGCCTGATCGGCGTCCGATTGTGGTTCCTGCAGACCGTGCGCGCCGACGACTTGCAGGAGCGCACGACGGCAGCCAAGACCCGTATCGTGCCGTTGCTCCCAGAACGCGGTCGGATCTTCGACGTCGAGGGGCGGATCCTCGCTGGCAACAAGCGGATCCTGACCGTCGGCGTCGACTGGCAGTTGCTCCGCAAGGGATCCGACCGGGAGGAGATCTTCCGCCGCCTGTCGGGCTGGGTCGGTGTGCCGATCGAGGTGATGCAGGCGCGTTACGACGCCAAGATCGACAGCCCGTTCCTGCCGATGCCCGTCGCACGCGACGTCAGCGAGGAGGTCGCCCTGGCACTGCTCGAACGCATCGAGGACTTCCCCGGCGTCTCCGTGCTCAAGGAGTGGGAACGGGTCTACCCGTACGCGCCCCACGCGGCCCACGTGGTCGGGTACATGGGTGCGATCACCAAGGAGCAGAAGGACGAATACCTCGCCCAGAATTACGTGCTGAGCGAGCGTGTCGGCCAGTTCGGCGTCGAGCTGAGCATGGAGTCGGTGCTGCACGGCGAATGGGGCAAGCGCGTGTACGAGGTCGACGCCGCCGAGCGACCGGTGCGGCTGATCGAAGAAGTGCCGCCGATCGACGGCTTCGACGTACAACTGACGATCGATCTCGACGTGCAGCAATACGCCGAACAGGCGCTCGAGACGACACTCGAGGTGCGTCGCAACCTCCCGCTCGAGGATCAGGCCCCGAACCCCGAGGTCCTCAAGCCCGACGGCGACCGGGAGAAGATGGACCCGGCGTTGCCCGACTTCGTGCCGTACAAGGCACCCGCGGCCTCGGCCGTCGTGATGGACTACTCGAACGGCCACGTGATGGCGCTGGCGAGCTACCCGACGTTCGACAACCGGTGGTTCGAGGCCGGCCTGTCGAGCGACAAGTTCAAGCAGATCTTCCCCGACACCAAAGACCCCGACCTCTCGATCCTCGTCAACCGCGCCGTCCAGGGCCGCTACAACATGGGTTCGACGTTCAAGCCGTTCACCGCCTACGCGGCGCTCC
The DNA here is from genome assembly GCA_035557475.1 of Ilumatobacteraceae bacterium. Taxonomy (GTDB): domain Bacteria; phylum Actinomycetota; class Acidimicrobiia; order Acidimicrobiales; family Ilumatobacteraceae; genus JALOLG01. Next base: position 2,954 of record DATMDV010000095.1, read on the forward strand.
ACACCGGCCTGATCACGCCGGAAGAGCTGTTCAACGACGTGGGTGAGTACCGCATGCACAGCGTCAACCAGGATCGCTGCGATGCGGGACTCGTGCGCTGCGTGTACAAGAACGCCACCTGCAAGGGGACCGGGCGGCCGTGCCGATACGGACCGGTCAACGTCACCGACGCCCTTGCCATCTCGAGCGACTCGTTCTTCTACCGCGTGGGCGAGGACATCATGGTCCGCAACGCCATGGGGCCGGTGCTCCAGGAGCAGGTCGAGCTGTTCGGGTTCGGGTCCGACACCGGCATCGACCTGCCGTTCGAGTTCGACGGCACGGTGCCCGACAGGGAGCTCAAGCGCAGGTACGCCGAGCTCGGCATCATCAGCGAGGACGAGGGACGGAACTACTACGCGGGCGACAACGTCCAGCTGGCGATCGGGCAGGGCCTGTTGTCGGCCACGCCACTGCAGCTGGCGGTCGGCTACGCCACGATCGCCAATCAGGGCTTCGTGTTCAGGCCCCAGATCGTGAAGGCGATCTGGAACTCGGGAGTGCCGGACGGCGAGCCGGGGGAGGTCGACTTCTCCCGTGGCACGATCCACGAGTCGTTCGACGACCCCGACCTGATCCGTCAGGTCGAGATGCCGGGCGAGGTCCGCCTGCCGATCGTCGACGGCCTCCGGCGCGTCGTCACACCGGGCGCCGGCGTCGAGTCGGACTTCTACCACCACACGACCGGCGAGAACCTGTTCTTCGACTACCCGGACGAGGCGATCCAGATCGCCGGCAAGACGGGTACCGCCCAGGGCGCGGGGAACTTCCCGTGGAACGACTCGTCGGTGTTCACCGGGTTCAGCATCGACGAGACACAGCCGTACGTCGTGACGGCCTACCTCGAGAAGTCGGGCTACGGATCGCAGGCCGCGGCACCGGTCGTCAAGTGCACGTTCCTCGCCCTGTCGGGGATCACCGTGATGGACCCCGTCGTGCAGTCGGACCCGCTCGACCTCAACAGCCGGCGTGCCGCGCCGTCGATGGAGCTCGCCGACACGAGTTGCTACAACGCCCGTGGTGGCGGGATCGGCACCAACGAATGAGCCGAACGAGCCGAATGAGCCCTGGATCACACATATGGGCGTGACGTTCCTGCAACGCCGGCCCGACAGTGGCCTCGGCAACGTGCGCTCGAGTCCCGGCGACCCGAGCCGCAACATCGACTGGGTGCTCATGGTCACCCAGGTGGCACTGGCGGTGATCGGGTGCTTCATCGTGTTCTCGGCGTCGCGTACCCGGATCGTCGAGGATCCGTACGCGTTCGTGACCCGCCAGGTCGTGTTCGGCATCATCGCCGCGGTCGTGATGTTCGCCGTGATGTCGGTCGACTACGAGTGGCTGAAGGAGCGCGCGACGTTCTTCTACGGACTCACGCTGGTGATCCTGTCGCTGCTGTTCATCGTCGGCTTGGTCAACGACCGCGACCGCATCTCGTTCGACTTCGGACCGTTCAACTTCCAGCCCGCTGAGATGGCGAAGTTCACGACGCTGCTCGTGCTCGCCGCCTACCTCGCCGACGAGCGCAGCGACGAGGTCAGCTACCCGCGGTTCCTGGGCGGATTGCTGCTCGTCGGCGCGCCCGCCGTGCTCGTGATCCTCCAGCCCGACCTCGGATCGGCATCGGTGCTGATCTCGATCGCGATGGGCGTGCTGCTCGTCGCCGGCGCCAAGCCGAAGTACATCGCCCTGATCAGCGTGCTCTCGTTGTCGACGGTGGCCTCGGCGTTCATCAGCCGCCTCGTCAACCAGTACCAGATCGAACGTCTGCGCGTGTTCGTCGACCAATCGACCACCGACCCGGAGCTGCAGGACTCCGTCTACCAGGTGCGCAACGCGGTCCGGGCGGTCGGCACGGGAGGCTTGTGGGGCAAGGGGTGGCTCAACGGCCCGCTCACCAACGGTCGCGACATCCCCGTGATGTGGGCCGACTTCCCGTTCGCGGCCGTCGGCGAGCAGTTCGGTCTCGTCGGCTGCTCCGCGTTGTTGTTCCTGTTCGTGGTCGCCCTCGCCCGGATCTGGCGGATCGCCTCGCTGTCGCGCGACCTGCTCGGCACGTACCTGTGCGCCGGGGTGTTCACGATGGTGCTCTGGCAGCTGTTCCAGAACGTGGGGATGACGCTCGGCATCATGCCGGTCACCGGGCTGCCGATGCCGTTCGTCTCCTACGGCGGATCGAGCCTGATCACGTACTTCGCGCTGTTCGGGATCGTGCAGAGCGTCCACATGCGCCGGATGCGCTAGCCGCCGTCGGTTCATGGGCGCGGCGGCGCCGCCGCAGTACACTGTTTCCGACATGTCTTCACTCTGGGCGCGGCTCGAACCGCTCCTGGCGCGGGTGCAAAAGCCTGCTCGTTACATTGGGTGCGAAGACGGTGCAGCAATCCCCCGACACGACGAATCCCGGGTGGCGTGGCTGCTCGCCTACCCCGATACCTACGAGATCGGGTTGCCCAACCAGGGGCTGCAGATCCTCTACGAGATCCTGAACGAGCGCGACGACGCCGTCGCCGAACGCACGTACGCGCCCTGGCGTGACCTCGATTCGCTGCTGCGTGAACGCGAGGTTCCGCTGTTCTCCGTCGACACCCACCGGGCGGCCGGCGACTTCGACGTGTTCGCGTTCAACCTGTCGGCCGAGCTCGTCTACACCAACGTGTTGAACATGATCGACCTCGCCGGGATCCCGGTGCGGTCGGCCGATCGTCGCCCAGACGACCCGCTCGTCGTGATCGGCGGGCACTGCGCATTCAATCCCGAGCCGCTCGCCGACTTCGTCGACTTCGCCGTACTCGGCGACGGCGAGGAAGTGATCGGCGAGATCACCGACGTCCTGCGGGACTGGAAGGCAACCGGTCGGACGGCGCGCGAGCCGGTGCTCCGCGAGCTCGCCAAGGTGCCCGGGGTGTACGTGCCATCGATGTACGACGTCGAGTACGACGGCGAACGTCTCGCGTCGGTGTCACCCCGCTACGCCGATGTGCCCGCCACCGTCGACAAGCGCACCGTCGCCGATCTCGCCGAGTGGCCGTACCCGAAGCACTCATTGGTGCCGCTGACGGAGGTCGTCCACGACCGCCTGAGCGTCGAGGTGTTCCGTGGTTGTACCCGCGGGTGCCGCTTCTGCCAGGCAGGGATGATCACCCGACCGGTTCGCGAACGGCCCGCTGAGCAGGTGCGCACGATGATCCGCGACGGGTTGCGCCGCACCGGGTACGACGAGGTCAGCCTCACGTCGCTGTCGACCGCCGACTTCTCCGACATCGAACCCGTCGTCAAGGGGATCCTGAGCGACGCTGCCGAGGTCCCCGGGTCGTGCGGCACGACGACGATCAACCTTCCGTCGTTGCGTGTCGATGCATTCACCGTGGGATTGGCCGGAGAGGTCAGCAATGGTCGGCGCAGCGGGTTGACGTTCGCACCGGAGGCCGGCTCGTGGCGGCTCCGGCAGGTGATCAACAAGCTGATCACCGAGGAGGACCTCTACGGCGCCGCCGAATCAGCCTTCTCGCAGGGTTGGACCCGGATGAAGCTGTACTTCCTGACGGGGCTGCCCACCGAGACCGACGACGACACGCTCGGCATCGCCGAGCTGGCGAAGAACTGCGCCGCGATCGGTCGGCGTCACACCAAACGAGCGTCGGTCACCGTCAGCCTCGGGGGCTTCGTGCCCAAGCCCCACACACCGTTCCAGTGGTTCGGGCAGAACACCGAGGCCGAGCTGCGCCGCAAGGTCAACCTGGTCCGCACCGCCCTGCACAAGACGCCCGGCGTGACGCTCAAGTGGCACGACCCGAGAGCAACCGTGGCGGAGGGCATCGCCAGCCGCGGCGACCGGCGCATCGGACGTGTGATCGAGCGCGTCTGGCGCGCCGGGGGGACGTTCCAGGAGTGGGGCGAGTTCTTCGACCTCGACCGGTGGACGGACGCCCTGGAGGCCGAGGGGCTGTCGCTCGACTGGTACGTCCACCGCCACCGCACGGCCGACGAGGTGCTCCCGTGGCAGCACCTGACCGCCGGGCTGCACGCCGATTTCCTGTGGGGCGACTGGCAGGCGGCGCTGGCCGAGAGTGGGGTCGAGGACTGCCGGTGGACCCCCTGCTATGACTGTGGGGTGTGCACCGGGTACGGGATCGAACACGTCGTGGCGTCGACGGTTCCGCCGGCCGGCGGCAGCCAGGGCACGGGACAGGACCTTTCGCGTGGCGGTCAGGTGCCGGTTTCGCTGATCGCACGACCGGTGCGGGTGGACGCCGAGCGGAGCCTTGCGGGAGCCGTCTCATGAAGTTGCGGATCCGATCCACCAAGCTCGGCAAGATCCGTTTCGTGAGCCACCGCGACGGCGCTCGCCTGTGGGAACGGGCGTTGCGCAAGGTGGGGTTGCCGACGGCCCACAGTGCCGGATACACGCCGCGTCCGAAGATCAGTTTCGGTCTGGCGCTACCGACCGGTGCCGAATCGATCGCCGAGTACGTCGACGTCGAACTGCGCGACGGCGTCTCACCAGACCTCGACGCGCTGCACGAAGAACTCTCCGAGGCGCTGCCCGACGGCATCGACGTGACCGTCGTGGCCGAACGTCAGCACGCCGACGAGTCCCTCCAAGAGATCGTCACGTCGTGCACGTGGGAGCTCTGGAGCGACCTCCTCGCGCCGGCGGACATCGAGAAAGCCACCGGGCTGCTCGACGCCGGCCGACTGATGATCGAGCGCGAACGCAAGGGCCATCGTCACCTCGACGACATCCGCCCGGCCGTGCTCGATCTCCACCCCGACGCCACCGGGCAGCGCCTGGTGGCGGAACTCGCCACCATCGGTCGGGCGCTGCGCCCTTCCGAGCTGGCGTCTCTCGCGTTCGCCGACGTCGACCCCCTCGACGTGCGAGCGCTGCGGACACACCAATGGATCAGCCACGACGGCGACCGGCGCGAGGTGCTCTCGCTGCCCGCCGCGATGGCGGCGCCCACCCGTGAGGTTGGCGCATGAGAAGGGAATTGCACTCATGGACGACACGAACATCGAGACGGGTGGCGCTGCTGCCGAGCGGCCCGACACCGCGCTCCAAGACGTCTTCAGCGACGACCGCGACGGCGCCGACGACCGCCCAGCCGCTGCACTGACGGCCGACAGCGAGGCACAACGCCGCCGACGGCGCGGGTCGCGGGGCGGTCAGCGCCGCCGCAAGGGCAGCGGCCCGGGAGCTTCGGGTGACGCCGATGGCGGGAACGACGACGGCGACTACGACGACGCCGACGACGACCGCGATGACGGCGGAGCTGCCGAGCCGCCGGCGAGAAACGAGGCGGTCGGGGCATCGCGCGACACCTCCGGCGGCGACGGTTCCGAAACCGCGGTCGGCGTCCATCCCGACGAGCTGCCCGAACCGATGCGCGAGGGCCGGGCGATGTCGGTCGAGGCCGCCGACAAGGCCTTGGTCCGCAAGCCGCAGATCGGCGATACCCGACCGGCTCCACCCACCCCCGACCGCGGCGACACCGCGACCGCACCCGGCGCGAGCCCATCGAACCGGAGCGCGTCGCGGCGCCGGAAGCGCCCGGCCAAGGAGGTCGTCGCCCAGCCGGAGCGCCGTCCGCAGGAGCAGCAGAAGAAGCGGCGTCGCGGCGCCCGGATCAAGCAGGAGACGTTCGAGCTCGACACCGATCTCGCCGAGCAACGGCGGGGCCGCGAACGCAACGGCAAGCCGATCGGGCGCTTCTTCATGTGCGTCCAGGTGCGTCCCGGCATGACCCAGGTCGGCGTGCTCGAGGGTCGCAACCTGATCGAGCACTACGTCAGCCGCCCGGCCGATGACGTCAGCCTCATCCACGGCAACATCTACGTCGGGCGGGTCCAGAACGTGCTGCCCGGCATGGAGGCGGCGTTCGTGGACATCGCCACGCCGAAGAACGCCGTGTTGTACCGCGGCGACGTCCAGTACGACGCCGAGGACATCGAGGAGAAGGCCGACGACCGCCGGATCGAGGACATCCTGCGCGCGCGTCAGCTCATCATCTGCCAGGTCACGAAGAACCCGATCGGTGCCAAGGGCGCCCGCCTGACGCAGGAAGTGTCGCTGCCGGGACGGTTCGTCGTCCTGATCCCGAACTCCAAGACGTACGGGATCTCCAAGCGGCTTCCCGACGACGTGCGAAAGCGGCTGCGGGCCATCCTCGACCGCGTGAAGCCGGCCGAGCACGGCCTGATCGTGCGCACCGCGGCCGAGCACGCCACCGAGGACGAGCTGCGCGCCGACATGAAGATCCTGCTCGATCAATGGGACGGCATCGCCGCC
>DATMDV010000096.1:0-5738 GCA_035557475.1 Ilumatobacteraceae bacterium
CTGACCGACCCGAAACAGATAGCCCGCTGGGTTCCCCATCACGCCGACCCGATCCCAGTGTTCCCAGCCGTACGCGATCGCCTCGGCGAACGCGTCCATCCCCACGTCCGGCCCGTACGCCGCGACGAGCCCCGCTTTGAGACTTCTCCCGCCAGACGCCACGAAGTCCTCGAACACCACAACCAATAAGAACATCTCGCATCACCAAGATGTGACAGGGCGAGCCGCGATCTGATCAGCACCGACGCTTCCGCGAACTCGAGAACATCGCCCGCTTCCTCGACTTCGTCGGCGAGAGCATCACCCGCGCCGCTGAGCAGGCCTGCGAGATCCTCTCCCCAAAGCCGAAACGGGGGTGGGCGAGTCGTGCACCGACGACGGTTGACTCTCGCCCCGGTCGTCAGGTCGTCTCTTGGTCAGTGTCGAGATCACTCGTGGTTCGGGCCGGCTGGTCTGGCGACCCAACGCTGTCGGCTCTGCGTGCAGCGCGTCGCTCGACGTACCGGCGCATCTTGGCGGTCTTGCCGCAGCCATCCATCGAGCACCAGCGGCGGCTGTTGTTCTTGCTGGCGTCGAGGTAGAGGTAGCGGCAGTCGTCGCATGCTTTGAGGCGGTCGAGCGGGCCGTGGCGGAACAGCTCGACTGCGATGTCGGTGATCTTCCACAGCGCACATTGCGCCGGTGGCTGGTGTGCCCAGGACCATGTGAGCGTGTTGTCTGGGTGGGGGCCAGCGGTGCCGCGTGCATGGCCGATCGCTTCGACGTAGCGAGTCTGCAACTCGGTGATCGCCGCTGGATCGGGTTCGCGTTGCGCTGACAGCGCGCCGGCGATGTCGATCAGAGCGCTGCGGAGTCGGGTAGCGACATGCACGACCGAACGTTCCTCCGGCGCCGGCGAGTGCGTATCGGTGCCGTCGGGGCCGTCGGTGGCGATGACGCCGACGTGTCGGCACCAGGCAACGAAGCGGTCGACCGAGGCGAGGACGTCGCCCGAGGGGTTGCGCTTGGCGTCGATGCCGGTGTTGGCGAAGTCAAGGGCTGCATTCCCCAAGACGCTGGGAAAGTACTCCGCTGTTTCCATCAAACATAACGATAGCAGGAACATTCGACTCACGCCGGGCAGAAGAACTCCGGACATGAAGCGGCGTGTTGCCACCGTTTGACACTTTGAGGGTTGACAGGGGCAGGTCGAGTCTGAGACACTGTTACCTATGAACGAACAAATGAAGGTAACAGGCAGTCAGTCATGGTTGGCGGACACACACGTGGCGCTGGCGCTGCAGGCGACCTCGAACCGCGAGGGCTTGATGGCTTTCAGTGCGCTCCCCGACGCACCGGTGATGCCGGTGCGGGGTCCCGGGCGACTGCGGCGCATGCTGTGCTGGTCGGCTCGTCGCATCGGACGGGTGGAGCGAGCGGAGCAGTCGTCCACACCGAGTAAGCGGCCGAGCCTCACCGCCTCGTATCCCGCAGACACGGGCGATCGCCGCCAGGCTCCCTCGTCCGTACGAGGCAGCTCGTACGCGACGACCTGAGCTGCCGTCCACGCGCGTGGCGCATGTGCGTGCCGAAGAAGCTTGCCGCCGCATACGAGAGTTGACTGGTGCTCCACTTCGCACGACCGCCCACGCGAGTCGCCGTCACCGCCGAGTGTGTTCGAGACGCACACACTCGAGCGGGCTACGTGGGAACACGACCGGCCGGTCTGCTGTTCCAACTCACGACACCGCACATATGAAAGGTGAAGACATGACCGAGGAAACCGAGCGCGCAGTCCTCGCCGGAGGCTGCTTCTGGGGCGTCGAGGAGTTGGTCCGCAAGCTCCCCGGCGTCATCTCGACCCGAGTCGGATACACGGGCGGTGACGTCGCGAACGCCACCTACCGCAACCACGGCACGCATGCCGAAGGCATCGAGATCACGTTCGATCCGTCGAAGACCAGCTACCGCGACCTGCTGGAGTTCTTCTTCCAGATCCACGACCCGTCGACCAAGAACCGCCAGGGCAACGACCGCGGGCTGAGCTACCGGTCGGCCATCTACTACACCTCCGACGAGCAGCGGGCGATTGCCGACGAGACGATCGCCGACGTCGACGCGTCGGGACTGTGGCCGGGCAAGGTCGTCACCGAGGTGGAGCCGGCGGGACCCTTCTGGGAGGCCGAGCCGGAGCACCAGGACTACCTGCAGCACTATCCGAACGGCTACACGTGCCACTTCGTCAGGCCGGGCTGGAAACTACCCCGCCGCCAGACCGCGTCGTAGTGCGGAGAAGGCGATCGGATCGCGCGCGGGCTCTGGACGGAGTCGAGCTGTGGTGGGAGATCGAGGAGGGAGACGGTCCTGCTGTGGTGCTGTTGCCGGGCCGCGGCGACTCCAGCGATCTGTTCCCGTTCGAGTTCTCCGACGCACTGGTCCGCGCAGGCCGTCCGCGGTCAGGCTCGCCGCGATGGGCGCGCCGACGCGCGAGGACGAAGCGTGGCTACGTCGCAGGCTCGAAGCTTCTCGACAGCGAGCCCGGCCGTTGAGGTCACGCAGGTCGCGGGGTGCGTTTGCCGACCGCGTTCGACAGTCACGCGGGTCGGGGTTCGGCAGGAGATCTGGTTGCCGCAGGGCAACCTCGAGGACGAAGAGCGCGAGTCAGTACGGCGACGCTGAAGTTGAGAGCTCGGCGAGTCGCTTCAGCAAGCGCTCCAGCTCTTCGTCTGTGAGCGGCACGTTCAGCTCGTGTAGGAGATCTGGCAACTCCTCGACTTCGATCTGACGATGCTCGGTCGGTGCTCCGGCGCGACGCACGGTCACGGTCGACTCGGTGAGTGTGACGTGGCGGTCACCGGCATGGCCGGCAACCATCAGCATCTGACGGAAGATGCTGGTCGGGAAGGTGCTCGTGTAATGGTGGCCGTGGCCCACATCGACCGGACGGACCGGCAGCTCGTCATGGGTGTGGGCAAGCTCCCATCCGTCCTGGCCGCGGCGATGCAGCTCCCACGCACGCCCGCCGCCCTCGGGCACCTCGCGCACACCCAGTGCGCGGCCGCCGTAGTCGTCCTCGGCGCCGTCCATGAGCGGGATCGCGCGCAGGGTGCTCATCCCGAAGCCGGGGTCGCAGAGCAGACGCTCGTTGTCGCGCGTCACGACCACGACGATGTGCGTGCGGGCCTTCTCGTTCGGGTCGCCGACGCGGCCGAGCCGCCGCTCCACGTCGTAGCCGAGCCGCTCGAGCGCTGCCGCGAACAGCGTTCCGTGCTCGAAGCAATAGCCGCCACGCCCGCGACCGACGAACTTCGCTTGGACGGCGTCGAGTCCGACTCCCGGATGTTGCTCCAGCAGCACGTCGATGTTGTCGAACGTGAACGTCCGCACGTGCGCCTCGAGCAGCCGGTCGAGCGCTGAACGAGACGGTGGCTGCCCCGACACGCCGATGCGGGCGAGATACGCGTCGAGGTCGAGCCGTTCGATCTGCCAAGGATGCTCAGTCATCGCCACGGCGATCCTACGTACCCTGAGGGAGGCGGCTCCGGGTTCAGGGAGGTGTCGGTCCGAACCGGGCGACACGACGCGGGACCGCAGACATCCCACTTCCGTGGGCCGGCTCAGCGGGCTGTGGCGTTGACCCGAGCGGTGCCTTGGAATGTCCAGCCCACGACCTTGGGGTCGCCTTTGGCGTAGAACGTGTCCAAGGTGGTCACGGTCATCCCGCCCGTTTCGATGATCGCCGGAATGTCACGGTTCAAGTTGCAGCCACATGCGACACGGCGCTGCACACCGTTCAGGCGGTCCTGCCACTTCCGCACCCCGGGATCAGGGGCACGGCCGTGCTCCACGAAGTGGAACACGGCACCGCCGCGCAGGACACGACCGACTTCGCGCACGGCCGCGACGGGGTCGGGGATCGAGCACAGCGTCCATGTCGACAGGGCGGCATCGGCGGCATCGTCTTCGAGCTCGATCGACTGGCCGTCCAGCCCCACGAAGTCGACGATCACGGGTGTCGCCGCAAGGCGTTCGGCGGCCAGGCCGCGGCCACGTTCCAGCGGATCGACGGCCATCACCCGATCGACGGACGAAGGGAGGTGGGGAAGGTTGAGCCCAGTACCGAAGCCGATCTCCAGCACCTCGCCGGCCAGGGGCTCACAGACCTCCGCCCGGATGCGGCGGGTCTCCTTCGTGTTGCACGCCATGTTCACGACTCGTGGGAACACGCGATCGCGGTAGAAGCCCATGTCTCAGTCTGGCACCGCCGAGCACCGTCGACCGGCGGTGACGAGCCCCCTCATACGGCGCACGGTGATCGATCCACGTCCCCGACCGCGAGCCAGCGTTCAAGGGCACCGGGAGTGATGCCGCGGCGGGAGGGATCCGGGTCCGTCGGTACGATCCATCGATGAGCGAAGAGAGATCTCTCGACCCACCACGGCGGGTCGTTCGACTCGCGGAAAAGCTCGAGTCGTTCGCCGAGTACTGGTCGCCGCGAACGGTCGCCACGTTCAACGGCCACGACGTGATGGTCGTCAAGGTGCACGGCGAATTCGTCTGGCACAAGCACGATGAAACCGACGACTTCTTTCTCGTGCTGTCGGGCCGCCTGACGATCCGTCTGCGTGACGGCGATGTCGTGCTCACCCCAGGCGACTTGTTCATCGTCCCGGTTGGCGTCGAGCATCAGCCGTTCGCAGATGAGGAGACACACCTGCTGCTCATCGAACCGTCGGGAACCCCGAACTCCGGTGACCCGGAGACCGCCGCACAGCGCATTGTGATCTGACCCGGCCGTTCTCGGCCGGAACAGTGATCACTCTGTGTGTGACGAGTGACGTCTTGACAATATTTACTGTCAAGACGTACCTTGAGGCTCGTGGACGACGTTCGAGTGCTCGCCGAGGCTGCCGCCGTGGAGGTGGCGCTCGATCCGATCCGGGCCTCGATCCTCGACGCGTTGATTGAACCGGGGTCGGCCGCCACGGTTGCGGCGGCGATCGGGTCGACCCGTCAGAAGGTGAACTACCACTTGAAGGCGTTGGAGGCCCATGGGCTGGTCGAGTTGGCCGAGGAACGCCTGTGGGGCGGTATCACCGAACGATTCGTCCGTCGTTCAGCGCGCCACCTCGTCGTTGCTCCCGATGTGTTGCAGGGCGCTTCCATCGATCCGAACGAGGTCGCCGATCATCTCTCGGCCGCGTACCTGATCGCGGTGAACGCTCGGACGGTGTCCGAGGTAGGAGCGATCGTCAGCAGCGCGGCGACTGGAACGCGTCTGCCGACCCTGACCGTCGACACGGTGATCGGGTTCGGATCGCCTGAAGATCGTGCCGCGTTCGCTGCCGATCTCCAATCAGCGATCGCCGCGCTGGTCGCCCGATACCACCACGACGACGGGCGACCGCACCGTCTGACCGTCTCGTCTTATCCCCGACCCAAGGAGCCCTCGTGACCAATCCCGACCACCCCGACCGTGTCGAACATCGCGCGGAGCGCACCTATGAGGTGGCCGCTACTCCGGAACAGGTGTGGCACGCGATCGCAACTGCCGATGGGATCTCGGCCTGGATGGTACCGACCCGACTGGACCCGCAGATCGGTGGTGAGGTGTCGTTCGATCTCGGTGGGTTCACGTCGACTGGTGTCGTCACCGACTACACGCCGAACGTTCGATTCGCGTACGAGGAACCGTGGCCGATCGCTGACCAGGTCGAGGCCATGCCTGCCGAGATGGCCGAGTGGTTCAACACGATCGG
>DATMDV010000097.1:0-2090 GCA_035557475.1 Ilumatobacteraceae bacterium
GCCATCGACGCGGCCGGCAACGTCGATCTCACGCCCGCCACCCACGCCTGGACCGTCGACACCACGCCGCCGGTGACGGCGATCACGGCCGCACCATCCGATCCGACGCGCGGCAGCGATGCCACCCTGGAATTCGCGGCCGACGAGGCCGCCACCTTCGCCTGCGCGCTCGACGGCGCGGCCTTTACCGCGTGCTCGAGTCCGATGACCTACAGCGGCCTTGTCGACGGCCGCCACACCTTCGCGGTGGTCGCCACCGACGCGGCCGGCAACGCCGATCCCTCCCCCGCCAGCGTTGCATGGACCGTCGACACGACACCGCCGGATGCATCCATCACGTCGGCGCCGAACTCCCTCACCAACCAGGCGACCGCGACGTTCGAGCTCGGGGCCGACGAGGCCGGCGTGGCCTTCTCGTGCTCGCTCGACGGTGGCGCCTACGAACCCTGCGCGGTCTCGACCACGCATGTCGGCCTCACCGACGGCCCGCACACGTTCGCCGCCGTGGCCACCGACGCCGCCGGCAATACCGATGCCTCACCGGCCGCCCATGCCTGGTCGATCGACACGATCGCGCCCGATACCACGCTCGGCTCGCGGCCGGCAAGCCCGACCAACTCCACGGCCGCCAGCTTCACCTTCTCCGCCGACGAGCCCGGCTCGTTCGAGTGCGCCCTCGACGAGGCTGTCTTCGACGCCTGCGCCAACCCAGTCAGCTACGACGGGCTGAGCGCCGGCGACCATGTGTTCCGCGTGCGCGCCATCGACGCCGCCGGCAACACGGATGCGTCGCCCGCCGCCCACGCATGGACGGTCGATCTCAGCCCGCCGGACACGACCATCGGTTCCGGCCCGGCCGGCACGACGCCGAGCGCGAGCGCGACATTCGAGTTCGCTGCCAGCGAGCCGGGCTCGACGTTCGCCTGCGCGCTCGACGGCGCCGCCGTCGAGACATGCGTCTCGCCCCAGTCGTACGCCGGGCTGGCTGACGGCGCCCACACCTTCACCGTGAGCGCCACCGATGCAGCCAACAACGTGGACGAGTCACCGGCCAGCCGCACCTGGAGCGTCGACACGGTCCCGCCCGAGACGTCGATCACCTCGGGGCCTGATCCGATCACCAACCGGACCACGGCGGCCTTCACCGTCACCGCCGATGAGAGCGCGTCGTTCGCCTGTGCCCTCGACGGCGGGCCCTTCGTCCCGTGTGCGCCCGAGACGCATTACGCAGACCTGGCCGAGGGCGGCCATAGTCTCAGCGTGTTCGCGACCGACCTCGCCGGCAATGCCGATGCCTCGCCCGCCACGTACGCATGGACGGTCGACCTCACGCCGCCCGACACGATCCTCGGCGATCGGCCATCGGACCCCGACAACAGCGCCGCGGCCACGTTCACGTTCACCGGCGTCGACGAGACGAGCGACGCCGGGACGGTGACCTTCACCTGCGCTCTCGATGACGGAGCACCGGCTTCCTGCTCGAGCCCGGCGACGCGTGACGGACTCACGGAGGGCCAGCACACCCTCGTGGTGGTCGCGACCGATTCCGCCGGAAACAGCGATCCCTCGCCGGCAAGCCACGCCTGGACCGTCGACCTCACGCCGCCCCAGACGACGATCGGCGCCGGGCCGGCCGAAATCACCAACCAGTCGACGGCAACGTTCGCGCTGGACGCCGACGAGCTCGGCGTCACCTTCGCCTGCTCCCTCGACGAAGCCGCCTTCGCGCTGTGCGACAGCGCCACGACCTACATCGGTCTTGCCGACGGCGTGCACACGCTCGTCGTTCGCGCGACCGATCCGGCCGGCAACACCGACGCCACGCCCGCGAGCCGCACCTGGACGATCGACACCGTCGCACCGGAGACAACCCTGGGTGCCCGGCCGCCCGACCCGAGCAACGCGGCCAGCGCATCGTTCACGTTCACCGCCGACGAGCCCGGCTCCTTCGAATGCTCGCTCGGCACCGCGACGTTCGAACCGTGCGAGTCTCCTGCCTCGCTGACCGGCCTGGCCGAGGGTGCTCAGACCTTCGCCGTGCGCGCCATCGACGCGGCCGGCAACGCCGACGCCTCGCCGGCCGGCCACGC
>DATMDV010000098.1:0-2102 GCA_035557475.1 Ilumatobacteraceae bacterium
TTCCGTCGGCTGATCGACGACTGCGCGCCGCGTTCTCCGACGCTGAGTGACGGCGGCGGCGCACTGTGTGCCTCGTAGACAATCCCTTGATGATGATGTGACCCACCGTGGCTGCGGGTGCCAGTACCGTGCGACGGACGCCACCATGTGACGGCGGGTGCATCAGGCGGATGGGGCGGCGCGAAGCGCCAGGTGGAACACCGGACGGGCAACCGGTTCCACTCCTGATCGCGCTGACCCGCTCGTCACGTGGTGGCGTCCAACCCAACGTCAGCGGGCGGACGATCTCCGTGGTTGGCGCGACAAGGAGATCGATGACACAGCGGGATATCGCCGATCACGACACCTCTGACGACGGACACAACGCGAGCGCGTCGAGCGATCCGCCCGCGGACGGTTTCGCCGAGCAGATCACAGCGGAGTTCACGTCGTGGAGAGGTAGAAGCGGCGTCGCAGACCGATGGATCCCTACTCGTCGGCGGCACGAGCCGTGAGGCGATTCCGTTCCGTACTCGTCGCGATCGGGGTCGTCGTGGCCTCGGCCTGCGAGCCCGAGGTCGACGGATCGTCGACGGGGCGAGTCGACACCGAGGCGACCACCACGACAACGGTCAGCTCAACCCGTGAGCAACAGACGAGGCTGGTGGCGCAGTCCCCGGCGACCACGACAACCACGACCGTCGTGAGCGATCCGGATCCTCGACTCGTCGCGAGTTGTGTCGAGTTCGTGGAGCTCCAGGTCTACGTTGCCGGCGACGCTGCCGCGCTCGCGATGTGGGATCGTGCGGGACAATCCCGCGACGGTCTCATCCAGGAGTGTCAGCTCTTCGACGAGGCCGCGCTGCAGGACATGAGCAACGAGTTGGATCGCATCGACGCGTCGACAACGACATCGACATCGACATCGACCACGACATCGACAACGACGACAACCACCACGACCACGACCACTACGACCGCTCCGCCACCACCTCCCCCTCCAACGACAACACAGCAAGTCGTTGTGCCACCACCGCCGGCTACGAACAACTGCGACCCCAACTACACCGGCTGCGTGCCGATCGCCTCCGACGTCGATTGCGCCGGCGGAAGCGGCAACGGGCCGGCGTATGCGAACGGTCCGGTACAGGTCATCGGCAATGACATCTACGACCTCGATCGAGATGGGGACGGTGTCGGCTGCGAATGATGGAGCTACTGATCGCCGCGCTCGCATTCGAGATGTGTTATCCGTTCGCCCTCGTCTACCGGGAGCGCTGGAAGGCGAAGCAGGCGTGCATCGACGGGCGCCAGCTCGTGTTCACGGGCTCGGCGTTGAGCTTGTTCGGCAACTGGATCAAGTGGCTGCTCCTGAGCGTCGTGACCCTCGGCATCTACGTGTTCTGGGTCGGACCTCGAGTTCAGAAATGGATTTGGGAGCACACCGCGCTCGCGTCTTCAGATGCCGGCCGCACTTCACCGAACTGGCCCGCTCCGTCGCTGTGATGGTGACGACTCAGACCATGTGGACGTCATCTCGCGACGCTGCGTGATCGGGGTGGCGCCCACGGCGCGACTCGGCCGATGCCTTGATGATGATCTGACTCACGGCCGGCACTGACGCCGGTACGTTCGAGGAACGCCACCGTGCGGCGGCGGGTACAGAGCGATGAGGGCGGCGGTGTGAAGCGCCGGACACCGGAGGGGCAACTGGTGGTGCGCCCGTCATCGCGCTGACCCGCTCGCTGCGCGGTGGCCAAGGTCTTCATCCTCCGACGCTGCGTGATCGGGGCGGCGCACAGCGTGCGACTTGTCCGATCCCTTGATGAACATGTGACCCATGGCCGGCGAGGACGGGCGTACGGTTCGGAAGCGCCTCCGCACGGCGGCGGGACACATGCGATGAGGGCGGCGGCGCGAAGCGCTGGGGTGGAACGCCGGGGGCAACCGGTATCGGCTCATCGCATTGCCCACTGGCCGTGCGGTGGCGTCCAAGTGAACGACCCCGAGAGACATCGTCCGGAGCAGTCGACACACCCCTTCGGCACAATGGCGCGCTATGGGTCCGACGAGCCAGCCCGACGAACTGCTCGACGCCTTGCGTCGGCTGACCGGGCGACCCG
>DATMDV010000099.1:0-19647 GCA_035557475.1 Ilumatobacteraceae bacterium
CACATCACGAGCGACGAGATCCACGGCGAGCGCGGCTACCAGATCGTGCTCGAGCACGCCGACACGGCGGAGCTGCAGCAACGCTCGCTCCAACTCGTCCGCCACGGAGCGGAAGCCCGGTTCGCTTACACCAAGGCGCTGTACGACACGTACGTCGCGCCGGATGCCGACGTCGAGAATCCCGAGCCGGCGCTCGCCTGAGACGTTTGAGACGTTGCGATGCCCCGCATCCGCTTCGACACCACCGACAAGGAGGTCACGTTCCCCGATGGGGAAGAGGTGAATCTCCTGCGGGTGGCCATCCGAAACGAGTGCGGCATCCCGTTCAAGTGCGCCAGCGGTAACTGCGGCACCGACCGGGTGCGCATGCTCGAGGGCGGGGAGAACTGCGACCCGCCCCGTCGACGCGAGCGCGACCGGCTCGGCGAGCTGCTCGGTGAGGGCTATCGGCTGGCCTGCCAGACGTACGTGAGGGGCGACATCAGCGTGGCGTGGGATCCCGACCAGACCGAGATGGACGCCAGTGGTCGTACGTACGACCGTTTGAAGCAGGTGTGGCTGTCGAAGGCGGACACCGAATGAGCGATTCGTCCGACGCGCCCGAAGTCAACTGGGTCGACATCGGCACCACTGCCGACGTCGCCAAGCGCCGCAAGGTGGTCCTCGAAGTCGGTGACGAGCAGATCTTCGTGCTCGCCCACGACGGCGAGTTCTACGCGCTCCAGAACATCTGCATCCACCGCCAGCGCGAGATCTCCAAGGGCGTCGTGCTGAACGGTCGGATCGTGTGTCCCGGCCAC
The DNA here is from genome assembly GCA_035557475.1 of Ilumatobacteraceae bacterium. Classification (GTDB taxonomy): domain Bacteria; phylum Actinomycetota; class Acidimicrobiia; order Acidimicrobiales; family Ilumatobacteraceae; genus JALOLG01. Next base: position 801 of record DATMDV010000099.1, read on the forward strand.
CAGTGGGCATTCGACTTGCGGACCGGTTGGGAGTCGGTCAAGCAGGAGTGCCAGCCGACGTATCGCGTGCGCGTCGAGGACGACGTCGTTCAAGTCGACACCGCCAGCCGCGCCGTGCTCGTCCCCCCGCCCACACCCGCCACACCCAACTCGTGAAGTTTCGGCGCCCTGAGACCACCACGCCGAAACTTCACGAGATGGGGTGACCGCGGGCGCGAAACCGGTGTGGAGGCTCGCGCGCTCGCCGCGTAGCGTCTCGGTCATGGAGCACGCACGCCGGAGCACTCGCTCGGAGGGTCCGCTCCGTGGCGCGGCCGTACGACGCCCGAGCCATCGAGTCCGCCTGGCGAGCCCGTTGGGAAGCTGAGGGGATCAACCGCGTCGATCTCGACGCGGTCGCGGCCGACGACGTCTTCTACAACCTGGTCGAGTTTCCGTACCCCTCGGCCGAAGGGCTGCACGTCGGACACGTCTACCGCTACGGCGGCGTCGACACGTACGGCCGCTATCAGCGCATGCGCGGCAAGCACGTGTTCCAGCCGATCGGCTTCGACGCGTTCGGGATCCACACCGAGAACTACGCGCTCCGGGTCGGCGAGCACCCGCGCCCACTGACCGCGCGGACGACGGCGAGGTTCCGGGAGCAACTGGCACGGATCGGCATGGCGTGGGACTGGAGCCGGACGATCGACACCAGCGACGCCAGTTACTACCGCTGGACGCAATGGCTGCTGACGCGGTTGTTCGACGCCGGCCTGATGTACCAGGCAGAGGCGCCGGTCGTGTGGTGTCCCTCGTGTCTGACGGTCCTCGCCCGCGAGCAGACCGAGCGCGACGGAACGGTGTGCGAGCGGTGCGGAACGAGGGTGACCGAGAAGGTGATGACGCAGTGGTTCCTGCGCACCACCGCCTACGCCGACCGCTTGTATGACGGACTGACGGGCCTGGATTGGCCGGAACGGGCCCGGCGCCTGCAGCGTCAGTGGATCGGCCGCGACGATGACGGGGCGATGCAACTGCACGACTGGCTGATCTCACGGCAGCGCTACTGGGGCGCGCCGATCCCAATCGTCCACTGCGACGACTGCGGCCCGGTCGCCGTGCCCGATGCAGAACTGCCGGTGGTGCTGCCCGACGTCGACGACTTTCGCCCGACCGGCACCGGCCGGTCTCCGCTCGCCGCGGTCGAGGCATGGGTGCGCACCACGTGTCCGCGATGCGGTGGTGAGGCCCGTCGCGAGACCGACGTGAGCGACACGTTCGTCGACTCGTCGTGGTACTTCCTGCGCTACCCGTCGACCGAGTTCGACGACCGCCCATGGGACGTTGAGCGCACCGCCCGCGTGCTGCCGGTCGACTTCTACGCCGGCGGCGTCGAGCACGTGCAACGCCACCACCTGTACGCGCGGTTCGTCACGATGGCGCTCCACGACCTCGGGCTGGTGCCGTTCGAGGAGCCGTTCCCGCGCGTGCGCCTGGGCGGGCTGATCGCCAAGGACGGGGCGAAGATGTCGAAGAGCCGCGGCAACGTCGTGACGCCCGATGATTACATCGAACGTCACGGCGCCGACGCGCTGAGGTGCGCGCTGCTGTTCTCCGCACCGTGGGAACAGGGCGGTGAGTTCCGCGACGACGCGATCGTCGGCATCGAGCGCTTTTTCGCCCGCGCCTGGCGGGTCGTCACCGCACCGGATCGCGCGCCGGCCGGGACGGCCGACCTCTCGGCGACGAGCGATGCGGTCGCGGCGGCAATCGAGCGCCTGTCGTTCAACGTCGGACTGGCGCGGTTGATGGAGGCCGTGCGGCGCGTCGACGATCCCGTATCGAAGCGGGTCTTCGTGCGCCTGCTGGCGCCGTTCGCCCCGCATCTGGCCGAGGAACTGTGGCACCAACTGGACGAACCGTTCTCGGTCCACACCCAGCCGTGGCCGACCCCTCCCAACTCACGAGATCGGGCTTGACGTCAGGTCGCGTCGGTCGTGGTCGGCGCGTCGGGCGGAGGCGCCGGTAATGGCTCGGCAGCCTGGAGCAGGGCCTCCCACTCCTCGGGTGTCGCGTTGGTGACGTCGTCGATGGCGCGCGCCGGTGTGTGGGGTGGTCCGGCGATGCCGACGACCGCGTCGCCGCGTTGGATGACGGTCGGCAGCGGGCTCCAATCGACGTTGACGCCGAACGTGTAGGGGATGTCGCCTCGGATCACCGCTAGGTTGAGATGCCCCCCGTTGCCGTCGAGCTGGCACATCGACCTGGCGCCGCTGCCGATGAGCGGACCGGCGGTCTCGCCGATGAGCGCCGCGCCGGCGGGGAGCGCACCGGTGACGTCGAAACCCGGCACGGCTGCGTCGGCCGCACGAGGCGATAACGCCCGCGCCAGTTGGAGCAGCTCGTCGGCGCCCCAGCCGCGTGACCGGATATACGCCTCGGTGCCGTCGGGCAGCAGCCATGCGACCTGCCCCGAACCGCTTTTGCCGATGTACACGCGTCCTTCGCGGCCGTTGATGTCGTGGATCTCTCCCATGTTCGGTGGACGCTGATCGGTGAAGAAGCGCTCCACAACCGCGTACGGCGCGGTGATGTCGGCCGACGGATCACCGATGATCTGAACGGTCGGGTGCCCCGCTCTCGATCGCGCGAACAAGTTGTGTTCGGTCTCGGTCCACTCGCCGGCCGACAACGGTGTGCAGTACGAGGTGTCGATGACGGGACGAACCAGATCCTCGACCTCCGGGTCCGGCGCCGTGGTCACGGTTGGGGTGGCTGACGTTGACGCGCTCGGGGGCGGTGACGCTTCGCCGGCGCGATCGAGCCATGTGACCGCATCGAGCACCTCGCCAAGTCGCGCGATCGGGATCCCGCCCAACGTGAACGATTGGCCAGCCGCCGTCTCCCAGATCGCATTCGCCGTGTCACCGACGACGGCGACGACCGCGTCGCGGCCGGCAACGTCACGTCGTGACACGGCGGTCCAGGCGGCCGCACCAGCGAAACCGTCGGTCGTGATCGGCGGACCGTCGTTGCGGGTGAGCTGCATCGTGGCGTCGCCGAGCGTGATCGTTTGGCCGGCCAACGTCTCGTTCCCGTCGGTCGTCCCGACGAGCTCGAAGCCGGGCAGGTTTGCGCTCTGCGGCGCGGCGAGATCGGTGGCATCCATCGCGATGAGTGCGTTCTTCACCACCTCCGTGGCCGATACACCGAACGCGCGCAGCTCCCAGACCATCCCGTCGTCGCGCTCCCAGCGGAACTCGTTGCCGCGGAATCCATTCCCGACAACGGGATCTGCGTCGTCCCACACGAGGAAGCCGCGGCCGTTCATGGGGTTGGTGACCTCGGCGCGATCGGTGCCGGTCAACGTCGTCGCGAACTCTGTCGCCGGGAACGCATGGATGACGATCAGGCGGTCGTACGAACCATCGTCGGTCACCCAGACGGACGTCGAAAATCCGGGGATCGTTCCCGCCACCATGTACCCGGCGGCCGCCGGTCGCGCATCGTCGAGGTCGACGTAGTACCACGGATCGGCGATCCCGGTCGCCGCGGTCGCCGCACGTCGGGCGGCGTCCGACGTCTCGATCACCGCAACCGTGGAGGTCGTCACCACAGATGTCGAGTCCGGCCCGACCGAGCGTTCAACGTCGGCCGTTGGCGGTGTCGCGGTCTGCACGGTGTCCGAGTCGTTGCGCAGGAGGACGATCCCTGCGACTGCCACCATCACCGCGGTTGCCAGCGCGACGGTGACCGCCGCCCGCCGACGGAACGTCGACTCGGCGGCCCACGGCTCTGTGCCGGCCGGGTCGATTTCGTCGAATGCGGTCGCGGGGAGCGCCGCGTCGCCGATCGCGCCCAGGACGCGCCGGACGCGTTCGCGCACCTGCTCATCGGTCGTCATCGAGGACCTCCTTCAACCGTCGGCGCGCCCGTGCGAGTTGACGCCGGACCGTGCCGTCACTCACCGACAGACGCACGGCGACCATCGCCGGCGTCAGGTCGTCCCAATACGTCAGGTGGATGATCGCCCGTTGCTGCGGCGACAACCGCCCGAGCGCGGCGGCGAACGTCACGTCCGGCTCGCGTTGCTCGAACATGTCGGCGCGAGCGACGAGTCGTTCTCGCCGCGTCCGGCGGTCGAGAGATCTCCAGTGCTTCCGGGCCGCGTTCGCCACCGAGGTGTACAAGTAGGCACGGACGTCGACCACATCAGCCGTCGATGCCCGCAAGGCACCGATGACGGCGGCCGACACGATGTCGTCGGCGTGGTCAGGGCCGACCTGGGTGGCGGCAAAGCGCACGAGCGCGTCGGAGTGCTTGGCATAGCACTCGGCGACCTCGGCCACCTTCACATGCGAACGATCCCACGGATGCCCTTCCCGGGTGACAGTTCAGGCGGGACGGACCGACGGCGGCTCCTGTAGACGCACGCCATCCACCCCCTCAATCGACCCCCTCGATCGACCCCTCAGTCGACAAGGTGCTCGTCGGCGTCGGCGATGGCGGTCGTCAGGCGCTCCAACGCGGCGGCGTAGTCGGCGTAGTTGCGCAGCCAGTACGCGGGCCACACCGCGATCGCACCCGTCGCGGCGGCTTCGATCGCGGGCCACGTGGGTTGTTGCTCTGCCTGCTCGAGGTTCGCCGGATAGCTGCGCTCGTCGATGATCACCAGGTCGGCCTGGTACTTGTCGGCGTTCTCCCAACTCAACGTCTCCCAGTACTCGAAGCCCTCGTCCGGGGAGTCGGGCACGACGAGGTCGAGACCCCACGTCACGAAGTCCGACAACTCGGCGGCGTACTCCGGGACGGCGACGTAGAGCAGTTCGACGGTCGGCGAGATCGCCAACGCGCTGAGGTCCGGCTTCGCCGCGATCGCGGCCTCGAAGCCGGCCAGCGCATCCTCGAACCGCTGGCGATCGGCGGCGACGGCGGGCTCGTCGAGATCGGCACCCAGGCTCGTCGCCAGCGCCTCGTAGTCCTCGATCATGGTGCGGATCGACGGACCCTGGGTGATCCCGACGATCGGTGCGATCTCGAGCATCTGGGCATTGGTGGCTTCGGTCCCTTCCTCGAGCCCGCTGTAGGCCTGTTCGACCGGCCACCACTCGGCGACGATCAGGTCGGGCTCGAGCGCGGCGACGGCCTCGACGTTGATCACGCCCCACTCCTCACCGACGATCTCGATCCCGTCGAGGTCGAGGTTCTTGAGTGCCAGGTCCTCGTCGATCGCCGTATCGGCGTAGATGCCGACCGGCCGGATCCCGAGCGGGATGAGCGCGGCGGCGGCGCTCCCGTGGGCGACGATGCGCGTGGGGACCTCGTCGAGCGTGACTTCGGTGCCCGACCCATCGACGTACGTCCATGCACCTGCTTCCGACGACGCCTCCGACGTCGTGTCCGATGCAGAATCCGCCGCCGAGTCCGACGGTGACGTCGCGCTCGTGGTCGCGTCGGCCGCGGGTGGGTCGCCGTCGTCGTCGCCGCACGAGACGACCGTCGCGGCGACCGCGAGCGACGCCAGGATCGCGGTGATGGACCTCGTGCGGTGGCTGACCATTGAGACTCCTCGATGTGAAGGTCGACCTATCTTCGTTAGATAGGCCGACCTTACACACCGGTGGGAGTCAGTTCACAACGCCGTCCTGATCGGTTCGCTCCGTCGCCAGCTGGTCGACGAACGAGCGAATGTCGTCGTTCTTGCGCACGATGTCGCTGATCACCTTGACCTTGATCGGCTCGCCGCGCAGGAACGCCAGCGGATCCTGCTGGTCGCCGACGTAGCCGAGCGCGAAGGCTCCCTGCTGGTAGCCCATCATCCGCAGGAGGTCGTCGTCGAGGGTGCGGGCGACTTCGGGCGGCGTCGCGAGGTACTGGTTCTCCTCCTGCCTCACCCACCCGACGGCGTACGTGATGTTGACACCGCGACGGTCTCGGTCGCTGCGATTCGCACCACCGCCATGGAGCACCTTGCCCTCGTAGAACAGGCAGCTCCCGCGGCGCATCGTCGCCTGCGCGCCGGCGACGAGGCGCCCCGACTCGTCGTCCATCGATGACGTGCCCGGCAGGATGTGCGTGGCGCCGTTCTCCTCGTTGAAGTCGGTCAGTGCCCACATCGTGTTGCACTGCACGTGGTAGTCGGCCGGGAACGGGAAGAAGTCGAACGCCATCTGGTCGCGGTGGAGCTTCTGCTGGGTCTCGCCGGGCGAGATCGTGATCACCTGGGTGAGGTGGAGCTGGATCGTCGTCGCCTGCGACAGCAGATGCTGGGCGGCGCCGACGGCGGTGGGGTGCATGACCAGACGGCGCGCGGTCGGGCAACGAGCGATCAGGGCGCCGGTCCGGCGCGTGTGCCGACCGTCGTACTCGTCGCGCCCGGCGTCGGACGCGTCGATGTAGTCCGTGACCTCGTGATCGAGTTGGTCCATCGTGGCCGCATCGGCGAGGTCATCGACGATCGCGTAGCCGTAGCGCCTCAGGTGCTCGCCGACCTCTTCGGGTGCGATGTCCGAGGGGAAGTGCTCGAGGTTCATGGCGCATGGTATTCGTTGACGTCGAGTTCGGAACTCCTTGCGGGACGCGTGATGAGAGCGCGATGCAATTACGGATCGTGCTCGCGACGGACGCGGTATGGTGCGAGTCACCCGGCGGAACGGTCGGTTCGATCTGCGCCGGCGCCCTATCCATCCGGCGGTCGGAGAACATGACCATGGCCGAAGCGCTCGATCGTGGCCGGGAGTCGTTCGCCCGGCGGGCCTGGGCCGATGCCCAGGTGCGATTGTCCGAGGCCGATCGTCAGAGCCCCCTCGAGGCCGAGGATCTGGAGCGCCTGGCGATCGCCGCCTATCTGGCCGGCGTCGACGACGCGAGTCTCGACGCGTGGGCTCGTGCGCACCAGGCGTGGCTCCAACAGGGAGACGTGCGGCGGGCTGCGCGCTGTGCGTTCCGGATCGGCTTCGGGCTGATGATGAAGGGCGACAGGGCGCAGGGCGGAGGGTGGCTGGGTCGGGCCCGACGCCTCCTCGCCGACGACCATCCCGACTGCGTGGAGCAGGGCTACCTGCTCATCCCGACCGCACTGCAGAGTTTCGGCGAAGGCGATTTCGAGGCTGGATACGTCACGATGGGTCAGGTCGGAGAGATCGGCCGCCGGTTCGACGACGTCGACCTCGTGGCGCTCGGATGTCTCGGCCGCGGCCAGGCACTGATCCATCAGGGTGATGCCCGCCGCGGTGTCACGCTGCTCGACGAGGCGATGGCGGCAGTGATGGCTGGTGAGGTGTCACCGACGTTCACCGGAATCATCTACTGCGCTGTGATCGAGGCATGCCACGAGGTGATGGATCTGCGGCGCGCCCATGAGTGGACTGCCGCGCTCACCCGGTGGTGCGAGTCGCAGCCCGAACTGGTCCCGTACCGCGGGCAGTGCCTCGTGCACCGATCGGAGATCATGCAGTTCACGGGCGCATGGGGCGACGCGATGGACGAGGTCGTCCGGGCCTGCGAAGGTCTGGCCGGCGAACCGGCCGTGGGCGCCGCGTTCTACCAGCTCGCCGAGCTCCATCGACTGCGAGGCGGGTTCGCGGCGGCGGAGAACGCGTACGCGCGCGCCAGCGAACACGGCCGGAGCGCCCAACCCGGACTTTCGCAATTGCGTCTCGCGCAGAATCGGGTCGACGCCGCGCTGGCCGCCATCCGCAACGTCGTCGATGTGCCGCTCGGCGGCGTGTCACGCGCCCGCGTGCTCGCGGCGTACGTCGAGATCCTCCTCGCCGCCGACGACGTCACGACCGCCCGTGAGATCGCCGCCGAGCTGGGGCGCGTGGCGTCGGCGCTCGATGTGCCGTTGGTACGCGCAGTGGCGTCGCACGCCGACGGTGCCGTGCTCCTCGCCGGTGGCGATCCGTCCGGTGCGCTGGCCGCGTTGCGGCTCGCGTGGGACGTGTGGCGCGAGCTCGACGCTCCGTACGATGCGGCGCGCACGCGCGTGTTGCTCGGCCTGGCATGCCGACAGCTCGGCGATCGCGACGGCGCCGAGCTGGAGCTCGACGCGGCGCGCCGCGTGTTCGACGAACTCGGCGCAGCGCCCGATCTACGTCGCGTCGAGGCGATCGCGCGAGCTGACAGCGACAAGCCGCCGGGCGGGTTGACGGCCCGCGAGGTCGAGGTGTTGGCGCTGGTCGCGACCGGCATGAGCAACCGTTCGATTGCCGAGGAGCTGGTCATCAGCGAAAAGACGGTCGCTCGCCACGTGAGCAACATCTTCACCAAGCTCGATCTCTCCTCGCGCTCCGCCGCCACGGCCTACGCGTACGAACACGGCCTCGCCTGACGGGGCGGTCGCGTCCGCGAGGGTGACGACGACGCATACCGATCGGCGACCGATCTACATAATTCGCCCGATGCGGGCCGCCAACACGTCTCCGTACGGTGCTCGTATGGCAAACACGATCAGCGACCAGCGACGACGCAGCACGCAGATCGATCCCGACGACCACCGCCGCCGGCTGCTCGACGGCCTCCCCGTGACAGAACGACGACTCGTCCTGGCGGGCGTGTCGACGTCGGTGCTGGAGGGCGGCGACGGGCCGCCGGTCGTGCTGCTCCATGGCCCCGGTGGCTGGGCGGGGCACTGGATGCAGGTCCTGCCCGAGCTGGTGACGACCCACCGAGTCGTCGCGCCCGATCTTCCTGACCAAGGCGCCTCGTACGTCGAGAACGGCGCCGTTGACGCCGAACGAATCGGTTCGTGGCTCGGCGAGTTGATCGACGCGACGTGCGCGACTCCACCGGTACTCGTCGGCCAGGCGCTCGGCGGTGCGATCGCGGCGACGTACGCGAGCGCCAACCCGACGCGGCTCAGCGCACTGGTCCTCGTCGACACGCTCGGCCTGCGACCGTTCGAACCGGTGCCGGAGTTCGGCGCCGCGATCGAAGCGTTCTTCGCCCAGCCGGACGCCGAGAGCCACGATCAGCTCTGGAAGTACTGCGCGTTCGATGTCGACGGCCTGCGTCGCCGGATGGGCACGGTCTGGTCCACGTTCACCGGCTACAACGTCGATCTCGCCCGCACCCCCGCCGTGCAGTCGGCGGTGTTCGCGATGTTGGGCATCTTCGGGTTTCCCGCGATCGATGCCGACGTCTTGGAACGCATCGCCGTTCCGACATCTCTCGTGTGGGGGCGGCACGACCTCGCCACGCCGTTGTCGGTCGCCGAGGAGGCGAGTGCCAAGTTCGGATGGCCGTTGTACGTGATCGACGGGTCGGCCGACGATCCCGCGATCGAGCAGCCGGAGGCCTTCCTGCGAGCGCTTCGCGAGGTGCTCGCGAAGAACACCGGCCTGGGGGAGGTGGTGTCATGACCACCGTCGAGGAGCGACCTGCGGCAATGGACCGACCGACGGCGACGTTCGAGGCGGTGCGGGCCCTGCAACCGGCGATCGCCGGGCGCATCGACGAGATCGAGCAAGGTCGGCGCATCCCGCCCGACTTGGTGGCGCAGCTCAAGTCGGCCGGCTGTTTCCGGTCACTCGTGCCGCGCAGCCACGGTGGCGACGAGCACGATCTCGCCGCCCACATGCGCGTGCTCGAGGAGCTCGCGCGCACTGATGGCTCGGTGGGGTGGACGGTGATGATCGGCGCCGCAGCACCGGTGTTGTTGGGCATGCTCCCGTCACAGGCGTTCGATGCGATCTACGCGGCGGGTCCCGATGTCGTGGTGGGAGGGACCTTCAACCCCATGGGATCGGCAGTGCCGACCGACGGTGGGTACACGGTCACCGGGCGATGGACGTTCGCCAGCGGCTGCCAGCACAGCGACTGGTTCCTCGCCCACTGCATCGTCGACGACGGTCGCATGCCCCCGATGCGGATGATGGTCGTACCGGCAAGCGACGTCGACATCCTCGACACGTGGCACGTCTCGGGGTTGCGCGGCACGGGCAGCCACGACTTCACGATCAGCGACGTGTTCGTGCCCGACGAGCGCACGTTCAAGATCGATGACCACTCGGGAATCGACGCTCCTGTGATGCGTGTGCCCGAGCTGTCGCTGTCGACGCTGCTGTTCGCGGCGGTCGCGATCGGTATCGCACAGGGTGCGCTCGACGAGATCACTGCGATCGCGACGGCGAAGGTGCCTGCGTTCGCGATGGCGCCGTTGGCCGCGAACCCGCTGTTCCGCAACCACCTCGGTTCGGCCGACGCCGAGCTGCGCGCGGCACGGGCACTCGTGTACGGCGAAGCGTCCGCGGCCTGGGGCACGGCGTCCGACCGAGCCGAGTTCACGCTCGTCCAACGAGCTCGGTTCCGGGCGGCGACGACGTGGGCGGTGCGTGCCGCGGCATCGGTGGTCGACGTGGTCTACACCGAAGGTGGCGGGAGCTCGATCCGCGACGACAACCCGCTGCAGCGACGCCTGCGCGATGTCCACGCCCTCACCCAACACTTCGCGATCAAACCCGACACGTTCACGTTGACGGGCGCGCTGCTCGCCGGGCAGGACGTCGACACCTCATTCCTGTGAGGCCTTCGATGAGTCGTGGTGGCGCCGCCGAGCTCGATCCGGCTGTTAGGCCTGGCAGCAGGTCCCTTCGCCGGTCACGGCGACGTCGGCGCGGCCGATCGTGGTGTTGACGAGTTGGTCGACGTCGGCCGTCTTGACGTACCACTCCCACCGAGCGCCGTCCGGCCCGTGCACCCACGTCTCGGTCTTCTGGGCGTAGCAACATACCGTGTCGTCGACACCGGTCGTCTCGAGCCCGGCCCCACCGAGGCGGGATTCGGCGGCGACGACCTCGTCGGCGGTCTCGGTCTCGACACCGAGGTGGTTGATGCTCCCCGGCTCGCCGGCGTTCTCGAACAACACCAGCTTGAGGGGCGGGTCGACGATGGCAAAGTTGGCGTAGCCGGGCTTCGTCTTGGCCGGACCGACGCCGAACATCCGGGTGTAGAAGTCGACGGCCTCGGTGAGGTTGCTGACGTTGAGGGCGAGTTGCAGGCGCATCGGGCGCGTCCTTCCGGTTCCGACGGAGTGTCTCCGTCATTTCGATGGTGATCGATACGTTATCGATCACTTCGATTGATGTCAATATGTTCGGCGGCAAATCCCGTTCTGTCTGCTTCAAACTGCGCCTCGGCGCGCCTGAAGCAGACAGGTCGGGTTGGCGGATCCGTCCTCGCGCACCCGCGGCGTACGATGGTGCGTCGGGCGTGTTCACAACCGGGGCGACAGAGGAGTGATCTGGATGACTGATGTCGATGCCATCGATGGCCTGGCACCGTCCGACGTCGATTTCGAGCAGTACCGGGTCGGTCTGACCGGCTACTGCTACCGGATGCTGGGGTCGGCCTTCGAGGCGGACGACGCCGTGCAGGAGACGCTGGTGCGGGCGTGGCGCAGCTTCGATCGCTTCGAAGGACGTTCCGCGGTGCGGTCGTGGCTCTATCGGATCGCCACGAATGTGTGCTTCGACATGTTGAACGGGCGCCAGCGCCGCGCTCGTCCGATGGACCTCTCGTCGCCGAAGCCGTCCACCACACCGCTCGGCCCGGTGCTTCCGGAGGTCACCTGGATCCAGCCGATCCCCGACGGACGTGCCCTCGTCTCCTCCGACGATCCGGCCGAGGAGACCGTCGCGCGCGAGACGATACGGCTCGCCTTCGTGGCCGCCCTCCAGCACCTCCCACCGCGCCAGCGCGCCGTCCTGATCCTGCGCGAGGTCCTGCGGCTGAAGGCCGAGGAGGTCGCCGAGCTGCTGGGATCGACCGTCCAGTCGGTCAACAGCGCGTTGCAACGCGCACGCGCCACCCTGGCGGCGAGCGACCTCAGCGACGCCGACTCGATCGAATCGCTCGACGAAGCACATCGCCAGCTCCTCGACCGCTATGTCGATGCCTTCGAGCGCTACGACATGGACTCGCTCACGTCGCTGCTCCACGAGGACGCGACCCTGTCGATGCCGCCGTACGAGCTCTGGATGCGCGGGCATGCCGACATCCGTGGCTGGATGCTCGGCACCGGGATGAAGTGTCGCGGGTCCCGCCTCGTGCCCACGCGGGCGAATGGCTCGCCCGCGTTCGGGCAGTACCGGTTGAGCGTCGATGGTGGCCACGAGCCGTGGGCGCTCCAGGTCATCGAGGTGTCGAACGGACAGATCGTCGCGCTCAACTCGTTCCTCGACACCGCCAACCTGTTCCCGATGTTCGGCCTCCCGGATCGGCTGCCCGCGCAGCGATCTAGTACGTGATCCGGCCACCGGTCGGGATTCCCACAGGACGGGGCGCGCCGTCCCCAGCCAATCCACAGGAAATCAGGCCTGACGATCCACAGGGTCGAGGGTTCAGAATCGCGTACATGTCGATGAGCATGCGCGGCGCCGCTCCCCGCCCCCGCCGACACGGCTTGACGCTCGAGCCGACCGACCGGCGCGCGCTCGAGCGCGCCGGATGGCGCACGACTCTCGACTACCGCGAGAACCACCTCCGGGGCCGCGACGGGCGGTTGTTGGAAGTGGTTCCGTCGTGGACGGCCGAGGCCGAGCGATTCGACGGCGATCTGGTCGTCGCCTCGGCCATCGGCGCGACCGCGGACGAAGCGTGGGCCCTTCTGCGGGTCGAGGTCGAGTCCGACCGGTCGCGAGCGACGCCACGAGTACGACTGCTCCGACCCTGAGCGCTCCGACGCCGCCGCACGACGGCTGACGTCGAACGTTCTCTGGTCACCGCCGCCGTACGGGTGACCGGCCCGACCGGTAGAGTTTTCGTCGGTCATCGTCGCGACGTCAGCGATGGCAGCGACTCCAGTCCTCGGTCGAACCTCCGTCCCGTCGGGACGCGTAGGAGACCGTCGCGAAGGAGCCGCGATGACGCTGGAACTCATCTCCTCACCACCTTCGGCGCCGCGCTCGTTCGACGACGACGAACGGCCACCTGACAGGACGGGTCGGGCGATCACTGCGCTCATCGTCGGTGTTCCGTTCCTCGCGCTCGCGGTGGCCGTGGTCCGGTTGTGGGGTCGGGGCATCGGTCTGCGCGACGTGCTCCTGGCCGTGACGTTCTACTTCCTCACCGGCCATGGCATGTCGATCGGCTTTCATCGCCTGTTGGCGCACAAGTCGTTCATCGCCAGCCGTCCGCTCAAGCTGGTGGTCGTCGCGGCCGGCTCGATGGCATTCGAGGGCGGGCCGATCGGTTGGGTGGCGAACCACCGCCGCCACCACGTCTTCGCCGACACGGTCGACGATCCCCATTCACCGCACCACCACGGCGGGAGCTCGATGGGGCAGTTGAAGGGACTCTGGCACGCACACGTCGGATGGTTGTTCACCGCGCGCAGCACGTCGCGGCAGCGTCACGCAGCCGATCTGGTGGCCGATCGCGACATCGTGGCGATCGATGCGCTGTTCCCGTTGTGGTGCGTCGTGTCGCTCGCTTTGCCGTTCGGCCTCGGATGGTTGCTCGGGGGCACATTCGCGGCAGCAATGAGCGCGCTGCTGTGGGCCGGGCTGGTTCGGATCTGCGTGTTGCACCACGCGACGTGGAGCGTCAACTCTGTGTGTCACACATTCGGGCGACGACCGTTCGCGACCAAGGACCGCAGTAGCAACGTCGGCCTGCTGGCCGTGATCAGCATGGGCGAGTCGTGGCACAACAGCCACCACGCGTTCCCTCGCTCGGTCCGCCACGGTCTGCTCCGCCGGCAATGGGATTCCTCGGCGATGCTGATCCGCGCGTTCGAGCGGATGTCGCTGGCCCACGACCTCCATTCGCCGAACCCAGATTTGATCCGTACCCGCTGCGTGGCCAACGGCGAGGACCACGGTCGAGCGCCGACGCAGCGCCTGACGGACCTGGCCTGACGGCGGGCGCGCTGGTAGTGTTCGTGACACGTTTCGGAGTGCTAGATCGGGTCCAGACCTCGCCGCACACTCTGTGTGGTGAGGAAGGAAGCATGTTCAGCGTGTTGTTACAGATCGCGGGAGTCGGGGGGTTGGTGTGAACGCCGACCAGTCGCTGCGGATCGCCGTCGCGTTCGCCCGGGAGGCAGCGAAGTCTCCCGAGGCACGGCTGTGCTCAGCCTGCGTTGATGTACTCGACGTGACCGGAGCGGGGATCACGATCATGGGCGGTGGTGGGGGCGGCCACGCCGGGCCGATCTGCGTCTCGAACCCGCGGATGGCAGCACTCGAGGATCTGCAGTACGCCATCGGCGAGGGTCCCTGCCAGGACGCGTTCAAGTCGAACATGTTCGTCCACGCACCTCGTCTCGACGTCGCCGCTGCGACGCTCTGGCCGTCATTCGTCGACCTCGCCCACTCGACTGGGGTCGGCGCGGTATTCGCCTACCCGTTGTCCGCGAACGGCGCGAAGATCGGCGTGCTCACCCTCTACCAGGACGACGCGGGTGAGCTCAGCGCAACACAACACGAGGACAGCATCGCAATGGTCGAGGTGCTGACCGAGACGGTCTTGAGCCTGCAGGACGCGGCGCCAGTCGGAACACTCGCCGCCGATCTCGACGACGTGGTGGCCTACCGGGCCGAGATCCATCAGGCCTCGGGGATGGTGTCGGTTCAGCTGCAGCTCCCGGTCGCCGAGGCGCTGCTGCGGATCCGCGCCTACGCGTTCGCCGATGGCCGCCCGCTGGGCGTGGTGGCCCGCGAGATCGTGACCCGGCGATTGCGTCTCGCCGACGATCGTGTCGATCTGCCGCGCGATCCGAAGGAAGGGGAGTGAGCTGTGTCAGATGATGCGAACCAGAGATCGCTGAACCGGAATGCCCTGACAGCTGTCACGTTTGTCGAGATCGTCGACACACTCGTCGACGACTTCGACGTGATCGACGTTCTCACCGTGCTGACGTCGCGCAGCGTCGAGCTCTTGGAAGCGGCCGCGGCAGGAATCCTGCTGGCCGACACGGCCGGACATCTCCGGGTCATGGCGGCGTCGACCGAGCAGATCGAACTGCTCGAGTTGTTCCAGATCCAGAACGACCAGGGGCCGTGTCTCGACTGCTTCAACACGGGCGCCGTGATCGTCCATGCCGACCTCGAGACCGCCTCGCCGTGGCCGCAGTTCGCGGCCGAGTGCGTGAAGGCCGGGTTCCCGTCGGTGTGCGCCGTCCCGCTCCGCCTCAGAGATGTGATCCTCGGTTGCCTGAACCTGTTCATGTCGACTCCGGTCTCGCTCTCCGCTGCCGACGTCGCGCTCGCGCAGGCACTCGCCGACGTCGCCAGCATCGCCATCATCCAGGACCAGGCGACGCGTGAGGCCGCGATCCGGGAGGGGCAGCTGCAACATGCCCTCAACAGCCGGATCGCCATCGAACAGGCCAAGGGCATGCTCGCCGAGCGCGGTCGCGTCGACATGGACACGGCGTTCTCGATCCTGCGCAGGTTCGCTCGGAACAACAACCGCGGCCTCACCGAGGTCGCGGGTGCGCTCGTCGCCGGAACGCTCAACATCGACTCGTTGGCCCGTGAGCGGCGTCCTCCGCCGCCGCCCCCGGCTCCCCCTTCGGCACCGCGGCGCGACCTCTAGCCGGTCGACAACACACCGTCACGAACGGTGGTTGTGCAACCGACGAGCGAGGTATATGGTTGATGACAGCGGAATACCTGCTGTCAGCCGCGCTGCTCCGGACCACTGGTTGCGCCCCGCCTCTAGAGGGGGTCCATCGTGAGCAACCACGACCTGCGTGCCAGCGCCGAGACGCTGAGCGTGTCGAGCCTGAACGACGTGACACCGATTGTGTCGGTCCCGATCGACTTGGCTCCAAGTGTGTCGATCCTGAACGACGTGACGCCGAGGCTGTCGCTCGTCGACGACTCGGCTTCGAGCGCGTCGAACCTGCGTGTGCGCGTTTCGATCAACGGTGGGAACCATGTGGTCGACGTCGCCGGTGAGCTCGACGTGCGCACCCGTCAACTCGTCGAGCAGGCGTGCCTGACCGGCCACGACCTCACCGTCGTGGTCGACATGTCGGAACTGACGTTCATGGACTGCTGCGGTTACGCCGGGCTGATCGCCATTCGGCGGGCGCTGCTCGCGCAGGGTGGATCGTTGACGTTGACCAACCAGTCGGGGCAACCGGCTCGGCTGCTGGCGTTGCTCGGGGCCGCCGAGTTGATCCGGCGGGTCGAGACGACGACCGCATGACAATGGCGGAAAAGCGGTCGCGGATTGTCACCGCTGCGCTACGCTGAGTAACGGACGTAATCGAGAATCCCGTCCAGACCACGCGCGGGCTTGTTTTGCACTGCCTGGACGGTGATCGTGGTCAATGAGGACAAGCTGTCGTCGGTGCTCAGCGAGTTCGCCCGTACGTTGATCACCGACTTCCCGATCCAGGGGATCCTCGACCACCTCGTCGAACGGATCGTCGAGGTGCTGCCGGTCACGTCGACGGGCGTCACGTTGATCTCGCCGGGGATGGCGCCGCGCTACATCGCAGCGTCCGATGAGGCTGCCTTGCGCTTCGAGAAGCTGCAGACCGAGATCGGGCAGGGTCCGTGCCTGGTGGCATACGAATCGGGACAAGCCGTGTCGATCCCCGACCTGAGTGCCGATGATCGATTCCCTGAGTTCGCCCCCGCGGCGCGGGCGGCCGGGCTGGCGGCAGTGTTCACGTTCCCGCTCCGCCACGGCGAAGGTCGCCTCGGCGCGCTCGATCTGTACCGCGACACGCCCGGCGAGCTCGACCCGCACGACATGGGGGCGGCGCAGACACTGGCGGATGTCGCGGCGGCCTACTTGCTCAATGCCCAGGCACGCGAGGAGGCTCGGGCCACGTCCGACCGGTTCCATCACAGCGCCCTGCACGATCCACTGACAGGGCTGGCGAACCGGCTGCTGCTGCAGGAGCGGCTCGAGCATGCCGCCGAGCGCCGCAAGCGTTCGCACAACAGCGCCGCGATCCTGTTCGCCGACCTCGACCATTTCAAGCACGTCAACGACACTCATGGCCATCCTGTCGGCGACGAGCTGCTCGTCGCCGTCGCCCACCGGCTGGCGAATCTGGTCCGTTCGGGCGACACGCTCGCCCGGTTCTCGGGGGACGAGTTCGTGTTCCTGTGCGAGGACCTCCACAGCATGGCGGATGCCGAGATCCTCGCCCGCCGCGTCGACGAGGCGTTCGCCGAACCCTTTGTGCTGCCGGGTTCCGGGCTCACGCTCATGGTCTCGGCGAGCGTTGGCATCGCCTTCGCGGGTCCCGGCGAAGCATTCTCCAACGAGCTCGTGGTCAAAGCAGACATGGCCATGTACCAGGTCAAGCGCAACGGTGGCGGCGGCCATCAACTGATCGACATGCGGCCCTTCGCGGCGGACGACGGCGACCGGTCCGCAAAGGCGATCAGTGACGCGCGCGGATGAGCGGCGGACCCTGGTCCTCCTCGTCGACGAGAGCGACTCCGGCGTCGAGCTGTTCGAGGCGATGCTCGAGGCCGCAGCGCGGTGCGCGTAGGCCCGGCGCGTCATGAACACCTGGGAGTACCTGATCCTGTCGCTTCCCGAATTCGAGCCGGCGAAGGCGGCCAAGGGTGCTTCGGTGGCGGTGAAGATGCTCAACCGCGAAGGCGACAAGGGCTGGGAAGCCGTCGGCATGACGGCCCTCGGTGACGGCAGCTTCGCCGTCCTGCTCAAGCGCCTGACGCCACCGAAGCCGCTCCGTGCGAACGAGCCATGACCACCGGACTGTGACGGTCCGACCGCCTGGACATCGGGCCGTACCTGTTCGAAGAGACCGGTCTCGCGTTCGACTCGCCGGCCCTTCAGGATGACGCCAAGATCGGAACGCTCGCGGCCTCGGTCGTCGCCGCGATCACCGGCGCCCTGGTGTTCACCGTCACCGGGCGCCGGGATGCGCGTCGCGCAGAGGAACTACGACAGTGTCGACGGCTTGCGTCGAGCGAAGCGGGTCGCGGCAGCACCCAGTGCGAGAGCGGCGGCCGCGAGCAGGAGGGTGGTCCCGCTCTGCGAACCGGTCCTCGGGATCGTCCCGGTGGGGCCGGTGCCGGGAGGGGCGGTGCCGGGAGGGGATGTCGGCGGCGTGGTGTCGGCCGGGGCTGTCGTGCCCCCGCCGACGGCCGTGGTGGTCGTCACCGGAGTGGTGAGGTCGCACGTCGGGCTCGTGAACACGTCGTTGTCCAGCGTGACCTCGCCGTTTTGAGCGAGGGCCCGGCCGTGAACCGTGACGCCGGTGGTGACCGCGATCGAGGTCAGGGCGAGGATGTTGCCGGCGAAAACCGACCCGGTGCCGAGCGTCGCGGAGCTGCCCACCTGCCAGAACACGTTGCACTCCTGGGCACCATTGATCAACGACACCGTGCTCGCCGAACCGGTGATGAGTGTCGAGTCGGTCTGGAAGATGAACACCGAGTTCGGGTTCCCTTCGCCGTCGAGCACGAGCGTGCCGGCCAACGACAACGGTGACTTGCTCGGGCCTGCGTAGACACCGCCGACGAGCGTGAGGCCGGTGAGATCGGAGGTCACGGTGGCGTTCAAGGGGCGTCCGGCGGCGTCGACATAGGCGGCCGTCAGATCGAGCTTGGCCTGGGCGGCGGTCGGCGTGGTCGCGTCGATGATCGCCGGCGGGGTGACGATGCCCGGTGGGAATCCGACGACGTCGGTCCCCGGCGACAGCCCGACGCTGTTGTTCAGCACGCTCGGGCCGGTGTTCGTGACAGTCGCGTAGGCGATCACGGAGTAGTTCGCCGCAGACAGCAACGGAACGGTCGGCACGATCGCCGCGTTCGCCGTGTTGCCGGCGAAAACCGACCCGGTGCCGAGCGTCGCGGAGCTGCCCACCTGCCAGAACACGTTGCACTCCTGGGCACCATTGATCAACGACACCGTGCTCGCCGAA
>DATMDV010000100.1:0-8675 GCA_035557475.1 Ilumatobacteraceae bacterium
ACGACGATGAACTCGTCGCCGCCGAACCGCGCCAGCACGTCGTGGTCGCGCACGACGCTGCGCAGGCGTCCGGCCATCATGCTCAACAGCTCGTCACCGACGCCGTGGCCGAGGCTGTCGTTCACGACCTTGAAATGATCGAGGTCGACGAACAGCACTGCCACCGACGAGGGCGGGGCGCCATCGAGGCGTTCGCTCAGCAGGCTCATCAGCGACGATCGGTTCGGCAGCCCGGTGAGCTCGTCGTGGTTGGCTGCGAACGTCAGCTGCTCGGCGGTGCGCTTCTGCTCGGTGACGTCTTCGATGTGGGTGATCGCCAGCATCGTGCCCTCGTCCTCGGTGAGCGACACCCGCGTGCGCGCCCACACGAACTCGCCGTCGCTGCGGAGGTAGCGCTGGTCGAGCCGGTACGAATCGACGATGCCGAGCTCGAGCCGGGCCCGGTGGGGCACCGCCGCCCTGACGTCGTCGGGATGCGTGAACTCGCGCAGTGTGTGCCCGACGAGCTGGTCGATCTCGACGCCGAGCATCTCGGCGAGCGACTGGTTGGCGTCGACGATCCGACCGTCGTCGATGCGCACGAGGGCCATGCCGGTGGGTGCCGAGTGGAACGCCTGTTGGAACCGGCGGCGCGCCTGCTGCAGCGCCCGCGAGTGCTGCTCGCGCTCGGACAGGTCGCGCAGACGCAACACCATTCGCCGGTTCCCGCCGCGCTGGTCGGGCGCTCCCGGGTCTTCGGCCGCCCGTTCGGAGTCGTCGGACCCGTCGCTGTCGGGGTTACGAGCACGGTGAAACGTGGCCTCGACGAGCACCGAAGCGTCGTCGCCGACGAGACGGATCGGCGCCGGCTCGACGATCTCACCGGCCATCGCCCGCCGCCACCCCGCCCGCAACTCGTCCCGATCGGCGCCGTCGAACAGGTCGAGGAAGAACGACCGGATCAACGCTGTCGGCTCGACGCCGCACAGCTCGGTCGCCGACGCGTTGGCGGACAACACGCGCCCCTCGGCGTCGAGCAGCATCACCGCCTCGGGCAGTTCGTCGAGCAGCCGTCGCACTCCCGCCTCGGCGGCGGCGACGCCGGCGAGGCGTTCGCGCAGGCGGAGCTCCATCCGGCGCGACGCGACATACGTGAGCAGGATCGTGGCGATCGAGACGAGGCCAAAGACGATGACCGCGACATACGAGTCCACAGCTCGCGAAACTACTGGTCGCCGGTGGGACGATCGCGCGATCGCCCGCCGTCCTCCGCCTTGTCGCTCCCCGCGCCGGGCTGCTGGTACTTCGCGTCGTACCAGGCCTGGAGGCGGTCACGAATCGCGCTGTCGCCGATCAACCCTTCGTCGAGACGGACGTCGAGCAGGAAGGCCAGCGCCTGACCGACGAGCGGCCCGGGCGCGATGCCGAGCTGCTGCATCACCTGCTCCCCGTCGAGCTCGGGTCGGATCGCCGCCAGTTCCTCCTGGGCGGCGAGGGCGGCGATCCGAACCTCGAGCTCGTCCATCCGCCGGCTCAGTACCGCCGCCTTGCGCTCGTTGCGGGTCGTGCAGTCGCACCGAGTGAGGACGTTCAGCTCGGCCAGGTGATCACCGGCGTCGCGCACGTAGCGCCGGACCGCCGAGTCCGACCATCCGAGGCGGTAGGTGTGGAACCGCAGGTGCAGGGCGACGAGCTCGGTGATCGCGTCGACGTCGTGGTTCGAGTACCGCAACTCGGTGAGACGCTTGCGCGTCATGCGGGCCCCGACCGCGTCGTGGTGGTGGAACGTCGTGCCCTTGCCGGGTTGGAACCCGCGAGTGCGCGGCTTGCCGATGTCGTGGAACAGCGCCGCCAGACGGGTCCGTCTGAAGTCGAACGGCGGGCTGAAGTCGAAGGGTGGGCCAGTTTCGTCGGGTGGTCGCACGTTGTCGACCACGGCGATCGTGTGGCTGAGGACGTCCTTGTGGCGGTGGATCGGATCGTGCTCGAGGCGCAGCGCCGGAAGTTCCGGCAGGAACTGCTCCGCCAACCCGGTGTCGACGAGGAACCACAGCCCGGCCGCCGGGTGGGAGACCGTGATGAGCTTGTCAAGCTCGTCGCGGATGCGCTCCGACGACACGATCTCGAGGCGGCTCGCCATCCGCGCGACGGCGGCGACCAGCTCGGCATCGGGCTGGAGCTCGTACCCGGCGATGAAGCGCGCGGCGCGCAGCATCCGCAACGGATCGTCGGTGAAGCTGACCTCGGGCCCGAGTGGCGTACGCAGCACTCGTGTCGCGAGGTCGGCCGCGCCCCCGAACGGATCGACGAGCTCGGGCATCTGCCCCCCGGTGAGCTCGAGCGCCATCGCGTTCACAGTGAAGTCACGCCGCGAGAGGTCCGACTCGATCGCGTCCGCGAACACGACGTGCGGCTTGCGCGAGTCGTCGGCGTACGACTCGGCCCGGAACGTCGTGATCTCATAGATCCGCTGCGTCGCACCCGTGTCGCGCTGAGCGCCGATCGTCCCGAACTTCTCGCCCTGGGTCCAGATCGAGTCCGCCCAGCCGTCGAGGCAGCGCTTGATCGCAGGCGGGCGGGCATCGGTGGTCAGGTCGATGTCGAAGTCGCCGGTCCCGGCGCCGACCAGCAGATCGCGGACGGTTCCGCCGACCAGGTAGAGGCGGTGCCCCGCTGCCGCGAACCGATCGGCCAACGGCGCCAGCTCGGCGAGGACGGGCGCGAAGCGGTCGGGGATCACGACTCGCCAGGCTACGGAAGTTGGGATTGTTAGAGGTTCGACGTTCGACGTGTGGCCGTCGAAGTTGGCTACGCCATGGTCCGCCGTGCTTCGGCGTTCGATGTCTGGGCGTCGGATCGCCCGACTACGGTCAGCGTTGGTGAGTTCCGCCCGTCCTGTCGCTGCGCTTGGCCGTCGGCGCGGCGGGCGGTCCGGGCGGTCCGAGGTCAAGTTGCGGCGCTGGCCGGGCGACGAGACGGTCGGTCATCTCGTCCTGATCGACCACGGCGCCATTCCGTCGTCGGCCGCTATCGACCAGTGGATCGAGCAGGCGACGGCCGCCGGGTTGCGGGCGGTGCGCACGGGCGCCATGTTCCCGCGAGCAGCCGAGGTGTTCGCCGACGCCGGCTTCGTGACGATCGACACGCTCGCGCTGCTCGAGCTCGACCTGCGGTCCACCCGCCGCCCCGGCATCAGGCTCGAGACCAAGCGTCTGACGCGACGGCAGACACGACAGGCGGTCGCCATCGATCGCCGAGCGTTCGGCGCGCCGTGGGCGAACGACATCGCCAGCCTGGCGGCGATCCGGCGGGCGACCCCGGCATACCGGGCCCGGCAGTTGAGTGTGGACGACGAGCTCGTCGCGTTCGCGATCAGCGGCGTCGCCGGGTCGACCGGATACCTGCAACGCCTCGCGGTCGATCCCCGGCACCAACGCGGCGGGCGGGGCAAGTCGCTCGTCGCCGACGCGCTGTGCTGGATGCACGATCGACGTCTCGCCAACGCGCTCGTCAACACGGCGGTCGGAAATGCCGCGGCGCTGGCGCTGTACGACCAGTTCGGGTTCCGGCCACGAGCCGATCGGCTCACGATCGCCGAGCTCGACCTCACGAGGCGCGGTTGATGCGTCGCACCTCGGGCGCGTTGTTTGCCGCGGTCGTGATCGCGGCGGTCGGTGTCGTCGGCCAACCACGTGCGATCGCACAGGACGACTCGATCGAGCTCGCACTCGTCACCCAGAACTTCGCAGTCGCGCCGGATGGGTTGCTTCGCCTGTCGTACGAGGTGTCGGGGACGATTCCCGACCCGGCCGCCACGACGCCGTCGACCACCACGACGCCGACGACCGCACCGAATCCGGATCCGACCGTCGCGTCGAGCACAGCAGCGGCACCTGACACGACGGCACCGACGACGCCCACCGTCGCCGCTGAGCTCACCGTGCTCGTGACCGCGCTCGACCCGATCACGCTGCGGTCCGAGGTGTCCGAAGTGCTCGACGGCGGATTCCGCACCTCGGTCGACAGCGCCGAGTACGACCTGGTCGACGTCATCGGCCCCAACCAGAACGGGACGACGGCGAGCCGCCGGCAGATGACGCTCGAGGTGCAGACCGCGACCAGTGGTGAGGTGCGGAGCGAACTGGCACTGCCGCGGGCTGGTCTGTACCCGATCACGGTCGCGATCCGTCAGCGCTCGCGCACGCTCGCCACGCACGTGACGTTCATCGAACGGCTGGCGACCCCCGAGAGCGGTGCGTTCCCACGATCGACACTCAACTTGTCGATCGTCGCCGGGATCCCCGACCCCGGGCCCGAGCCCGACCAGCTCGATCTCGTCGAATCGAACGCGCGGGTCACCGAGCTCGCCCAACTCGGTGAGGTCATCACGGCACCGCTCACGGTCTCGGTGCCGCCCGTCGTCGCAGCAGCACTCGCCGACGACCCGACGCTCGCCGCGCGATTGCAATCGGCGCTCACGGGTGACGAGGTGTTGGCCCGGCCGGAGGCGCTGCTCGATCCGTCGTCGGCGGTCGCGGCAAACCAAGTCGAAACGTTCACCCGCGAGCTACGTGAGGGAGAGGACACGCTGCGACGGGTGTTGCCTGCGACGGCGGTCCGACGCGTCGCGTGGCTCACCACCGAACCGCTCAGCGCCGGCGGCGCCTCGATGCTGCGCGACCTCGGGGTGCAGCTCGTCGTGGTCCCGTTCGACTACTACCTCGCGCTCGAGAGCAACCACAGCGCGGCGATCCGCGCCGGCTTCTCGGATCCGACGTTGCTGCTCGCCGGTGGTCTCGCCGACGGTGGCGAGCTCCCCCTCACTGTCGTCGATCCGATCGACGAGCTCCTCGCCACCGATCGCGATGACGATGCAACGCCGACCGAGGTCGCCGCCCACCTCTTCGCCGACCTGATGGCGATGCGCCTGCAGCTCGGACCCGACTCGCGCAGCTTCTTGCTGGCGACCCCCGGCCTCGGCATCCCAGATCCGGACGTGCTCGCCGTCATCGAGGCGTTCGTCGGCGAGCACCCCGACGTCGGCTTCCAGACCCTGTCGTTCGTTCCCGGAACGACCGGCAGGTTCCTCATCAACGACGAGCAGGTGCGCGTCGCGTTCCCCGAGACCGCCGGTCCCGACCTCACGAACCGTGTGCACGAGATCGATCTCGTGAGGCTGCACATGGAGCACGTCGCGACGATGCTGCCGACCGATGACTCACGACCAGCAGGGTGGCGTACAGAGCTCGATTCGCTGATGTCGACCGGCATCGACGACACGGCCGTCACCGGGCGGCTCGATCGCGTGGAACGTGAGCTGCGGGCGATCGAGCAAGCGATCCAACCGCCGGATCCGTTCACCTTCACGCTCGCCGGGAACGCCAGCACCATCACGCTGCGCTTCACCAACACGAGCACGACCGCGCTGCACATCGGCGTCCGGGTGAGCGGGCCGAGCCGCCTCGCGTTCCCGCAACCCGACACCGAGGTGACCCTCGAACCGGGGGTGATCACCGACGTCACGATCCCGATCGAGGCCAGGTCGAACGGCACGTCGGAGGTCTCGGTCGAGGTCCACACGCCGTCCGGATCGGTGATCGGCGAGCCGATCGTGCTCACCGCTCGAGTGAACGCCCTGAGCGGACTCGGTCAACTGCTGACGGGCGCCGCCCTGTTGGTGCTCGCCACCTGGTGGTACAGCCACTTCCGACGCAGACGGCGCGTGCACCGCCTGCGCGACAGCCAGCCATCGCGCAACGGCCACCCGAGCAACCGGGCCGCGGACGCCGCGCCAGGGCCGGCCGAAGAGGAGACGCCCAGCGCGACCGACGATGCTTCGTCGTCGCCCACCGCGTCACCCGCCTCGAACGGTGACGACGTGTCGCCCGATGCGGCCGTGGCCTCGTCGTCGCTCGAACAGACCGACGGGTAGGCTCCCCGACCCGTGACCGTCCGCATCGTGACCGACAGTGCGTGTGACCTTCCCGAGTCGGTCGCGACCGATCTCGGCATCGAGATCGTGCCGCTGTCGATCCGTTTCGGCGACACCGAGTACATCGACCGCGTCGAGCTCACCACGGCCGAGTTCTGGGCGAAGGCGGCTGCCACGTCCGGGCTTCCGGAGACGGCAGCCCCCGCGCCGGGCGCGTTCGAGACGGTGTTCCGACAGGCGGCCGCCGACGGCGCGACGGGCGTCGTCGTGGTGTCACTGTCAGGTGCCTTGTCGGCGACGATGCAGAGTGCCGAGCTGGCGGCGCGCTCGGTGGCCGACGAGATCGCCGTACGAGTCGTCGACAGTCGCAGCGTGAGCCTCGGGCTCGGCACGATCGCCGTCGCCTGCGCCCGCGCTGCGGCGGAAGGTTCCGACCTCGACGTGGTCGCCGCACTTGCGACCGACCTCGCGTCGCGAACCAGGGTGTTCGGCGCGCTCGACACGCTCGAGAACCTGAAGAAGGGTGGCCGCATCGGCAACGCCAAGGCGCTGCTCGCGACCGCGTTGGCGATCAAGCCGATCATCGAGGTGGTCGAAGGCAAGGTCGAGCAGGGCGGCAAGCAACGAACGCGATCGAAGGCGCTCGCGTTCCTCGTCGACAAGGTGCGCGAATACCAGGGTCGGATGTCGGGGCTGGCCGTGCTCCACGCCGATTGCACCGACGTCGATCAGTTCGTCGACATGCTGCGCCCGCTGTACGACGGTGAGATCATCGTCGGTGAGATCGGTCCGGTCATCGGAACCCATGCCGGTCGCGGCACGATCGGCGTCGCCTTCACCGAGTCGGCCACGTAAGCACAGCCGCGAGACGCGCACGCCGATCGACGGTCGCGACCGAACGCCGCGTGACGCGTTCGATCGCGAATGCCCGGAACCCGCCGGCCGGCACAACTAGCGTGAACTGGCGGTCATGCCCTCTCCCGCTTCGCCCCCTTCACCGTCGGCGCCCGTGCCCGACGCGTCGGTCGAACTGCTCGCGAGCCGATACCGCCTCGAACGCCGGATCGGGCACGGCGGGATGGCCGAGGTCTGGGTGGCCACCGACACCCAGCTCGATCGCCGCGTCGCCGTCAAGTGGCTCAAGCCCAACCTCGCTACCGATCCGGTCGTCGCCGAACGGTTCCGCCGCGAGGCGATCGCCGTCGCGCAGTTGAACCATTCCAACATCGTCGCCGTCCACGACGTGTTCGAGCACGACGGTCGTCAGGCCGTCGTGATGCAACTCGTCGACGGCAAGAGCCTGCGCCAGCTGCTCGACAGCCAGAAGCGCCTCGGGCCCGAGCTCACGATCCACATCGGGGCGGCCGTGGCGAGCGCCCTCGACGAGGCCCACCGGTCGGGTTTCGTGCATCGCGACGTCAAGCCCGCCAACATCCTCGTGACCTCCGACGGGCGAGTGCTGCTCACCGACTTCGGCATCGCGAAGGGTCTCGATATCGCCGACACCGATCTCACCAGCGACAACGTGATGATGGGGACGGCCAAGTACCTGTCGCCCGAGCAGGTCAGGGGCCGCAAGCTCGACGGCCGCGCCGACCTCTACTCGCTCGGGCTGGTGCTCTACGAGTGCCTTGCCGGGCGCGTGCCGTTCCAGGGCGAGACCGACGCCGACACCGCGCTCGCCCGGCTGCAGCGTGACCCGACCGACCTCGCCCGGCTCCGACCGACACTCCCGGTCGGGCTGATCAACCTCATCCATCGCACGCTCGCCCGCAACCCGGCGCACCGGCCGGCGACCGGCGCCGACCTGCGCGCCGCGCTGCTCGCGGTCGACACCACCCCGCCCACGATCGACGGAACGCCCGCTGAGCCGCCGCGTCGGGGACTCAGCCAGCCCGTCCCGCCGGAGCCGCCGGCGCGCCCGCTCATCCCCGGCGAACCGTCGACGACCATCGCCATGGCCCAGCCGCGCACACCGGCGCCACGGCTGCGCATCGGGCCCGGCGGACGGCAGAGCGGCGAACACCCCATCGGCGATCGCACGCCGTCGACGCGCGGTGTGATCCGCGCCAGTCCCGCGCGGGGCCTGCAACAACGCTGGACACCGTCGCTCGTGGTGATCGGCGGGCTCCTCGTCGTCGCCGCGGTCGTCGGCGCGATCCTGTGGATCATGCTCGGGATCGGCGAGGACGACGCCGACGACGCGGGCCCACAGGCCACCGTGTTGCCCGACGACGTCGCCGCCGACGTCACGGTCGCCCCCACCACCGTGGCGATTGCAGGGCCGATCGAGATCTCCACCATCACCGCCTGGGATCCCGACGGCACCAACGGCAGCGAGAACGACGCCCAGGCTCCGCTGGCGCTCGCCGACGGAAGCGGAGCGACGTCGTGGTCAACCGAGTGTTACTCGTCGCAGTACATGGGCGGCAAGAGCGGTGTCGGCTTGATCGTCACGTTGTCAGCCGCTTCGGCCGGACGCCTCGACGTCGAGTCCGTGAACGCCCCGTACGCATTGCAGGTGTTCGCATCGGCCGATGCCACGCCGCCGTCGACGCTCGCCGGGTGGGGTGAGCCGATCGACGCCAAGGCGTTCGCCGCGACCCCCGGCGTCATCGAGACGACGGTGTCGACACCTGCGAGCCACTTGCTCGTCTGGCTCACCGAGCTCGGTCCCGACAGCGGCTGCACCTCGGCCAACCCATACCGAGGGCGGCTGGCCGAGATCACGTTCACGGCCTGACGGCGATGGCCGCCGACGACG
>DATMDV010000101.1:0-22822 GCA_035557475.1 Ilumatobacteraceae bacterium
GGTCCCAGGGCGCGAGGTGGTGGTCGGTGCGCTCGAACATCTCCTCGGCGGCGGTCAGGTACTCGCTGGCCTTCGTGCGGTTGCGCCAGTCCTCATCGGTGATCTTCCATCGCCGCAGCGGATCGTTCTTGCGATCCTCGAATCGCTTCAGCTGCTCACCGTCGCTGATCTGCAACCAGAACTTCACGATGATCACGCCCTCCAGGGCATTGGCGCGCTCGAAGTTGACGATCTCCTCGTATGCGCGACCCCACTGGTCTTCGGTCGCGAAACCCTCGATGCGCTCGACGAGCACCCGCCCGTACCAGCTGCGATCGAACACCGACATCCCGCCCAGCCCCGGCACGTAGGGGTAGAAGCGCCACAGAAACGGATGACGCTTCTCGTCGAACGTCGGCTTGGCGAACGACGTGACCCGGTAGTGCCGCGGGTCGAGCGGCTGGACCAGGCGCTTGATGGCGCCGCCCTTCCCGGCGGCGTCGCTTCCCTCGAACACGAACAGGAGTCCCGGGCCGAGCTCGCCCGAGCCCATCTGGCCGCCGACGTGCAGGCGCAGTTGCAGCAACCGCCGCTGGGCGGAGGCGAGGCGTTCGGTGTACTCGTGGCCAGCGAGGCGTGGTGTGAGGTCCATCGAGTCGAGGCGACCCATCGTCGCCGAGGCTACGCAATGCGCTCGGCCATCGTTCGCAGTCAGTGCCGGACTCGTCTCACCAACTCAGCCGAGCCCGCTCAGGCGCGCTCACGCCTCCACAGGTTGCGCCATGGCCCACTCGGCGGCCGAGGCGGCCAGATGACCGACGGCGCCGGTGCCCCACATCTCGGCGGCAGCGTCACGCTCGGCGGGGTCGGTACCGGTGACCGTCAGCGTGATCCGCGCTCCGTGACCCGTGCCGTCAGTGAGCTCGACGCGGACGTGTTCGCCCGGCCCGCCGGTCGGCGCCACGTCGAAGGCCAGCAGGCGATGCGGCTCGACGTCGGTCATCGTTCCGATCACGACGTCAGGGGCCATGTACGGAGTGAGCGGCTGACCGACCGCCGGCGCGACGCGTTGCGCGCCTGTGTCACGGTCCTTGCCGAACCACAGGTCCCAGGCGACGTCGGCCGGGCACGTCAGCTGTCGCTCGACGCGCACCGCCCATCGACCGCCGGACTCCGTCATCTCCGGCCGGTCGAGACCGAACTCGTGGACCAGCGCCTCGTGCCGGGCGATCGCGCGGTCGGGCTGCGGCAACGGCTCCTCAGCGAGCACGCTGCGGAGACCGACCAGGCACGTCTCCCAGCCGGCGGCGAAGCTCGCCGCGCCGTAGCGGTCGTCGAACGAGTGAGTCAGCGCGAACAGGGTGCCGTCACCGTCAGGCATCAGCTCGAATGTCAGCCGGTCAGCGCCCCATGTGAACGTCAGCCGTCGCGGTTCCTCGACCGCCTCGACGGTTCCGGTGGCTCCTTTTTGCCCTTCGAACGCGCGGAAGCGCATCGTCCCACCTGGCCGCAAGTCGACCTCGACCGGGCTCGGGAACCACTGGCCGAGGTGCTCGGGCATCGTGACTGCTCGCCATACCTTGTCGATCGGGTGCGGATAGCGCCGTTCGACACGGACCGTCGGTCGTCCCTCGAGCGTGAGGAATTGATCACTGGTCATCGGTATCTCCTTGGTCGTCGGGCATCGTGTCGAGGTGGGCGCCGAGGTGGTCGAGACGCGCCTCCCACATCCAGCGGTACGGCGCCAGCCAGTCGTCGAGCTCGGCGAGCGGCTCGACGCGCAGCCCGTACCAGCGGCGCGGTCCGTCCACTCGGACGGTCACCATCCCGGCGTCGCGCAGCACCCGGAGGTGCTTGGACGTCAGTGGCTGGGTGAGGCCGAGGGTGTCGGCGACGTCACCGACGAGATGCTCGCCGTCGCGGAGAACGTCCAGGATCGATCGCCGGATCGGCTGCGCGAGCACCTCGAACGTGGTGAGCATGCGAATAGTATGCCACATCTAGCATATGCCATGCAACGCATGTGACCAGCTCGGCTCGCGGCTCGAGTCAGCAGACCCAGCTGTAGGAATGCTCCTCGTTGGTGAGCCACTCGACGATGCCGCTGTCGGACTCGTAGCGGGCCATCCCGTCGCTGTAAACGATCAGCGTGCCGATGTCGTCGCCGGGGCCCGGCGGCGCCACCCTGGCGAAGCCGGTCGGGCCGTCCTCCAGTGGGTAACGCGACTCATCGAGCGCTTCGATCTCGTCGGGGAACAGCTGGTAGTAGGTGGTCCCGAACACGTCGACGGCGTTGTCGCCGCACGGACCATAGAACGAGAAATCGTCGTGTACCGCGACGACCGTCACCTCAGCGACGGCGTGCTGCACGGCCTGGATCCAGACGGGCGGCAGCTCGATGCCGGGCCACATCATCGCCGTCTCGACCACGAACGTCCGCGCCGTCGCGGTGCCGTCGGCGCGAACGAGCTCGACGGAGTACGTCTGGCTCGACTCCGACCCGGGGTCGAACTCCGGAGCAACCGGCGCGACGCGAAGGGACTCGACAAGCGAAGTGATCACATCGACGTCGACGATCGTTCCGAGCGGTCCGCCATCGAACGTCGGGTTGACACGGATCTCGGTGATCGGCGACGTCAGGTCGATCAGCTCGCCGCCGGTCGACGCGCCGTCGACCCGCGACACTTCGTAGACCTTGACCTGCCCGCCTACCAGCGCTGCCACCCGCAGATCGGGGTCGGCGCCTTCGAACGTGCGGAGCTCGGTCCCGATCGGCAGGAAGGCGGCATCGCCGTCCACGAGTCGATAGGACGGGTTCGAGACCACGTCGGCGAGCGTCAAGCAGACCCAACCGACCAAGTTTCCCAACGCGCTCGGCTCGAGCCTGCTCGTCCTCGAGTGCTCGTACGAACGACCACCGAGCCGCACGAGGTCGATCCAGTCGACGACCGCGTTCCCGGTGGTGTCGGAGCGATCCTGATCGGTTGGGCATTCGCTCGAGGACGGAACGATTCCACACGCGTCGACGTCAGATTCGGCGAGGCCCGTGAACCGACCGTGGCGGCCCTCATCCACGAATCCGACGGTGACGACGAAACAACCGGGACCGGGGAGCGACAACACGTAGCTGCCGTCAGAAGCGCTGGAGAGCACGTCCGGGGACGGCTCGATGCTCGCCAGCCGAAGCCCGGTCTCGAGTGGACTGATGTCGACGGAGAACGCTCCGACCACGTTCGCGAAGACCGACAATTCTCCACCCGCTGCGAGGAGCGCGGAAGCCGGGCGGAAACCGTCGTCGAACATCGCCTCGCCATCGGCGTTGTAGCCGCAGGCGTCGGTCGATTCTTCGTAGAACACGAGGTCCATCGAAACGCTGATGTCGCCGGACGCGAGGGCGACCTTGGGGACTTCGCCGCATTCATCCGGTGGCGATGACGTACTTGTCGTCGGTGGCACCTCGTCCGTCGTGTCCAGCGGAGTGACGTCGGTGGGCGAGCCGACGCTTGCCTCTCCGCATCCCGCCACGGCCAACACCCCGGCCACTACGACCAGCAGTGACGACCTCATGCGGGTTGGACGTCGCCGGCGTCGTCCGAGTTCCCGCGCGTAGAACTTGTGTCAGACACAGCGCCCAGTCTGGACGCGCCAACGCCGCCGCCCAATCGGACGGCGGCGCTAGGGCGGACTCTGGGGTCCGGGATCACAAGCCTTGTCGTACTCGACGCGGCCGACGTCACCGGGCCCGGTGGTGGCGACCGTCCGCCTCCCGGCCCGTGTCGCCTACGGGCCCGGCGGCCTCTGGCTCCCGAGGCCACGGTGAGCTCGACGGTGCAGGGATGAGGTGTCGCGGGTGACGTCGTCGACCCGTTCAGTGCCTTGCGAAGGTGGCCGCGCCTTGGAACTCGACGACGACGACTGGTTCGTCACCGACGACCCAGGCGTCGTGACCGGGCGCGATTCGGTAGACGGAGCCGCCCGTGATCTCGCCCGTGGCGCCGTCGTCGTGCTGGACCTGGAGGCCTCCGGACACCACGTACCCGACATGTTCGACCTGACATGAGTCGGTCCCGACGACGGGCTTGATGCATTCGGACCAGCGCCAGCCGGGCTGGAAGGTGTACCGCCCGATCTCGCCGCCGCCCAGCTTGACCAACTCGACGGTCGTGCGTTCGGGGCTCCGAACCTCGTCGGGGGTCGAGAAGTCTCTGACTTCCACTCCTGTCATGTCTCTCTCCTTGTGTCGTGTGGCCGGCGTCGCCTGTACCACCTCATTGTTTGTGAGCGCTAGGGGTCAGGCGCGGGCTTCGATGATGAGGTTCAGCGGTGTCTCAGCAGCCCGCCGGAACTGCGTGTAGCCGGCCTGTTCGAAGACTTCGCGCAGTTTCGCCTCGCCCGCCTGAGCGCCAAGGCCGAGGCCGACCTCCTGGGACAGTGAGTTCGGTGTGCAGATTGCTGATGACGCGGTGTACAGCAGCGCCGCCATCGGGTTGTCGGTGAGGTTGGTGAGCCGGTCGTCCAGCGCGAACGGTTCCACGAGCAACACGGTGCCGCCCGGTTCGAGGTGCTCGCGGGCGTAGCGCGCGATTCCTACGGGGTCGCCCATGTCGTGCAGGCAGTCGAAGAAGCAGATCACGTCGAACGTGCCGCCGTAGCTCTTGGCGTCGGCGACCTCGAAGGTCGTGCGATCGGCAACACCCGCCTCATCCGCCCGTTCTCTGGCGGTCGCGATCGATGGGGCGTGGAAGTCGAAGCCATGGAACCGCGCGTTCGGGAAGGCGTCGGCGAGCACCACGATCGATGCCCCGTGGCCGCAGCCCACGTCGGCGACGCGGGCGCCCGACTCGAGTTGGGCGTCGACACCGTCGAGGGCGGCGATCCAGCCCGGCAGCTCGGCCCGGTAGCCGGTGCGGAAGAACCATTCGGTGCCAGAGAACAGGCACGGATGATGGTCGCCCCAGCTCAATGCGCCGTCGCCACGGAATGCCGCAGTGATCTTGTCCATGTCCATGAACATCGAGCCGAACGCGTTCATGGCGCGGGCCACGAACACCGGAGAGTTGTCATCGGCGAGTGCCATGGCTGCTTCCGGCGACAGCCAGTACCGGTCGCGGGCGGCGTCGTGGCCGACGAGTCCGCCGGCGACCTGGCCATCGAGCCATTCGCGCACCAAGCGGCCGTTGCAGCCCGCTCTGCCTGCGACCTCGTCCGATGTGAGTCCGTCCGAACCGGCCAGAACCCGATACAGCCCGAGCTCGTCTCCCAGCCAGATGCCGAAGCACAACGCGCCGCCGGTCATGTGGCCGACCATCTGGCCCATGAACTCGCCCAGCTTGGACTCGTCGATCGTCTGTGTCATCCCTGCTCCCCTCGAATGAGATTCGTGGGGAACAGTCCTCACCGACGACTGCGCGTTACAGAAAAGTTGGGGGCCCGCGAAGGTTCAGCTGGCGCGGTGGCGCCGGTACAGGTCGACGAGCTCGTCGACCACGACTTTCGGAAGGTGGTCGGCTGGGAGGCGGCGGAGCGTAGCGATCGTGGCGCGCATCTGATCGAGGTACGCGGTGCACGCGTCGCACTGCGCGAGGTGGGCCTCGAAGCGCGCGTGTTCTTCCGGCGACATCGCGCCTTCCAGGTACTCCGTCATCAGCTCGACCGCGTCGCGGCATACGAGGGCGTGGCCGCGCCCGAACATGCGACGAGCGAGCGCGGACAACAACCTCACAGGGCGCTGTCTATCGCCCGATCCGTTCGTTACAGCCCGGCCACTCCACGGAACGTTCGGTTGTCCCGGGATCCGCCGCTCCCGGGACGACGTAGGGACCGAACGCCAGGGTTCAGGGAGCGGGTGTCGTGTCCGTCATCATCGAATCGTCCGTCATCATCGAGTCGTCCGTCATCATCGAATCGTCGGTCATCATCGAGTCGTCCGTCATCACGGAATCCTCGGTCGGCGTGGGTTGGGTCGCGGGCGGTGCCTCGTCGTCATCTCCGCAGGCGGTGAGCGCGAGCGCACCTGTCAACAGCACGGCGGCGATCGTTCGGTTGGGTCGGTTCATCACGTTGCCTTTCATCGGGGGTCTCGTTCAGCCGTCCACACGGACACGGCGCGTGTGCCAGCCGGTCGCGCCGTCAGGTGCCGGGCTGGCGATGTCACCCGTCTGCACGTCGCCATCGGCGGCGATCGCACGAACGCTGATCGCGTGGTCACCCGGTGCGGCATCCCACTCGTACAGCCACTGCACCCAGGTGTTCTCGCTGGCGACGTCGCCGAGACGGCATGGTTGCCATTCGTCGTCGTCGATGCGTATCTCGACTGCGCGCACGCCGCGCGCCGGCGCCCATGCGACGCCTGCGATCGCCGTCCGTCCGGCTGTGAGGCGATCGCCGCCGCCGGGAACGTCGATCCGTGACATCGTCTTGATCGGGCCGTCCTTGGCCCATCCCCGTGAGATCCAGTACCCGTCGAAGCTGTCCCACGTCGTGAGCTCGATCTCGCGCAGCCATTTGGTTGCCGAGACGTAGCCGTACAGTCCCGCGACGACGAGACGGGCGGGGAAGCCGTGTCGTGTCGGAAGCGGCTCGCCGTTCATCGCGTAGGCGACCAGCGCAACGCGCCCGTCGCGGGCGATGTCGGTCGGGAATCCGGCCGTCCAACGATCGACCGACCGGCCGACGATCTGGGAGCCCTCATCCCGCACGCCGGCCCGTTCGAGCAGCGCCGCGAGGGGAACCCCCTGCCAGACGGCGTTGTCGACCAGGTCCCCACCGACTTCGTTGGAAACACACTGGAGCGTGACGGTCTCCTCCACCGCGTCGAGTTGGAGCAATTCGTCGTAGGTGAGTGAGAACGGCCGATCGACCAGCCCGGTCACGTCGAGCCGCCATGTCCCGACGTCGACTTGGGGGACGACCAGCGCAGTGTCGATGCGGTAGAAGTCGGTGTTCGGCGTGATGTACGGCGAGAGCCCCGGAACGGCGAACGGCTGGGAAGCCGGAACCGACCGGGATGCTGCCGGCCGAGGAATGGCGACGCTCCGACGCGTCGCCTCCGCCGTCGATGACGAACGCAACCGCCGGCCCAACACCGCGGCTGACGCGGCGCCGACCCCGAGTACGGCCGCGCCGACGAGGAACTCACGCCGGCGAGGACGGCCGACTTCCATCGGCGAGCGAGGTGCGGCACCGATCGTCCCGCCGGATGCCACGCCGTCGTCGATGGCGTCGGTGACATCGTCACCCACGCTCTCGGATGTTCGCGCGGCGAGTCGCAGGAGCACGGCGAGTGATGCGACACCGGCAGCCACGGCCGCGACCGCCGCCGCGATCCCGGAGCCTGTAGTGCCCAGAGGATCGCGCAGATACGCCCACAACCCGACCGCACCGAAGCCGACGAAGCCCACGACACCGACGGCGAAGCGGCGCGATGCCGCGATGCCGGACACGGCGCCGAGCAGCAACGACGTGATCACGATCCCGACGACGAGCGCGGGCTTGTCGTTGGTGCCGAACAATCTGACCGCGAGGTCCTTCAACGAGGCGGCGAAGCGGTCGATGAACTCGGTCCCGACGGCCGTCACCAGCGACGGGCCTGGCCCCTCGAAGCCGGTCACCGCCTCGCCGACTCCGAGTGCCACGGCCGCGCTGACGACGCCGGCAGCGGCCGCCGCAGCCGGCGGTACCGCGGTGCGGGAGGGGTCCTTCACGCCGACCACACTGGAAGCCGTCTCTCACACGGCCGCAACGACGTTCGAAACGATTTCGAAACTCACTCGCGAGACTCTGCGCGGGTCCCCGACCTGGTCGTACGCTCGATCCATGTCGTCGGTGACCGCAACGGCAACGGTGCTCGTCGTCGACGACGAGCCGATGGTTCGTGAAGTTGTCGCGCGATACCTGGAGCTCGACGGACTGCGGGTGGAGCAGGCGGCCGACGGCACCGCAGCCCTCGAGTGGCTGACCGGCCACCGACCTGATCTCGTCGTCCTCGACATCATGCTGCCGGGCACGGATGGGCTGAGCATCTTGCGCCAGCTGCGAGCCGCCGGAGACGTCCCGGTCATCCTTCTCACCGCTCGGGCCGACGAGATCGATCGCGTGCTCGGGCTCGAGCTCGGCGCTGACGATTACGTCGTCAAGCCGTTCTCACCGCGCGAGCTCGCGGCGCGTGTGCGAACCGTGCTCCGACGGGTCAACGCACCGGCGTCCGACGGGCGAGCGCCGGTCGAGTTCGGCCGGCTGCTCATCGACCCGACAACGCGCGACGTGACGGTCGACGGCGAACGCGTGGACCTCACGCCGAAGGAGTTCGATCTGCTGTACACGCTCGCCCGCTCGCCTCGACAGGTGTTCTCACGCCGCCAGCTGCTCTCCCAGGTGTGGGACTCGGCGCCCGAGTATCAGGACTCGGCCACGGTCACCGTCCACGTCGGACGGCTCCGCCAGAAGCTCGAGGACAACCCCGACAACCCGCGCTGGATCACCACCGTGTGGGGTGTCGGATACCGGTTCGAGCCATGACTTCCGCATTGGCGGTCTCGTGGCGCGACGCGATCACCGACAAGCCGCTGGACGCGGCGATCGCCCTTGCCGCACTCATATGCGGGACGATCGTCGCCGCATTCGTCCTGCGCCGCCTGATGCGGCACACACGATCCCTCCGCCATCAAGTGCTCGCCGTCACGCTCGTAGCGCTCGCGATCGGTGCCATCGCCGCAGTGCTGCTCGCCCGGTTGATGATCCTCGACTCGGCCGAGCTGGGACGGGTGGCCGGGGTACTCGGCGTGACCGCCGTGTTCGCGACGTTGCTCGTGGTCATCGCCTCGGCCCCCCTCGGGCGCGACGTTCGCAGCCTCGAAGCGACCGTGCGACGGATCGAGGGTGGCGACCGCGCTGTACGCACCGACATCGTCCGCGCCGACGAGCTCGGACACGTCGCCCGCGCCCTCGACGAGCTGACCGCCCGCCTCGACACGCTCGAACGCGAACGCGCGGGGTACGAGGCGGAGCGCACGGCCATGTTGTCGAGCGTCGGCCATGACTTGCGCACGCCACTCGCCGCGCTCCGCGTCGCCGTCGAGGCGCTCGCCGACGGTGTCGCCCTCGACCCCGATCGCTACCTGCGGTCGATGCGTCGCGACGTCGAGGCGTTGTCGGCGCTGGTCGACGACTTCTTCTTGCTGGCCCGGATCGAGTCTGGGCGGTTCGATCTGTACCCGGTCGCCGTCGACCTCACCGAGATCGCAGACGAAGCCGTCGAGGCACTCGCACCGGTCGCCGCCGCGAGCGGCGTCACGCTCGCCCTCGCGGCGACCGCGAGGGTGCGCGTGCAGGGGAACCCGACCGCGCTCGGTCGGGTGATCCGCAATCTCATCGACAACGCCGTCCGCCACGCGCCGTCCGGCTCTGAGGTTCGGGTCGAGGTGAGCGCCGACGGCAAGCCGTCGGTGACGGTGGTCGACGAAGGTCCCGGGTTCCCCGCCGGTTTCTCGGCCGAGGCATTCGAGCGGTTCACCAGAGCTGACGCCAGCCGCACACGTACGACCGGCGGCGCGGGCCTCGGGCTCGCGATCGCACGCGGTCTGATCGAGGCCCACGGAGGCAGGATCTGGATCGAAGGGCCACCCGGCGGTCGCGTCGCGTTCGAGCTGCCGCGGAACGGTCAGTAGCCGGCGGATTGCCCGGCCCACCGTGTCAGGTTCATCCGACCCACTAGCTTCGGTCGCGTGAGCGCGTCGTACCTCGACGAACTCGGCGACGACGACGCGATCGTCGCCCGGTTGCGCGACGGTGACGACAAGGCGTTCGCCGCCCTCATCGACCGGTACCACGCGACGATGCTGCGTCTCGCCCGCGGGTACGTGGCCACGAAGGAAGCCGCCGAGGACGTCGTGCAGGAGACATGGCTGGGTGTCATTCGTGGGATCGACGGCTTCGAATCGCGCGCCTCGCTGAAGACATGGATCTTCCGCATCCTGGTGAACCGGGCCACGACGCGTGGCGAGCGCGAATCGCGAACCAGGCCGTTCTCGTCGCTCGCCGCCGAAGTGGATGAGCCCACAGTTGACCCGAACCGCTTCATCGACTCCGGACGCTGGCAGGGTTTCTGGTCGGTCCCACCAACCCGGCATGTGATCCCCGAGCAGCATGTCCTCGCCTCGGAGGCGAGTGATCGTGTGTTGCGCGCCGTCGACGCTCTGCCGCCGAATCAGCAGGTGGTGATCACCCTGCGCGACATCCAGGGGCTGTCCGCGGCAGACGTGTGCGATCTGCTGTCGATCAGCGAGGCGAACCAGCGGGTGCTGCTCCATCGTGCCCGCAGCAAGGTCCGTGCTGTGCTCGAGGTGTACCTCGACGACCGGGCGGTGAAGAGCTGATGCTGCAGCCAGAGGTCCGTTGCGTCGAATTCGTCGACGAGGTCACCGTGTGGATGGAGGGCGGCCTCACCGACGACCAACGCCTGCTGCTCGAAGAGCACCTCTCGATCTGCCCGCATTGCACCCGCTACCTCGACCAACTGCGTGCCACGCTCGCACTGCTCCACGACGCCGACAAGGGGCTCAGCGAGTCTCCATCCCCGTCGGCTCGGGACGAGTTGATGGCGGTGTTCCGCGAGACGCGACGGGACTGACAGCCTCAGACGAGAGCGAGTCGCTCAGCCAGCCACGCTGACTGGAACACCCGCTCGCCGGCGTAGGCGGCGTCGTACTCGGCCCGCCCGCCGTCGGCCCCGGCGGCCGCGTGCCCTGCCGCGCAGCATGCCACGAACGGCGCTTCGGCCGGCTCGCCGCGGTCGACGAAGAACGCGGCATCCGCCGCGAACGTTGCCGCCGGCCCGGCCAGGCTCGTCTGGTCGACGGCCTCGAACGAGGTGCGGCGCAATGCGGCCAAGGCGTCGATCGTGGTGCATCGCGCGAACTGGTCGGCCAGCTGACCGTGGCCGGCGCGGCGCAAAGCCGGCACGGCGAGGTCGCAGCACCGCCACGCGCTCACCTCGCCGAGGGCGCGAACCGCGGTGGCGTACTCGTCGATCCGGCGGACCAAGCGTCCCCGTCGGGCGACGACCTTGTGGCGGGCCTCGACGATGTCGCCGTCGAGCTCGATCTCCCACAACTGTGCGGCGAGCCACCACGACAGATCGACTGGCGTGCAGCCGTGCACGCCCTCGCGACACTGACGCACGCTGGCTGCCTCGACCCACGCACCATGTGACGGCCACGACATGCCGGTGTAGGGGCTGCGGCCCTGTGCGTCGAGGAACTTGTAGGCGCGCACCGATCCGGAATGTACCGCATGAGGCCCCGCCGACTTGGCGGACCGCGCGCCTGTCGGGCGTCGAAGTTGCGACGCTCACCGGTCCCAACGTGCAACGCGGCAACCCTTCCCGAAACCGAGTTCGGCCCGAAGCAGGCCGCGCTATCGACGGACCGATGGCGGCCACCGACCTCGACGTCGTCGACAACCGGTCCTGAGGCCGGCTTGGTGATGGGGTGAACGCCCGATGTGCCCGGCCGGTGCGTCGCGGATGATGGGCTCCCCGACCGATGCGAGGAGAGGGCGATGGCGACGACCAGGGTGAACGGTGTCGAGCTGTACTACGAGACGACGGGCACTGGGGAGTGCCTCGTCCTGACCCACGGATCGTGGACCGACGGCACTGGCTGGGAGCGGGTCGTGAGTGCCCTGGCCGAGCGGTACCAAGTCGTGGTGTGGGACCGACGCGGCCACTCTCGTAGCCAGGCGGGCGACGCGCCCGGCAGTCGCGCCGAGGACGCCGCCGACCTTGCCGGCTTGATCGAGCAGGTGGGCGGCCAGCCTGTGCACGTCGCGGGAAACTCCTACGGCGCGATCGTCACGTTGACGCTCGTCATCGCACGCCCCGACTTGGTCGCCACCGCCACGCTCCACGAGCCGCCGCTGTGGGGTCTCCTCGAAGGGACCCGCGATCAGGCTCTCCGCAACGCGCTGGCGGCCGCCGACGCCGATCTTGCGGTCGTACGGAACCTGATCACCTCGGGGGACCACCGCGATGCTGCCGAGCACTTCATCGAGCACGTGGCCTTGGGACCGGGAACGTGGGATCAGCTCCCGCCGCCATTCCGGGCGGTGTTGGCGGCCAACGCTCCCACGTTCCTCGACGAGCTGGCCGACCCGACAGCCCTGTCGATCGACGCCGCGTCACTGGCCACGACCACGGTACCGCTGCTGCTGACGCACGGCACCGAGAGCCCCGAGCTGTTCCCCGCGGTGATTGCCGAGTTGGTGAAGCTGATACCCGAGGCGCAAGTGGAGGTGCTCGAGGGAGCCGGCCACATCCCCCACGCCACCCACCCCGCCGAGTGGATCGCTCGCCAGATGGCATTTCACGAGCAGCACCCCCGCAGCCCGCGTACCCAGTGTGCGTGACTGACCACAGCCGACACCGATGATGCCGGGTGTTGCCGCGTTTCGCCTCACAGCCGTCTCGCGCTCTTTCAGAACGCAGGTTGGATCAGATCGATGCGCAACCGCCGCCCCGCGATGACATCGGTCGGGAACATGTTGTACGCGAGATGCATCCGCCCGATTCCCACGACATCGGTCAGGCCCTTTCGGACCGCTGCCTGCGCGACGTTTGGCAGCCATTGCTGCAGATAGCTGTAGGCGGAGCCGACGTACACGAGCTCCGGCACCGCCGCCTTCAGTGCTCCCGTGACGTGCACGTGGCGCGCGACGCCCACCAGTGGATCCTCAGGCGGCTCGTAGTCGTTGCCGGTGAGACGACGCGCTGGCCGCTGAAAGTGTCGAGCGGAGTACGGGCTCGACCCAGTTACCGACACCAAGCCGACGTCGAGGTCGCGAAGCATGCGCAGCAGCTCGATGGGTTCGGCGAGATCGATCTTGTGACCCGAGTCGTCGGTGCCGAACCAAAACCGGTCTGGTCCGTCGGTAATCGGCCTTCCGAACCCGGCGGCGTCCGGGACATACGTCACCGTGTCGAATGCGCTGAGGCGAAGCGCGAGAGGTAAGTCGGGGCGAATCGCGCGCACACCATCGATCACCGTGCGAAGGAACCGCGTGCGGTTCTCGAGAGGGCCGCCGAATTCACCCGGACGCTCGTAGGCACCCAGCAACTCGTGGTGGAGGTATCCGTGACAGGCCT
The DNA here is from genome assembly GCA_035557475.1 of Ilumatobacteraceae bacterium. Lineage (GTDB taxonomy): Bacteria > Actinomycetota > Acidimicrobiia > Acidimicrobiales > Ilumatobacteraceae > JALOLG01. The sequence goes on from DATMDV010000101.1 coordinate 13,118, forward strand.
TGAGATCGACGAAGTCGAAACCGGCGAGGGCGGCGTTGACGGCGGCGCGTACGAAATCGTCGGCGAGGGCGTAGAGCTCGTCATCGGTGAGGAGCGGCTGGTCGGGCGGCGGTCCGACGGTTGCATCCATGTGAGGGTGACGTCGCACGGCGACCGGTGCGGGCACACCGTGCGGTGCCGGGTGGCTCATGCGGCCCGAGTGTGTGAGCTGGAGGCCGACGACCAGGTCTGAGACATCCCCATGGACTCGTTCGTGCTCCTCGACCGCGAGTTGTCGGAGTGCCGCCAGGTCGCTCACCGTCTCGTCGGCCACAAGGAGCTGCGATGGCGTGCTGCGGCCATCGGGTCGCACCGCGGCCGACTCGGCCCAGATCAGCTTGGCGCCACCCTGCCCCATCCGCCGCCATCGCTCACGCGTCGACGATGTCGGCCGTCCCTCGACGTCGGCATCCCATCCCTCGAGCGGATGGACGCAGAATCGGTTCCCGGCCGTGAGTCCGGAGAAGCTCACAGGGCCTGCCAACGGCGACGACGGGCCGTGCGCGACGTCGGCGTCGAACGGAAGCTCGGCGCCGACGTGCTCGAGGTACGCCAGAAACTCGCGCGCGTCGGTGAGTTCCGCGAGCGGGCGGATGTCGAGCATGCTCAGTCCGTCCAGTCGGCCCAGTCGACGTTGTAGCTGAGGAACTCGATTTCGACGCCCGCGTCGCGGTTGGCCAGCTTCGTGTGCATCGAGCCGTGCCACCGGTTCGAGACGACGTCGTCGGAGCGGAGCCGGTAGTTCGGATCGGCTGCTGTCAGTACGTGGAACCGATCGTGAAGTCGCACCACGTCGTCACCCGACGCGACGCGAATGCCGTAGTGCCAGATGTCGTCGTCATGAGTGAGGGCGACCAGCTCGTCGGTCCGGCATTCGGCGATGAGTTGTCGGGTGCTGCGGCCTGCTCGAACGCGATCGAACAGCCGTGGATCGGGTTGGCACGCGCGATGGATGTCGAACAGTTCGAGCTCGACGACCTGACCGCCGATATCGAGCCACACCTGTGCCATCTCCGCGAATGCGCCCACACGTTCCTGGAACGTCGCTGAGGACGTGAACCGTTTCGTGCCGACGACTGCCACGCCAAGTCGCGGCGCCCAACGAATGAGCCCCTCCAACCACATATCCATCGGCTCACGGATCTGGAAGCCGAGATGGTTCACGAAGTCCTCGTCCACCACCGCGCCAACCTCCGCGCGATCCGCGGTATGGCCGGCGAAGAATTGATCGAGCAGAACGTCCGGACGCCGCACACGAAGATCACGAGCTGCTGCGATCGCGACGACACGATCGAACGCGATGGCGTCGAGCACGTCTTCGTCGTTCCGGCATCCCTTGCGGTCGAGCACGTAGGCATGCCAGCGGCGCCAGTGCGCCAATCGCTCCGTGGAGTCGATGCCGCCCTCCTCGGTCCGGTTCACTTCAGCCCCAAAAACGTCAGGCCAGGTATCGCAGCAAGGCATCGAGCGCGACGAAGTAGCTGTGCCGACCGAAGCCGGCGACGACACCCACGCAAACGGGTGCCAGTACCGACGTGTGACGAAACTCTTCGCGGGCATGGATGTTGGAGAGATGCGTCTCGACGACGGCCAGTCCTGTGCCGGCGATCGCGTCGCGCAGGGCGATGCTGTAGTGGGTGAACGCCCCTGGGTTGAAGATCACGCCGTCGACGGCGCCTTGGGCCTCGTGGAGACGTCCGACGAGCTCTCCCTCGGTGTTCGATTGGAAGTCGACGATGGTGACTTCGGAGTGGGCGGCATGAGCGCGCAAGTCGGTGAGAATGTCGGCCAGCGTGTCGTGGCCGTAGATCTCCGGCTCTCGCGTTCCGAGAAGATTGAGGTTCGGTCCGTTCAGGACGAGCACGGTTCGAGTCATCGACCCTCGCCGATCTCGCGTCGGGCCGCCGACACGCAGACGAGCGCGGCCTCTTCGTACGTGTGCACTCCTCCACGGTAGTGGACATGCGAGCCGGACCTCACAAATCGCCTTAGCGAATACCCGAGTCGCAGTCGACGAGACCCTTGATTTACTATAGTGAATTCGCCTAGTCTCGAAGACGACAAATCCTCACCTGACTCCAGTGCGCTGACGCGTGCTCGTTTCGGGGGGCACACGTCGTCGAGGCCGACAAGCGGGGTGTTCGGTTCGATGCACCTTCGCTTGGGGGCGAACATGGGATCAAGAACGTCCGTGTCGATGGCGCTCGGTCTGGTCGTCACATTGGGATCAGCGGTCGCCCTCGCCGATGACGGCCGCGCAACGACCGCCGAGAACGTCATCGGAGAGAGTGGCCGCCAGGAGCCGCGGCCGGAGGGCCTGGAGACGTGCTGCACGCCCTCCGGAGACGACATGCCGACCGTCGGTGGCAACCTGGGCAACCAGCACTACTCGTCGCTGAAGCAGATCGACAAGCGGAACCTCAACAGGCTGGGACCGGTCTGGCGCACGCACGTCTCGGCCGTCGAGCCGGCAACCGACGACACCGGTCAGCAGACGACGCCAATCGTGGCTGACGGGGTCATCTACCTGGACACGCCCAACGGTGAGGTGATCGCGGTCGATGGCAAGACCGGTGCGGCCAACTGGAAGTGGGCGCCGGAGGAATTCGGTACGAACGGCACGCGGCGCGGCGTGTCCATCGGCGACGGCAAGGTCTACACGCTCGCTGATGGCGACCGGGTCGTCGCCCTCGACAAGGACACCGGCGACGAGGTCTGGGTGGTCCAGCCGCAGGCTCCGAACGGCGCGTCGCTGGGCGGGATCGAAAAGGTCGCGACCGTTTACCACGACGGCGTGGTGTATGTGCATACGAACGACGGCGACCGTGGTGCGGCGTTCGCGCTGAACGCGAGCGACGGCAGCCTCATCTGGCACTTCTTCGGTGGACCGGATCGCGGCATCGTCTTCACCGACATCCACGACAACTCGGTCGACGCCGGCGCCACCTGGGGTCCGGTGTTGCCGGACGGCACCGAGTGCAATCTCGAAGGCGGTGCCACGCCGTGGATGCACGGCGCGGTCGACCCCGAGCTCGGCATGTACTACATGAGCTTCGGCAACGCGCGCAGCTGCACGAGCTCGCAGAACGGCTCGTTGCGTCCCGGCGACAACCTGTTCGCAAGCACGATGGTGGCGGTCGACTTCAAGACCGGTGAGTACAAGTGGCACTACCAGTCGATCCGCCACGACGTGTGGGACATGGACAACGTCCACCCGCCGACCCTGGCCGACATCGAGGTCGACGGCGTGGAACGTCAGGTGGTGTTCTACGGCAGCAAGTCCGGTCACCAGTTCGTGCTCGATCGGACCAACGGCCAGCCCGTGCTCCCGGTCGTCGACCAGCCGATGATCCAGGACTCGAGACAGCTCCACGTCGCGACGCAGCCGTTCCCGGTGAATCGTCTGTTGCCCGAGTGCCTCGTCTGGGAAGCGCTCGATCCGGGGAACATCCCTGGTGACCCCTGGCGTGGCGTGCCGAACTACAACGGCTACCAACCCGACGAGAACGGCAATCTGGTCTTCACCCCGGACAGCTACGTCGCGGAGGACGAGCCGTTCCTGACGTATCCGGCCGGATATCCCTCGGACCACCGCCTGGGCTGCATGTACGACCCGCAGTGGGATCGGCCCATCCTGTCGACCACCAGCCAGAACGGCGGTGCGGATTGGTCGAACCACTCGTACAGCCACCGCACGAACATGGTCTATTACCCGTACGGCGCCAACCCGGTGGCGCACTGGAACGGTGCTGGCGCCAACGGCCAGCGGGCGATCGGCCAGTACCAGACCGGCGGCATCCTCGCCTACGATGCCTCGACCGGCGAGGTCCAGTGGACGAATCATCTCGGCACGGACATGTCGCACGGTCAGGGCCCGCTGACGACGGCGAGTGACCTCCTGTTCGTCGGCCAGACCGACGGCCGCCTCTTGGTGATGGACGCCGTCACCGGCGACGTCCTCTGGGAGTTCCAGACCGGGTCGGCCATCGCCGGAGCCCCGATCACCTACGCGATCGACGGCGACCAGTACGTCGCGGTCTTCGCCGCCGGAGGGACCAACCCGTACGGCGACTCGGTGACGCAGGGCGACTCGCTGTGGGCGTTCAAGCTCGGCGGCAACTACACCACGGACTCGGGCAGTAGCGAAGGGCCCGACACGGCGCCGCTGTCGATCCGCCGTCCCGTCCAGGGTGGTCCAGTCGAGGGCAGCGAGGTCGACAACACGGTCTTCCTGGCCCGTCAGAGTCGCACCGCCGACACGGACGGTCAGCAGGACAGCACGCTGCAGAGAGCAATGTCGCCGACGCACATGCGCGTGCCGGTGGGCACGACCGTGACGTTCCTGAATCCGGGGGCGGAGACGTTCCCGAACTTCCCGAACGAACTGCCGCACTGCGCCACCCAGTACTTCGAGGGTTTGTTCAATCCCAAGCTGAACCCAGGCGAGACCTTCGAGTACACCTTCGACCGCGCCGGTGAGTACTTCTTCAACGACTGCACCGACCCGCGCCCGGCGGGCAAGATCGAGGTCTACCTGACACCGCAGGACCTGCCCGGGGCGCTGGAGTTCACCCCGTCAACGCTCCGACTCGGCTCGGGGACCGGAATCTTCACCGGTGTGAACGGTCAGGTCACGGCCAAGCTGGACATCCCGGAGGGCTATGTGTTGGACGGCGACGTCGTGCTGCTGACGCCGTTGTCCGAGTCGCCGGTCCCGGCGGTGAGCACGAAGTCCAAACGCAACCAGTTGATCGCCAGGTTCCACAAGGCCGACATCGACAACAACGTGCCCGAGGGTGACGCGGTACCGCTGACGCTGGTGGCGACGTTCGTGCACAACGGGGTGCAGACCCAGTTGACGGCCACGGCGACCCCGCGGGTCATCAAGTGAGGCACCGGTCGGGCGACATCGCCGACGATGCGCCGAAATCATTGCAGTCAATTTTTTTGAATCATTGAGGTGAATTGGCCTCCGGACTCGAGGCGAATCACCTCACGGGTGCCATCGACCAGGCCGCGTCCAAGAAGTACCGAAGTCCAGAATCAGAGAGGAACGACCGACATGAAAGCAGGCCTCAAGGGCGGCAGGTGGCTGATGGCTCCGATTGCGGCGGTTGTCGCCATCGCGGCGGTCTCGACCATCGCGTTCGCGAATCAGGCGTTCAAGGAACCCAAACCGCCGAAGGGCATCGACCCGGTGTACGGCGTGTGTCGCGGCACCGACCCGGCTTGCTACAACGACTGGGGAACCGTGCGCGACACCCGAGTGTTGGTGTACTCACGCACTGCAGGGCCGCGGCATCAGAACCTGGGACCGCGGCTCGACCCGGATCATTCGGACAATGCTGGTCTCACCCTCGAACGCCCGTACATCATCAACGGCGACCACTTCAACGCTGCCGTGTGGCCCGTTCCCCTGACGGAGGAGAACGTGGCGCAGGCAGGTTTGATCAGGCTGCTCGAGGCCCAAGGCATCGCGGTCGACGTCACCGAGGACGTGCAGGCGATCGAGTCGCTCGGCAACAACGACGAGGACTACATGGCGGTCATCTTCATGAGCCCGACTCGGGACACGCTGTGGAACCACGCGTCCGGGGCGGCCGGTGGTACACGCCTGGACCGTGCACGTGAACAGCTGAAGAAGTACGTCGAGGGCGGCGGAGGCTTCGTCGGAATCCACAACGCGTTCGGCACCGAGTACGGCTGGCAGTGGTACGAGGGGTTGCTCGGCAACGCCAACTACTACAGCCACGGTGCAAATCAGGCCGGCGACGTCGTCATCGTCAACGACCGCGACGTGTCCACCGCGGGCCTGCCGGAGCGTTGGGGTTTCGAGGACGAGTGGTACAACCTGATCCCCTTCCCCACCAATGTCAACTTCCTCGCGGTGGTCGACGAGAGCACGCTTGTGGAGGATGGGCCGGGAGCCCCGGGCGAACACCCGGGACACGGCGACTTCCACCCGGTCAGCTGGTGCCAGTACTACGACGGAGGCCGCTCGTGGGTCACCACGCTCGGGCACAGTGGCGATGCATTCCTGGACCCCGCCACGACTGGGTTCCCGGGTGCTGCCGAGTTCCAGCAGCACATCGTTGCCGGCATCAAGTCCGCCATGGGCCTCGAACCGTTCTGCACGCCGGCCAAGGGCAGGCGGTGATGTAATGACTCCTCCTTTCTGGATGGGAGTGGCTGCCCGAGGTCGGTCGGACCTCCGCACCGAAGACGAGATAGGCGATCGCCAACCACGGCAGCAAGAGTGTGGTCGGATCTGATCGCTGCCACGGTTCGATCGTCACGAGGATCAGCACCCCGGGTCCGAGAGCGACCAGAGCCGGCCACCATCGCCGCAACAGCCGCAGGAAGCCATTCCTCGCCCCATCGTGTGCTTGCCGCTCAGGCGGCACCATCGCCGTTCGATCGCTCATCGCCCACCAGCGTGCCTCTGGAGGAGGCGGATCTATCCCTGGCGCGAATCTCGGGGAGCCCTTCCCCGTCCGCTCACCTACACGCCGACATAACTGGTCCAGCCCGTTCCGGGACCGGTCCGACTCAACCGGTCGCTCTAATCGATCCCTTCAGCGATTGGCCCGTTGGTGCCGCGGCGACGCAGAGGATCTGACGAACACCGCCGGCCCAGTCCTGCTCGGTGGGTGTACCGACACCGAGACGTACGGTCGGATCGTCGGACTTCGTCCCGGAGTACGGTTCGAAGTGCGGTCGGCACGCATCTTTGGCAAAGCTGTTCAGACGATCCGTTCCCGGGAACGTGGCGTCGTCGGTCGCTACGAAGGAAATGGCGTACAGCTCCGAGAAATGTGGGCTGGCGCAGTCGACGGGTGTGAATCCCTCGTCGACGAAGCACGTCCCGACCACGTAGTGCTCCGGGTATGACTGGCCGGTTGCCACCTCGGTGATGCCGTCGCTCGCCTTCCCCAGGAGCCGCGGTCCGATGATCAAGCCGACGATCGCCAGGACCGAGACGGCGATGCTCGCCCAGACGAACAGCACGAGGTAGCCCCCAAGGCCGGCGACCAGTCCGTGCTGCTGGATGAGGTTTGGGCCCCCGATGGTTCCTTCCCCGTTGCACGCGGTGCAACGCGACTGGCCGAAGAAGAGTCCCGAGCCCTCACACGAGGGACAGCGTCTCGTCATCGTCCTGAACCCGCATACGTTCCCCGCCACTGTCTGCGGAGCTCCATCACCGTGTAGATCGTCGTCAGGGCGAGCAGGCCCCACGCCAACACGGTCGTCGGCAGGACCATGGAGTCACCATCGTGGAGGGCGAGGCCGTACAGGAACAGGAGAAAGATGATGCCGAGCCACGGCTGCGGACCGAGGTCCTGGACGTACAGACCGGTGATCGACCCGATCAGGCCACCGATGACGATCACCGCGCTGCTCACGACGATCGGTGAGCCGAGTGCGTCAAGAGCGAAGCCAGCGGCGAGCAAGGCCAGCGATGCGATGGTCAAGGGCTGGGACAGCGCTCTCCGGACCATCGGTCTCGTGGGTCGCATGATCCCGAAGAGCAGCAGGAAAACTCCGGCGAAGATGGCGGGTGCGAGCGTGATGCCGAAGAGTCGAACGGCGAAGAACTGCTCGTAATCCGTCGGTTCATCGCCGGCGATCGACTCGACCAGTAGGACCAAGCCGAATCCGACTTCGATCACGATTGTCCGACCGAACGCCCGCAGGCCCTCGCGGAAACTTGGTGCCTCGTCCTGCTGGCGAGTGACCAGGGCTGGTACGAGCCCGGCCGCCCCGAGCGGTTGCAGCTCGAAGCGGCGACGGTGGAAGAAGTGTGACGATGCCACCGCGAGCGCAAGCCCCGGCGCGGCCAACAACATCCACGCCGGGTGGTCGATGAAGTTCTGGGCGATGTCGGACGTGTTCGGGCGATCCCCGGCTACAACGAACACACCGCCGGTCCCGCCCGCCGCGAAGAGCACCGTCCACGCTGCCACGGTCAGCGGGAGCGCCGCTCCCGATCCCTGGGGGGCCGAGCCGGCCTCGACCGAATGCCTCACCAGTCGCCGGCTGGCGCGTCTCCGCAGCCACATCGTCACCACGAACAGCACCCCCCCGACGATGATGACGACGTGCCCAAGCCCGCTCGCCTGTGCGCTCGCGGCTCCCGTCGAATCTGCTACGTCAGGGGCGAGCCAGCTCGCATCGAGGCTCTCCAACCGTTCCAGGATCGTGCCGCGCCTGTGCGTGCCGACGTAGTACGCAAACGGGGCCAGTGACGCCAGGCAGATCCAGCCGATGACCCGACCGGCCCACCGCTCGCCCTTGGCGTCGTGGACGCCGATGCCGCCAGATGAAGAACTCCCACCCATGGGCAACGGTGGAGCGAGAGATCGGGCGTCGTGGGCAGTCACGTGCAGCGGCTCACGACGGCCGGGCGTGGACACCCGCCGAAACGCGGCAACTGTCGGCATGGCGACAGCACTTTCCCCACGACACCCCGTCCGATCGCTCTCGAGGGTGGCAATTCGCCCGCAGCACCGAGCCACCCGAAGCGACGCCGCGGCCACATTCTGCCCCACGGAGGCCTCGACGTTCAATTCGGCGGCCGGACTGGCCTGAGGTTCGCACACGCTCACCCTGCACCGCCGCGGCCTCGCGCGGCAGTTCCTTCAACGTGTCCGCGAAACCCCCAGAAGAACCACTTGCGACGTTCTCGGTACGGGTCGACCGACGTCGGGCGGCGCGGCTCCGTCAGTGAGTGGCATCTGACCATCGCTCGAGAACTGCGATGTCGGCGACGAAGTGGACACCGCTGTCCGGCGACCAACGATGGACGGCCTCGTGGAGGCATCGCTCGAGGAGATCGGCGACCGCGGAGCTGGCCGATGCTGGCGCGTGCACGAGCAGTTCGTCGTGGAGGCAGAGGACGATGCGGGCATCCAGTTCGACACCTCTGGCGCGCACGGTGACGGCCCAGACCTTGAACAGCTCGGCGGCTGCGCCCTGGATGACCGCGTTGCGGGCGTAGCGACCCCGAGCTCCAGTCCGCGCACGTGCGTCACGTAACGCAGCCTCGTCGGGGTCGTCGACGTCGTCTTCGGGCGTGTGAGCGCCGAGCCGGATCAACCGGCCGCCATGGGTCCGAATGTCGCGACCGGCGCGACCGGCCTCGTCGGCCGCTTCGAGCAGACGCATCGCGGCCGGGTACGACTGGTGGAGGCGGGGGAGCACCGCCGCGCCATGCCCGGTGGTCTGGCCGTACATCGCTCCCAGCACCGCGACCTTCGCCGTGTCGCGATCGACACCGATCTGCGCGGCGACGGGCGCATACATGTCGCCGGCAGCCGTGGAACGCACGAGTGCGCGGTCCCCCGACACGGCGGCAAGCACCCGCGGCTCGATCTGTCCGAGGTCGGCGCGCACGAGCACGTGGCCGGGTTCGGCGCGCACCGCGGGTCGGAGATCGGCGGGCATGTTGTGCAGCCCGGCCGAGGCGGTCATCCGGCCGGCGGCTCCGTCAGCCGACGACCACTGCCCTCGCAACCGACCGTCGGCCCCCACGAACGTGTCGATCCAGCCGTACCCGAACGTCGTGGCGATGCGCTCCGCCTTGCGCCAAGTGAGCAGCGCATCCACCAGCGGGTGATCACGCACAGCTTGAAGCCGCCACGCCCGCGTGTCGGGCACGTCGACCCC
>DATMDV010000102.1:0-14710 GCA_035557475.1 Ilumatobacteraceae bacterium
AGGGCGAGCGGTCGGCTGATTTCACACTCGACCCCGCCGAGATGCACCGGGTCGTACGTGACGCCCAGCCCCATGTCGTGTTCCTGTGCTCGCCCAACAACCCGACCGGCCTCGTCGAGCCGGCCGAGCGGGTGCACGAGCTGTTGTCGATCGCCACCGGTCTCGTGGTGGTCGACGAGGCCTACGCCCAGTTCGCCGACTGGTCGGCGCTGCCACTCGTCGCCGACGAGCGGCCGCTCGTCGTCGTCAGGACGTTCTCGAAGACGTGGAGCATGGCGGCGTCACGTCTCGGGTACCTCGTGGGCCCGGCGTGGTTGGTGGCCGAGCTCGACAAGGTCGTGCTGCCGTACCACCTCGACGCCGCCAAGCAGATCGCCGGACGGTTGGCGTTGCGCTTCGTCGACGACATGGACGAGCGCGTGAAGCTGGTCGTCGCCGAGCGCGAGCGCATCAGCGAGGCCATGGCTGCGATGGAGATCGACGTCGTGCCGAGCGGCGCCAACTTCGTGCTGTTCCGCCCGCGACTCCGGACGGGACGAGATGTCTGGCAGGGGCTCCTCGATCACAGCGTGCTCGTGCGCGACTGCTCCGGATGGCCGCGGCTCACCGACTGCCTGCGGGTCACCGTCGGCACACCGGCCGAGAACGACGCCTTCCTCGGCGCGCTCGTGGAAGTGCTCGCGTGAACCGCGTCGCCACTCGCAACCGGAGCACCAAGGAGACCACGGTCGACATCGCGATCAACCTCGACGGCTCGGGCACTACCGACGTGTCGACCGGGATCCCGTTCTACGACCACATGATCGACCAGCTCGGTCGCCACAGCGGGTTCGATCTCATCGTGCGAGCCGTCGGCGATCTCCACATCGACACCCACCACACGATCGAGGACACCGCCCTCACCCTCGGTGAGGCATTCCGCGAGGCGCTCGGCGACAAGGCCGGCGTGCGACGGTTCGCGAGCGGCCGCTTCCCGCTCGACGAGGCTCTCGTCGACGTGGCCCTCGATCTGTCCGGCCGCCCGTTCGTCGTGTGGGAGGTCGAGCTTCCCGAGTGCCTGCCGCTCGGTCAGCCGGCGTTCGACCCGCAGCTCGCGGAGCACGCGGTCTCGTCGTTCGCCACCGCCGCCGGGATCACGCTGCACGTCGAGCTCGTCCGTGGACGCAACGTCCACCACATCATCGAGGCCACGTTCAAGGGCCTCGCCAGATGCCTGCGCGACGCGGTGCGGATCGACAGCGCAGGAGGCGTTCCGTCGACGAAGGGCGTCCTGTGAGCCAGAACCGACCCCCCACCCCCGAATTGTCTGCTTCAAACGAGGCGACGGGCGGTATGAAGCAGACAGAACCGAGGTGGTGAGGGTGTGAGCAATCGTCCGCTCGTTGCTGTCCTCGACTACGGCATCGGCAACCTCCACTCGGCGCACAAGGCGATCGAGCACATGGGCGCCGACGCGCGTCTCACGGCTGACCCGGGACTGATCGCCGACGCCGACGGGGTCGTGCTCCCGGGTGTGGGCGCGTTCGGTGCGTGCATGGCGGCCCTGCGCGCCACGCGTCTCGAGCAACCGGCGCTCGATGCCGTCGCATCCGGGCGACCTTTCCTCGGCATCTGTGTCGGGATGCAGATGCTGTTCTCGCGCAGCGACGAGTCGCCCGGCGCCGAAGGTCTCGGGGTGATCCCGGGCACGATCAGTTGGATCCCGCCCGGCGTCAAGCGGCCGCAGATGCAGTGGAACCAGCTGTCGATCCGCCACGTCGACGAGCCGATGTTCGCCGGGATCGGCGATCGGGCCTGGATGTACTTCCTGCACTCGTTGCACGGCGTGCCCGACGATGCGTCGACGGTCGCCGCGACCTGCGAGTACGGCACGACGCTCAACGCCGCGTTTCGCCACGACAACGTGTTCGCCGTGCAGTTCCATCCCGAGAAGTCGAGCCACAGCGGCCTGGCGCTGCTGGGCAACTTCGTCCGCATCACGGCCGGTGTCGCGGCGTGAGCGCCGCGGCCGTCGAGCTCTACCCGGCGATCGACCTGCTCGGCGGCCGGGTCGTCCGGCTCACGAAGGGCGACTTCGACGCTGGGACGGTGTACAGCGACGACCCGCCGGCCGTCGCCGCCTCGTTCGCGGCCGCGGGTGCGCGGTGGATCCACGTCGTCGACCTCGACGCGGCGCGTTCGGGCGATCCGGTGAACCGGGCGTGCGTGGCGGCGATCACCGAGGCTGTCGCCGGAACCACACGGGTCCAGTCGAGTGGGGGAGTGCGGACGGTCGGTGATGTCGAGGCGCTCGCCCGACTCGGCGTCGCGCGTGTGGTGATGGGCTCGGCCGCGATCGCCGAACCTGCGCTCGTCGAACGCGCCGCCACGGTGCTCCCGGTCGCAGTCGGTCTCGACCATCGCGACGGTGAGGTCGCCGTCCATGGGTGGACGGCGGACAGCGGGGTGCAGCTCGACGAGGCACTCGGGTGGTTTCCGGCCGCGGCCGCCTTCGTGGTCACCGATATCGGCCGTGACGGCACGCTCGCCGGCCCTGACGTGGCCGGCCTCACGGCCGTGGCCGCCAGCACCACGACCCCGGTGATCGCCAGCGGTGGTGTGGCCACGCTCGACGACATCGCCGCCCTCGCCGTCGTTCCCGGGGTGGGCGGCATCATCACCGGACGGGCGGTGTACGAGGGGCGCTTCACGGTTCCCGAGGCACTGGCCGTGCTCGAACGGGTGCGGCGATGAGGGTGGCCCGGGTCGTGCCGTGCCTCGACGTCACCGACGGGCGGGTCGTCAAGGGCACCAACTTCGTCGACCTGCGCGACGCCGGCGATCCGGTCGAGCTGGCCGCCCGTTACGACGCCGAGGGCGCCGACGAGTTGGTGTTCCTCGACATCACGGCGTCGAGCGACGCCCGCGAGACCACGGTCGACATGGTGTACCGGGTCGCCGAGCAGGTGTTCATCCCGTTCACCGTGGGCGGTGGGATCCGCTCGCTCGAGGACGCCCGACGGATGCTGCGGGCCGGTGCCGACAAGGTGAGCGTCAACACCGCCGCCGTCCAGCGTCCGGAGTTGATCTCCGAGATCGCCGTCGAGTTCGGGTCGCAATGCGTCGTGTGCGCGATCGATGCCAAGCGACGCGGACCGTTGCTTGCCGACAGCTTCGAGGTCTACCTGCACGGCGGCCGCACCCCGACCGGCATCGATGCCATCGCCTGGGCGACCGAAGCGGCCGAGCGCGGCGTCGGGGAGATCCTCCTCACGTCGATGGACCGTGACGGCACCCGCGAGGGGTTCGACCTCGAGCTCACACGAGCCGTCAGCGACGCGGTCCGCGTGCCGGTCATCGCCAGTGGCGGCGTCGGGACCCTGCAGCACCTCGTCGACGGTGTAGTGCACGGCGGCGCCGACGCCGTCCTCGCCGCCTCGATCTTCCACTTCCGCGAGCACACGATCGCCGAAGCGAAGGCACTGATGGCGGCGGCGGGCATCACCGTCCGCACAATCCCGATCTCATGAAGTTTCGGCGCCGTGTGAGCGCCGAAACTTCACGAGATCGAGTTGGTGGCGGGTCGGGCGTACTGTCGGGCGATGGAAATGGATGCACTTCGGATCGAGCGGCGCGATGCGGTCACTGTGCTGCACCTCGACGACGGCAAGGTCAACGCGCTGACGTTCGACCTGATCGCCGGCATCAAGGAAGCGGTCGAGGCGGCCGAGGCCGACGACGCGGTGGGCGCCGTCGTAGTTCACGGACGCGAGGGCAAGTTCTCCGCCGGCTTCGATCTCGGGGTGATGCTCGCCGGCGACATGGGCGAGACCGTGCGTCTCGTCGCCGACGGCGGCGACCTCGTCCGGACGTTCTACGGCTGCGGCGTTCCAGTGGTCGCCGCGTGCACCGGCCACGCCCTCGCCGCCGGCGCGTTGATGTTGCTCGGCTGCGATGTGCGGATCGGTGCCGACGCGCCGGCCAAGATCGGCCTCAACGAAGTGGCGATCAAGATGGTGCTGCCGGCCTGGGCGCTGACGATCGCCGAGGCCCGGTTGAGCAAGCGCCACCTGCAACGGGCGGTCGTCAACGCTCGCGTCACGGCACCGGCGGACGCCGTCGATGCCGGATTCCTCGACGAGGTCGTGGCACCCGAAGCGCTGCTCGACACCGCGATCGCCCGGGCCGCGGAGCTGGCGGCGACGCTCGACCCTCCCGCGTACCGGGCCACGGTCCGCAAGTTCCGCGGACCCGTGCTCGACACGATGGCGACCCAGATCGCCGCCGACCGTGCGGCCGGCGTCGCGGTGTCGGTCTAGCGACCAGCTTCTCTATCCTCGGGTCCCATGCCCGGAACCAAATCGCAGAAGAAGTCCATGGAATACCGACGGCTCGGTCGGGCCGGCATCAAGGTCAGCGTCTTGTCGTTCGGGAGCTGGGTCACGTTCGACACCCAGCTCGACGACAGCTTGGCGCTCGACTGTATGCAGGCTGCGCACGACGCCGGATGCAACTTCTTCGACAACGCCGAGGCGTACGCGGGTGGCAACAGCGAAGCAATCATGGGCCGTGCCCTGCAGGAGCTCGGATGGCCGCGGTACTCGTACGTGCTCACAACCAAGGTGTTCTGGGGCATTCACGGCAACGTGCGGAACATGCGCAACACGCTCAACCGCAAGTACCTGATGCAAGCGATCGACGGTTCCCTCGAGCGCCTCCAGCAGGACTTCGTCGACGTGTTGTATTGCCATCGCCACGACCCCGACACGACGGTCGAAGAGACCGTGTGGGCGATGCACGACATCATCACGTCCGGCAAGGCGCTGTACTGGGGCACCAGCGAGTGGCCGGCCGACGATATCCGCGCCGCGATCGAGCTCGCCGAACGCCACCACCTGCACAAGCCGGTCACCGAGCAGTCGCAGTACAACCTGCTCGAACGCACCAAGGTCGAGGAGGAGTACGAGCGGATCGTCGACGACTATGGCTACGGCAACACGATCTGGAGCCCGCTCGCGTCCGGGTTGCTCACCGGCAAGTACCGCGACGGGATCCCCGACGACTCTCGTGGCGCGCTCGCCGGCTACGAGTGGCTGGCGGAAACGCTCGTCGACCCCGACACGGTCGCCCGCGTCGAGCGGCTGCGGCCGATCGCCGATCGACTCGGCTGTTCGATGGCCCAGCTCGCCCTCGCCTGGTGCGCCTCGAACCCACACGTGTCGACCGTGATCACCGGTGCCAGCCGGGTCAGCCAGGTCCACGACAACTTCGCCGCCCTCGACGTCATCCCGCTCATCACCGCCGACGTCAAGGCGGAGATCGACGAGGCCATCAGGCCCCGCTGAGCGGAGCGAAGCCAATCAGGCGCGACTGAGCCAGGCGGCCGCGGTGTCCGCCGCGGCCTTCGCGCGCCCGGCCAGGAAGTGATCGGCCGACGTGATGATTTCTACCGTCGCGTCGGGCCAGGTGGCGATGATCGGCTCGGCGACGGACGGCGGGCAGAACTGGTCGTGCTCGGCGACGAGCACGAGCGTCTGCTGCCGCGGTGGATCGACGGCCATGTGCGAGAGCGGCGGCGCGACCGCGACCTTGCTGCCGATCCGGTCGTCGGCGACGTTGAGACTGACGATGGCGCCGAAGGAGTAGCCCGCCGTGTGCAGCACGACGCCCGGGTATCGATCCGCCAAGAGATCGAGAGCGGCGACGACGTCGAGACGTTCGGCGACACCTTCGCCGTGCTCAGCGCGGAAGTCGAAGCGCAGCGCGTGGAAGCCGCTCGCCGGGAAGGCGACGAACATCGCTTCGACGACGGCGTTGAACCGGTCGCCACCCCGCAGTGGGTGGGGATGGCAGATGACGACGGCACCGGCCGCGGCGCCATGCGCCTCGACGAGATCACCGGCGAGGTGGTGGCCATCGGTCGTCGCGAGCTGCACGTGTTCCACGGCCCGAAGGTACCCTCACGCCCGTGGCTACGGGTCCCGACAAGCTGCCGATCAAGATGCTCAACGACCGCCTGCTGGTCCGCATCCCCGACAAGGACGGCGAGCGACGATCGTCCGGTGGGATCCTGATCCCGGCGACGGCGCAGATGGCGAAGCGCCTGGTGTGGGCGGAGGTCGTGGCCCTGGGCCAGAACGTGCGGGCGGCCGAGGTCGGCGACAACGTCCTGTTCAGCCCTGAGGACCGCTACGAGGTCGAGGTGCAGGGCTCCGACTACATCATGTTGCGCGAGCGCGACCTGCACGCCGTTGCCGCCTCCCGCATCGAGGCGTCGACCGGCCTGTATCTCTGAATCGGATGCCGATCAATCGGATCCGGTGAATCGGGTTCTGGCCGCCGGACACCGGCCCGTATCCTGCGACCATGCCCATCGGCACCAGGATCGACGCCAGTCCTGAACAGCTCGCGTCGGTGACGTTCAACAGCGACGGACTGGTCGCCGCGATCACCCAGGACGTCGACAGCGGTGAGGTGCTGATGATGGCGTGGATGAACGCCGAGAGCCTCGCTCGCACGTTCGACGAAGGCCGGATGGTCTATTGGAGCCGGAGTCGCCAGGAGCTGTGGCGCAAGGGCGACACGAGCGGTGATCGCCAATTCGTTCGTGAGGCGTACTACGACTGCGACGGCGACACGTTGCTGTTCCGGGTCGAGCAGGAAGGGGCAGGCGCCTGCCACACCGGTGCCCGCACCTGCTTCTTCCGCAAGTTCGGCTCGTGAAGCTCCAACCGACGCGCGACGAGTTCCACGCGTTCGCCGCCGACCACAGCGTCGTGCCCGTGTGGACCGAATTGCTCGGCGACCTCGAGACACCCGTCGCGGCGTTCCTGAAGCTCGTCGGCGACGGCCCGGGGTTCCTGCTCGAGTCGGTCGAGCACGGCGAACGCTGGAGCCGGTTCTCGTTCGTCGGACGCGACCCCTCGGCAACGCTGACGCTGCGCGACGGCGTGCTGACGATCGACGGTGATCTGCCGCCCGGCATCCCGACCGACCGGGGGATCCTGGCCGCCATCGAGGCGCTGCTCGGCGTCTACTCGAGCCCGTCGTTCCCCGATCTCCCGCCGCTCCACGGCGGGATCATGGGATACCTCGGCTACGACGTGATCCGCGAGGTCGAGCGCCTCCCGAGCGTGCCCCATGACGACCACGGTCTCCCCGACGCCGTGATGAGCGTGATCGGTTCGCTTGCCGCGTTCGACCACTGGCGCCAACGCGTCTACATCATCGAGAGCGTGCCGACCCACGGCCTGTCGGTCGAGCAGCTCGACGCGGCGTACGACGCCGCCGCGGCGTCGGTCGCCCAGGGTGTCGAGAACCTCGCCCGGCCGCTGCCGTACGTGCCGGCCGAACCGCCCCGCGTCGACGACACGTTGCCCGACGTTCGTTCGTCGATGCCCGGCGGGCTCTACCAGAAGGCGGTCGAGGTGGCCAAGGAATACATCCTCGACGGCGACATCTTCCAGGTCGTGCTCGCCCAGCGCTACGACCTGACACTCGACGCCGACCCGTTCGATGTGTACCGCGTGTTGCGGCAGGTGAACCCGAGTCCGTACATGTACTTCCTGCGCCACGACGAGATCACGATCGTCGGCTCGTCACCCGAACCGATGGTGCAGGTGCTCGGCCGCAAGGTGATCTCGCGCCCGATCGCGGGGACGCGACGGCGGGGACGCACCGACGAGGACGACCGCCGCATGGCGGCCGAGCTCATCGAGCACCCGAAGGAGCGGGCCGAGCACGTGATGCTCGTCGACCTCGCCCGCAACGACGTCGGACGGGTCGCGCAGTTCGGGAGCGTCCACGTCGACGAGCTGATGACACTCGAGCGCTACAGCCACGTGATGCACCTGACGTCGCAGGTGTCAGGCGTGCTGGTCGACGGGCTCGGCCCGATCGACGTGCTGCGCGCCACGCTGCCGGCCGGCACGGTGAGCGGCGCGCCGAAGGTGCGGGCGATGGAGATCATCGACGAGCTCGAGCCGGTGAAGCGCGGCCCGTACGCCGGTGTCGTCGGCTACATCGACTGGAGTGGCAACCTCGACACGGCGATCGCCATCCGCACGATGTTCGTCCGGCCCGACGGCGACGTCGCCAGCCTCCAGGCCGGGGCCGGAATCGTGGCCGACTCCGTGCCAGACGACGAGGACCTGGAGTGCCGCAACAAGGCCGCCGCGCTCCTCGCCGCGATCCCGGCCGCGAGACGGATGACCGCGGCCCGTCGCGACGCGAACAACGTCGTCTGACGGCCTGGACGGCCCAGACGGCCCTGGACGGCCTCGAGGCCGAGATGTCAGAGCGCGAGGACGAGCAGGAAGATCGGTACGAGCATCGCGAAGACGACCGTGATCGCGATCGCGCTCAGCATCAGCGCCGGGAACGACGTGATGGCCCGCAGCACCGCCAGCAGCCGGCGGAACTCGTTCTCCCGGTTGTCGATGGCGTCGCGCAGCGAGAAGAACTCACGCGACACGACCAGCACCGATCCGCCGCCCTCCCGCTCGTCGGCCTCGACCGCGTCGACCATCGTGCGCGTCGCGGGATGTCCGAACTCCAGCAACGAGGCGAGCTCGGTGGCGAGCTCGCGGGCGTGATGCCCGATCGTCGCCAGCCGCCAACGCGCCAAGAACGCTCCACGGGCCGCGACCAGCCCGAATCCGAGTCCGAGCACGACCCAGACCGTGCGGACGTCACCGTCGAGGGCGGCGAGACCGAGGAGGAACGACGTCGTGCTGACCAACACCACGGCGACGAACACGTAGCTCGCGAAGGTCATCGCCCGCGCCGCCAGGCGGGTGACTCCTTCGACGGCGCGACGGGCGAGGTCCTCGACTTCTGGCATGGCGGTTCTGAGTGTGGCACGCCAAACTGGGTCGGTGGGAACCTCGTGGCTCGACGCTCACCGTGACACCGTCACCGTCACGGGCGTCGACGCGACGACCTACCTGCAGTCTCAGCTGTCGCAGGAGATCCGCGACCTGGCGATCGGCGACAGCCGCTGGACGTTCCTGCTCGAACCGAACGGCCGCATCGACGTGCTCGCGCGCATCACGCGTGTCGCCGACGAGACGTACCAGCTCGACACCGACGGTGGCTTCGGCAAGACGCTGCTCGATCGTGTCAACCGTTTCAAGATCCGCGTCCGGGCCGAGGTCGAGCTGACGGCGTCGACCGGTCAGGCGCTCGACAACGGATCCGACCGCGAGCGGATCGAGGCGGGATGGCCCCGGATGGGCGCCGAGATCATCTCCGGCGAGACGATCCCGGCCGAGACCGGCCTCAACGAAGTGGCTGTCAACTTCAAGAAGGGCTGCTATCCCGGCCAGGAGTTGGTCGAGCGGATGGACAGCCGGTCGGCCGTGGCGCCCCGCTCGTTGCGGCGCCTCGACGTCGCCGAAGGCGCAGTCGCCGGTGATCCGATCGTCGACGCCGACGGCAACGAGGTCGGCGTACTGACGACCGTCAGTGGCACCAGGGCGCTCGGCTACGTGAAACGCAACTCCGACGTCGGCGAACCCGTCACGCACTCGTGAGTGCCGCACGGAGCCGGCGCAACTCGGGATCGTCGCGCAGCACCGCCAGTTCCGGCGCGTGATCGATCGCGTCGGCGACACTCGCTCCCTGACCTGACGAGGCCGCCGCCGCGGCATGGAGCCAATTGATCGCGGTGCTGTGGTCGCCCATCGCTGCCGCCGCTCGCGCCACCGCGATGGCGCTGGCCGGCGAGCGGCTCCGCGAGAACGACGCCGCGGCGTAGTGCCCGGCGGTGATCGTGTCGCCCGTGCGGAGCAGCACATCGGCGAGCACGTACTCGCTCAGTGGATTGCCGACCGGCAGCGGGCGGGGGAGCAACTGCACGAGCGGCTTGAGTTGGTCGGGCGCGGCCGCATCGGGCGGCCACCAACGATGCGCGTTGGAGGAGGTGATGTCGGTCACGAGCAGGTTGCGGGCTTCGTCGGACCGGCCCGCCGTGAGGGCCCGATGGGCCCGGTACCAGGGAGAGAGCTCCTGGCCGGGCAGCATCATGCCCGATCGGCCGGTGAGCCACGCCGATCGCTCGGCATCGGCCGCGGCGGCGAGCGAACGCCGAGGACCCGACACGTTCGTGGCGCTGAGCATCTGGAACTGGGCGAACATCAAGAAGGCGATGAAGATCGCGTAGCCGCGGCGCTCCTCGTCGACGAAGCACCACACCGCGATCGCGCCGGTGATGACCAGGCTGGCGATGATCATCGCCCGCCGTGCACGGGGGCCGAACACGACCTCCAGCCCGGTCTGCGCGATGTGCCCGCCGTCGAGCGGCAGCACCGGCACGAGGTTCAACAGTCCGATCATCGGCCCGGCCCACCAGATCGCGGCCGCCGCGTCAGAACGGTTGTAGCTGTCGCCGTCGACCGGATTCACGCCCATCGCGGCGAGCACGGCCAGGCTCGAGGCGATGTGGATGCCAGGGCCGGCGAACGAGATCAGCGCCCGCTGCGGCTTCGACAACGGTCGGGTGGGGACGAACGACGTGTAGCCGGCGAGGAAGTCGAGCGAGATCTGGGCCTGCGCACCGTTGTGGCGGGCGGCCACCGCATGGCCCAACTCGTGGATGAGCGTGAACGCGGTGATCGAGCCGGCGAGCCAGAGACCGAACTCGTTGCCGTGCAGTCCGATGATCAGCACCATGAAGATGACGAACCCAGGCCGGACCCGAACGTCGAAGCCGAGGACGCGGAACATCGCTGCTCAGGCTACGACCCTTTCGAACCCGCCCTCCCTCCACTCCTTCCGACCCGCCCTCCCTCGACCCTTTCGGACCCGCGCTCCCTCGCCCCTAGACTCGCCGAACGTGCCATACGCCTACGCCTTCGACCACAAGCATCGCCGCCCGCCAATGGAGTACAAGGACCTTCTCGGCGGAAAGGGAGCCAATCTCGCCGAGATGACGAGCGTGCTGAAGCTGCCGGTGCCGCCCGGTTTCACGATCTCGACCGACGCCTGCCGCGCCTACATGCACGGGGGATGGCCGGCAGGTCTCAGCGACGAGATCACCAAGCACATCGCCCGGCTCGAAAAGACGATGCACCGCAAGCTGGGCGATCCGGCCGACCCGTTGCTCGTCAGCGTGCGGTCGGGCGCCAAGTTCTCGATGCCCGGGATGATGGACACCGTCTTGAACCTCGGCCTCAACGACAAGAGCGTCAAGGGCCTCGCCAAGGTGACCGACGACGATCGGTTCGCGTACGACAGCTACCGACGCTTCATCGCGATGTACGGCCGGATCGTGCTCGACATCGACGGCGAGCTGTTCGACGAACCACTCGAAGAGGCGAAGCGGCACAGCGGTGTCAAGACCGATGCCGAGCTGAGCGCAGCGGAACTGAAGGATCTGGCCGACCACTACAAGCAGGTCGTCAAGTCGCAGACCGGGAAGCCGTTCCCGCAGCAGCCGATGGCGCAACTGCGGGGCGCCGTCGAAGCGGTCTTCAAGTCGTGGAACGGTGCGAGGGCGATCGCGTACCGGGTCCGCGAACGCATCAGCCACGATCTCGGCACGGCCGTCAACGTGCAGACGATGGTGTTCGGGAACCGTGACGACAACTCGGGCACGGGCGTGGGGTTCACGCGCAACGCGGCCACTGGCGAGAACCGTCCGTACGGCGACTTCCTGATCAAGGCCCAGGGCGAGGACGTCGTCGCCGGCATCCGCAACACCGAGGACCTCGACGCGCTCGCCACGCACTTCCCCACGATCCACGACGAGCTGTTCGCGATCTTCGAGCGCCTCGAGCGCCACTACCGCGACATGTGCGACACCGAGTTCACGATCGAGCAGGGCAAGTTGTGGATGCTCCAGACACGCGTCGGTAAGCGCACCGGCGGTGCCGCGTTGCGGATGGCCGTCGACATGGCGAAGGGCACCGGCCGCGGCGCAGCCAAGTGGAAGCTCAGCAAGCGCGAAGCCGTGATGCGGGTGACCGCTGACCACCTCGACTCGGTGCTACATCCGCAGTTCGAAGGCCACGGCAAGGTGCTCGCCAAGGGTCTCGCTGCGTCGCCCGGGGCGGCGGTCGGCAAGGTGTACTTCACGGCCGACGATGCTGTCGACGCCGCCGACCGTGGCGAGAAGGTCGTGCTTGTGCGCAACGAGACGAGCCCGGAGGACGTCCACGGCATGATGGTCGCCGAAGGCATCCTGACGGCGCGTGGCGGCCTGGTCAGCCACGCGGCAGTGGTGGCCCGCGGGTGGGGCACGCCGGCCGTCGTCGGCGCCGAGGCCATCAAGATCTCGGGCAAGCAGTTCGCCGTCGGCGACATCGTCGTGCACGAGGGAGACGTGATCTCGGTCGACGGCACCAGCGGTGAGGTCGTGCTCGGTGAGATGAAGATGGCCGCGGCCAAGCCGCCGCCGGAGTTCGACGTGATCCTCGGTTGGGCCGACGAGATCCGCCGCGGCAAGCTCGGCGTGCGCGCCAACGCGGACACCGGCGAAGACGCAACCAACGCCCGCGGGCTGGGCGCCGAGGGCATCGGGCTGTGCCGCACCGAGCACATGTTCCTCGCCCCCGATCGCTTGCCCGTCGTGCGGAAGATGATCCTCGCCAACACCGAGGACGAAGAGGCCGAGGCGCTCGACGAGCTGCGCGTCGTCCAGCAGGCCGACTTCGAGGAGATCCTCGCTGCGATGGACGGGCTGCCCGTCACCGTGCGCCTCCTCGATCCGCCGTTGCACGAGTTCCTTCCGTCGTCCGAGGAGCTGCGCATCAAGCAGGCCGTCTCCGGTCTCAGTGATGCCGAGAAGGAGATGCTCCACGTCGCCGAGAGCTGGGCCGAGCACAACCCGATGATCGGCACGCGCGGTGTTCGGCTCGGAGTCATCAAGCCCGGGCTGTACGCGATGCAGGTCCGCGCCCTGCTCGACGCGGCGACCAAGCTGCGAGCCGCCGGTGGCAATCCGATCGTCGAGATCATGATCCCGCTCACCGTCACGCGCGAGGAAATGGCGCTCGCCCGCAGTTGGGTCGAAAAGGAGATCGAGGACGAGTACAAGGGCGTCCGCAAGCGTCCGGAGATCACGATCGGCACGATGATCGAGACACCCCGGGCCGCGTTGCGCGCCGACGAGATCGCCGAGGTCTCCGACTTCTTCAGCTTCGGCACCAACGACCTCACCCAGATGGCGTTCGGGTTCAGCCGCGACGATGTCGAGAGCCGGATGATGCCCGCCTACCTCGAGCAAGGGCTGCTCGAGCGCAACCCGTTCGAGACGATCGACCGGGGTGGCGTGGGTGAGCTCGTGAAGATCGGTGCGCAGCGCGGGCGCGAGACCAAACCCAAGCTGAAGCTCGGCGTGTGCGGCGAGCACGGTGGCGATCCCGAGTCGATCGCGCTGTTCTACGAGGCCGGGCTCGACTACGTGAGCTGCTCGCCGTTCCGCGTGCCCATCGCTCGGCTGGCCGCCGCCCAGGCGATCGTCGGGTCGGCCGAGTCGACCAAGTAGCCGCCCGGTCCGCCGGTATCTTCGAACGCATGGACATCGCAACCCGTCATACGCCCGCCTACGGCGTCGCCCGCCTCACGCTCGGCGGCGGAGAACCGGTTCGGGTCGAGTCCGGGGCGATGATGGCGATGTCCGCCGGCGTGATGCTGTCGTCGAAGGCGGAGGGCGGCATCATGAAGTCGCTCAAGCGTGCCGCGCTCGGCGGCGAGAGCTTCTTCATCTCGACGTACACGGCGCCGGCGGAGGGCGGCTTCGTCGACGTCGCAGCGCGGCTGCCGGGCGACATCACCCACTACACGGTCGACAATTCCCAGGCGCTGTTCATCTCGAAGGGCTCGTGGATGGCGAACGAGCAGACCGTCGCCGTCAACACGCAGTGGGGCGGGTTCAAGAACATGTTCGGTTCGGAAGGCGGGTTCATCATCCGCGCCGAGGGCGTCGGACAGGTCGTCTTCGCGTGCTACGGCGCGCTCGAGGTGTGGAACCTCCAGGAGGGGCAGCACTTCACGGTCGACACCGGTCATATGGTGGCCTACGAGGAATCGGTGCAGATGGCGATCCGCCAGGCGAGCGGCGGCCTCGTCCAGACGTTCAAGAGCGGCGAGGGTCTCGTGTTCGACTTCTCGGGCCCGGGCCGGGTGTGGACGCAGACCCGCAACCCCAACGAACTGCTCGGCTGGATCGGCGCGACGTTGGGGCAGGGGAGCAGCAGCAGCCCGTCCATCGGCGGCCTGTTCGGCAGGGGCTGACGCGTGCAACTCCTCGGGCTCGTCGCCGCAGCAGAAGGTGACGAGAGCAAGTTCGTCGACATCGATGCGCACGCGTGGCACTGGGGATCGCTCCTGGCGATCATCCTCGTGCTGTTGATGGTCGACATCCTGGTCATTCATCGCAAACCGCACGTGATCCACCTGCGCGAAGCCGCGATCGAGGCCGCGATCTGGATCTCGAGCGGGCTGGCGTTCGCGCTCGTGGTCTGGTGGTGGTTCGGGGGTGGTGCGACGGGCGAGTACCTGTCGGGCTATCTGATCGAGAAGAGCCTCAGCATCGACAACGTGTTCGTCTGGGCATTGATCCTGTCGTATTTCCGGATCCCCTCCCAGTACCAACACCGGGTTTTGTTCTGGGGCATCTTCGGCGCCCTGGTGCTGCGCGCGATCTTCATCTTCGCCGGCATCGCCCTCATCGAGCGGTTCGACTGGGTGCTGTATCTGTTCGGCGCGTTCCTGCTGTACACGGCCGGCA
>DATMDV010000103.1:0-5587 GCA_035557475.1 Ilumatobacteraceae bacterium
TTCAACGTCGTGCAGTCGACGCTCGTCGACGTGGCCCACGAGCAAGTCGAGGTCCTGCGCCGCGGCGTGTCGGACATCTTCGTCACGATGGCCCGCCGGACCCGGAGCCTCATCGACCGCCAGCTGGCATTGCTCGACCAGCTCGAGGCCGACGTCGAGGACCCCGATGTGCTCGCCAACTACTACCGGCTCGACCATCTGGCCACTCGCATGCGCCGCAACTCCGAGAGCCTGCTCGTGCTCGCCAACGCCGAGTCGCGCCGCCGTCGCACGAAGGCGACCGAGGTCGACGACGTCGTGCGCGCCGCGATCGGCGAGGTCGAGGACTACCGCCGAATCGACGTTCTGAACCTCGAGCACCTGCTGGTGCGCGGCGCCGTGGTCGCCGACATGTCCCACCTCCTCGCCGAGCTGCTCGACAACGCCTCGTCGTTCTCGCCGCCCGAGAGCCGGGTCACGGTGTCCGGCCGGTACGCGGGTGAGCACTACTTGATCTCGATCTCCGACGAGGGTGTCGGCATCGGTGCCGACCGCCTCGTGGAGCTCAACGACATCCTCGCCAATCCCCCGATCGTCGGCCTGTCGGTCGAGCCGACACTCGGCATGTCGGTCGTGTCGCTCCTCGCCCACAAGCATGGCGTGCAGGTACGGCTGGTGCCGTCGTCGCCAGGCCTCCTCGTCGAGGTCGTGCTGCCGTCGAAGATGTACGGGCCGATCGACGCGACCGGCCTGCTCGGCGCCGAGCCGGCGACAAATGGTCACGGCGCGACGGTTCCCGACAGCCTCGTCGACTGGTCGGGTGATCCGGCCCTGACCGACACATTCGTGCCCGAAGTCGTCTCGGTCGAGTCGCCGACCGCACCAGTCGAGCCGACGTTCGAACCCGAATGGGCACAGGGCGCCGCGCCGACCTCGTTGTCCGAAACCACACTCGAGGACCAGCCGGTGGACGAAACACTCGCCGTCGAAGCCGCCCCAACGGTTGAGGCTGCGCCGACGTTCGCACCCGAGTGGTCCATCGCACCCGAGTGGACCGTCGCCGCTGACCCAGTCGACGCCGACGCATCATCGGCTCCCGCACCCGAGGTGGCGGAGTCAGAGGAAGCGGTGCCAGAGGAACAGGCATCGCCCGTCGAGCTCGAGCCATCCGGTTTCACGGCGCCCCAGTCCCACGATCGCATGGGCGGCGAGTTCGATCGGCCGCCCGCACCGCCGGCGTTCGGCATCCAGCCCACCTCGCGCCCGTTCACCGATCCGACGGCGAGGCCGATCCCGGCTCGCCGCACCGAACCCGCACGGCAGGCCGGCACCGGCTCCACCAACCCGTCGTTGCCAACGCGGTCGCGTGGCGGCGCCGGTCCCGACGGTCCAGACCGTCTGGCTGCTCAGCTCACCGGTCCGGTCGGCCAGCCCATGGGGCATGGCGCGCCGACCGCTCCGAGCTCGCTGAAGGCGGCGCTCTCCGCGTTCGAGGCCGGCCGCGCCGGTGCCCGGCCCGACGCTGCGTCGTCGCCGGCGCTCCCGACACGCGATCCGGGAAGCGCGTTCGATCACGACGAGGTCACGACGAGCACATCGCAGTCGCGCCTCGATCCCGAAGCGATTCGCGAGCGACTTCGGTCGTTCCGACAAGAGTTCCAACTCGGCCGCGATGGCGAAGGTGCCGCCGGCCACGACGGAGATCAGACCGATCTCGGAGGTGATCGTTGATGGGTGCTGTCGAGAACCTGAACTGGCTCGTTGCTCGATTCGTCGAGCAAGTGGCGGCTGTCAGGCAGGCCGTCGTCGTGTCGTCCGACGGCCTGCCGCTCGCCGTGTCGGCCAACGTCGAGCGTGAGACCACCGAACGCCTGGCGGCGGTCGCCTCCGGGATGATCGGCCTCGCCTACGGGTCGGCCGGCCGTTTCGGCGCCGGCGCGGTGTCGAACGTCATCGTCGAGATGGAGAACGGCTGGATGTTCGTCACCGGCATCCGCGACGGCTCCTTGATGTGCGTCGTCACGACCAAGGACGCCGACATCGGCACCATCGGCTACGAGATCGCCGTGTTTGCCGACCGTGCCGGCGAGGTGCTCACCCCTGAGGTTCGCGACGAGCTGAAGTCGATGATGTTGTCGAGGCGGTGAGGGCATGGCAGAAGACCCTGACGTCGGCGCGATCCTGCAAGAGGACGACGCCGACGAGACCGGACGCTTGATCCGGCCGTACGCCATCACCGGTGGCCGCACCGGAACCGATGGCGAGACCATCGGGCTCGAAGCGCAGATCCAGGCCAACACGCGGGCGTCGAGCCATCTCGGTGCCTACCGCTGGGAAGCCGCCAAGCTCATCGAGCTCGTACAGACGCCCACCGCCCTCGTCGAGGTCGCGGCCCGGCTCAAGATCCCGATCGGTGTCACCAGGGTGCTGGTCGCCGACCTCGTACGCGACGGCGCAGTCGTCGTCCACATCCCACAACGAACACAGTCGTTCACGAGCTTGTTGGAGAAGGTTCTCGATGGTGTCCGCAGCCTCTGATACGCCGCGGGGCAAGATCCCCGTCAAGATCGTCATCGCCGGCGGTTTCGGCGTCGGCAAGTCGACGTTCGTCGGCACGATCTCCGAGATCGAACCGTTGCGCAGCGAAGCCGTGATGACGGCCGCGTCGAGCGAGGTCGACAGCCTCATCCACACCGGCTCCAAGCAGACCACCACGGTGGCGATGGACTTCGGTCGCATCACGCTCACCGAAGAGATCACCCTGTACCTGTTCGGTACCCCGGGACAGGAACGCTTCCACTTCATGTGGAACGAGCTGTCGAGGGGCGCGATCGGGGCGATCGTGTTGGCCGACACCCGCCGGCTCACCGACTGCTTCGCGGCGATCGACTATTTCGAGGTCCGCAACGTGCCGTTCATCGTCGCCGTGAACACCTTCGACGGTGTCCGCACGCATGCGCTGCAGGCGATCCGCGAGGCCGTGCAGGTCGACGAGCGGGTCCCGATGGTGTTCTGCGACGCCCGGCAACGAACGGACGTGAAGAGCGCCCTGATCGCCGTCGTCGAACACGCCCTGATGCGCGAACGCGCCGCCGCCGCGCCCAACTGACGCCACCCGCCCTGGTTTCCTGTGTCGAGGTGTTCCGCGTCGGACGCGGAGCACCTCGACGCAGGGATGTCCTTTCCGATCACCGCGGGTCGATGTCCACAGTCGGGTGTGAGCGAGCAACGGCCTCCGATCCCTCGGCTATTGGCAACTGCGGCGCGACAGCACGGCCTCATCGCCACCGCTCAGCTGTCCGAGCACGACGTCACGCGCAGGCAGTTCGACCAGCTCGTGCGGCGTGGGATCTTCGTGCGAATCGGATCGGGCGTTTACGCCGCCGTTGGCGCGCCGGCGACCTGGGAGAGATCGTTGCGTGCTGGTTTGCTCGCATTGGGGCCGGAATCTTGGGTCAGTCACGAGGCCGCGGCGCGGCTGCATCGCCTCGATCGATCTCTCGGTAGTCGACCCGAGTTCACCGTGGTGCGCGGGCGGCAGGGCCTCACCGTCGACGGCGTGCTGCACACGACAAAGGTGCTCGCGCCGCTCGACGTGGTGACCGTCGACGGGTTCCGCGTCACCTCGGCGACGCGCACGATCATGGATCTCGCCCATCAACGCGTCAGTCAACGCCGCCTCTCAGCCGCGGTCGACTCGGCGGTGCGCCTCGGTCTCACGTCGCCGACAGTGCTCGTCGAACGTCTGCACGACCTACGTGGACCAGGTCGATGGGGATGTCGGCTGCTCGACGACCTGCTCGTCGATGCCGGCGGCCACACCATGCTGGAACGCGACTTCCTGCGTCTCATGCGATTCGGTGGGCTGCCCCGGCCGCGCACACAGGTGATCCATCGCCGCGACGGACGAACGTTCGCGCGGGTCGACTTCCTGTTCGACTCGTTCGGCATCGTCGTGGAAGTGTCCGGCCGCAAGGGACACTCGTCACCGACCGAGCGTCAGATCGACGCGCAGCGACGCAACGAGCTGCAAGACGCTGGTCGCCAGGTCTTCGAGTACACCTACGAGGACGTGATGCGCCGACCTGACCATGTCATCGGGACGATGTCACAGCGCCTCGCGAACGCCGGCTGGTCCCGTTGAGTCGAGATCCTCCGCGTGCCACGCGGAACAGCTCGACGCAGCGCGGGGGTTACGGTGGCGGGGATGCGGGTGCATCTGGTCGACGGGACGTACGAACTGTTCCGCCAGCACTTCGGAAGTGCCCGCGGGCAACGCGACGGGGCGCCTGATCCGGCGCCGTACGCAGCGACGGTCGGGGTGCTCGGCTCGACGCTCGGACTGATCGAGGACGGCGCCACCCACCTCGGGGTTGCGAGCGATCACATCATCGAGAGCTTTCGCAACGACCTGTGGCCCGGCTACAAGACCAGCGAGGGGATGCCTCCGGAACTGCTTCGCCAGATCCCCGTGCTCGAGGACGCGCTCCTCGCGATGGGTGTGGAGACCTGGGCGATGGTCGAGTACGAGGCCGACGACGCCCTCGGCGCGGCGGCTGCGATCGCGGATGCCGATCCACGGGTCGAACAGGTCCTCATCGTCACGCCCGACAAGGACCTGTGTCAGTGCGTCCGCGGCACGCGGGTCGTGCAGTTCGACCGCCGCAAGCGCGAGATCATCGACGAGGCGGGCGTGATCGCCAAGTTCGGCGTCGGTCCGGCGTCGATCCCCGACTACCTCGGCGTGGTCGGCGACACGGCCGACGGCTACCCGGGCATCGCGGGGTGGGGTGCGAAGAGCGCCGCCAGCGTGCTGGCCCGGTATGGACACCTCGAAGACATCCCGGCGTCGGTCCGCGACTGGGATGTCCCCGGCCTGCGTGGCGGCGAGAAGCTCGCCACGACGTTGCGTGAGCAGATCGAGCTGGCGATCCTGTTCCGCCGGATCGCCACCGTCGAGCTCGACGTCGATGTCGGCAAGGTCGACGACTGGCGGTGGACCGGCCCGACACCTCGGTTCGGCGCCCTCGCCCAGCGCCTCGGCGCGCCCGAGCTGGCGGCACGAGCCGAACGGGCGGCTGTTCGTGCCGCCGCCAGAGCAGCCGGCTGAACCTGACTCGTTGGCGTTGACGTCGGGCGGAGCCCGCCGCCGGCTGAGGTGACGACCAGGCGGTCTGCGGCACACGAGCGATGCCGATGAAGGCTGCTACCTCCCGGTCCTGACCTGGTTCACGGGCGCCCATTGCACAGGACCCGGTCGCCACCTCACCCGGCGGGGGATCAACCCCGGCCGATCGCGGCAGTTGCGCCAGACTACCCGTCCGGTACCCTGCGAACACCCGGGTCGCCGGCACTTCGCCGGATGACTGGTCGCGTGGGTCGATGGCGAATCGCCTGAGCTCATCGCGTGGAGGGATGCGAGAGCGGCCGAATCGGCACGCTTGGAAAGCGTGTGTGGGGCAACCCACCGTGGGTTCGAATCCCACTCCCTCCGCAAGTCGCCATTGAATCGTTCTCTTTCAAACCCGAGACATCGCGCGCACTTGCAACGTGGTCGTTTCCGCGGGCCGGCGTGCGATGCGCGTCTAGGTAGTGAAGCGAACGGGAA
>DATMDV010000104.1:0-13384 GCA_035557475.1 Ilumatobacteraceae bacterium
TGGCCGTTCTCGGCGAGCAGGAACGCCTTCTCGATGACCTCGGGGAGGAGGTCTGCTCGGTCGACACGCCAAGCCCGTTTCACGAATGGTCGGTAGATCTCGAACTGTGAACCGTCGGCGTGCAGGTTCACCTCTTGGTGGGGGTGCCGGCCGTAGTAGTGGGAGGGCACGTCGCCGGCGATCACCACCATCGGGATGCAATCGAGGGCGGCGTTGGCCACGCCGGTCGCGGCGTTGGTGAGACCAGGGCTGAGGTGGCTGAGGACAACGGACGCCCGTCCAGTGACACGCGCGTAGCCGTCAGCGGCGTGTGAGGCGACCTGTTCGTGTCGCACGTTGACGAACTCGATCGCGCTGTCGGCCATGGCGGCGAGGACCGCGATGTTGGTGTGTCCGCAGAGACCGAAGACGTGGCGGACACCGCGCCGTTCCAAATAGGTGACGAGTTGTTCGGCGGCGGTTGGGTGACCAGCGCTCATTGCGGCACTCCTGACGCTCGTGCCTCTGACGCTTGTGACGGCATGGCACGGGCTGGTACTGCTCGGCGGTCGGGGCCGCTGTAGCCGTGGTTCATCGGGTCGACGCGTCGCATCGGTGTCATCGTCTGGTGTTCCTCGTTCGCGTGGGCGAGGATCCCGGCGAGCCGGGAGGCGATGAAAAGGGCGTTGCCGAGGTCGCTCGGGAACCCGACCTCGTTGAGGATCGCGGCCATGACGCCGTCGATGTTGATCGGCGTCGGTTTGCCGACCGCGCGGGTCAGCGCGGCCTCGAGCGCCACGGCTGCCGCGAGATGGTCGCCGCTCACGTCGGCGTCCCGAGCGATCGACAGGAGTCTGTCGAGTCGCGGGTCGCGGCGCTTGTGTTGGCGGTGGCCGAAGCCCGGAATCCGCTTGCCGTGCGCCCGCCAATCGGCGACCAGATCGTCGGCCGCGGTGGACATCGAACTGCTCCCAGCGGCTCGTGTCGCGTCGACGACGGTGGCGATGGCGCGCATCGAGGACTCCACCGCGGCACCGTGGAACTCACCCAACGTCAGGAGCCCGGCGGCCGCCGCGGCTTGGAGGGTCGCACCGCCGGAGACAGCGGTGCGGGCGGCCAAGACTGATGGGGCGCCGGCTCCGTGGTCGATACTCGCAACCATCAGCGCATCGATCAGTCGGGCGGTCGGGGGATCGGGGAGCTCACCCGTGTAGAGGAGATGCACGACGGCGGGAAACGGAACGGCACCGATCAGTTCGGCGATGTCGTAGCCGCGGATGGCGATCGTCTCGGCGGTCGTCTCGGAGAGCGACGTCGTCCAAATTGGTGGAGCTGACGTCGAATTGGATGTGGTCAACTGCCCTAGCCTGACTGCTGGAGATGCAGAAAAGACTATATTGAATCAACCCTCCAGGGTCAAACGTCGGTCGGGTCGGTGGCGACCTCATCACGGTGACGGGTTGCTCGTCGTTAGGATTCGAAAGAGGTGATATGCAATGCCCGATGGTGAATCGGCTCCCGATTTCGACTCCCGTCCCGAAGCCATCCGGCGCACCATCGAGGCCCGGATCATCGACGGCAAGATGCAGCCGGGCGATCGCTTGGGTCTCAAGGCCGACTTGCAGAAGGAGTTCGATGTCGCCGGCCCGACCATCGCCCAAGCGCTCACGCTGCTGACCAACGATGGGCTGATCTCGATGCGCCGCGGGCCGGGCGGCGGCATCTTCGTCGAGCGGTCGCGTCCCGTGCTACGCGTCGGGACCCGCCGATTGGCGACGGGTACGGCGCAGTCGCTGGCCGAGAACATCGAGATCCGCGAGTCCCTCAATCCCTTGCTGGCGGTGTCGGCAGCCAGGGCTGCCAACCGGGACGAGGCGACCGTCGCCAAGCTGCGCGAGCTCGCCGGACAGCTGGTCGGGGCGTCACCCTCGTTCGACACGCAGCGCCTGATCTGGGCCGGCCATCGGGCGCTGGTGGAGTTGGCGGACAATGAGCTCCTCGGCCATGTCTACATGGATCTGCTCGGCGCGGCCGAAGCATTGATCGTCGACGTCGTGTTCCCTTCCGACGGTATCGAGGGCGACCAGGAGCGCCAGCGCATCGCGGCCCACGCCTCGATGCTGGTGGCGGTCGCCGACGGCAATGTCGAAGCGGCCCGCCACCATGCCGAGGTCGTCCGTCTGGTCTCCCGCCCGCTGCGCGAACCAGGTTGAGATCGCCCGGTGAGCGTCGCATGTGTTTGACGGATGCCCACCTAAAAGACTATATTCAATTAGGTTGGTGATCCTGGGGGCTCGGTGACCACCGTGGCGTGCCAGGCCGAGAAGGGGGAGACCCGAATGACCATGGTTTCACGCTGGCCGAAGCCGCTGGTGCTACTGGCAGCACTCACGCTCGCCGCCGCAGCTTGCGGTGACGACGATGACGGCGCCACGACCGACACATCAGATGGCGCCACCACCGAAGCGCCCGTCGAGACGACGGCCGACACATCAGATGGCGCCACGACCGAAGCGCCCGTCGAGACGACGGCCGACACGGCGGGAAGCGCGACGACCGAAGCGTCGGTTGCGACGACTGCCGAGT
This sequence comes from Ilumatobacteraceae bacterium, assembly GCA_035557475.1. Lineage (GTDB taxonomy): Bacteria > Actinomycetota > Acidimicrobiia > Acidimicrobiales > Ilumatobacteraceae > JALOLG01. Next base: position 2,566 of record DATMDV010000104.1, read on the forward strand.
GCCCCGACGGCGAGTCGGTCCCCGTCGCCGTCCCGTACGAGGCCAACCAGCCCGCCGGCGAGAACTGGCGGCTGGGCCTCGAGATGGCGGTCGCCGAGATCAACGATGCGGGTGGCATCCTCGGCTGTCAGATCGTTCCCGAGTTCCAGGACACCCAAGCCGATCCGGACGTCTCGAAACAGGTCGTCGCCGACATGGCCGAGGGCTCGCCGTACGTCTTCCTCGGAACCGTGTTCTCCTCGAACACCATCGTGAACATGGTCGAAGCCCAGCGGGCCGAGATCCCCATGTTCGTGGGTGCCGAAGCGCCCGCGATCACCAACCGCGAGGAGAACGGCGACAACGACTTCATCTACCGAACGTCGTTCGGGGTCGACACGGCGTCGGACAAGTTCATCAGCTACATCGTCGATCAGGGCGTGACGTCGATCGACATGATCTACAAGAACGACGAGTTCGGCGCTGGCGGTCGCGATGCGTACGCGGCGGCGTTCGAGGAGGTTGGGATTGGCATCGAACTCGACATCCAGGTCCAGCCTGATCAGATCGACCTGTCCGCCGAGGTCGCCCAGTTGGCCGGCGGAGGTGCCGACGCGATCTTCGCCTTCATGACCGAGATCGAGACCGCGGCCTTCCTCGACGAGGTCCAGGCCCAGGCCCTCGAGAAGCCGATCTACGGCGGCGACGTGCTCAGCGCGGCATCCACCATCGCGCTCGTACAGCCGGGTGCAGCCGACGGGACCATCACACATGCGGGGCTCAACGCCTCGGCCCCGGTGTTCGCCGATTGGAGGGATGCGTATGCCGCGTTCCATCCCGCTGCGAACCCTCCTGATCACAACAGCATCAAGGGATACACCGCGGTCTACATCGTGAAAGAAGTGACCGAGCGGATCGGTGGTTTCGACAACTCGCAGTTTTCCGATCAGTTGCACTGCGCGACGATCACCGTGGACGACGAGCCCGGTGTCCTTCTCGACGTGACCTACGACGGCAACGGTGACATCGACCGCGAGAGCTACATCGTCGGGGTGGTCAACGGCGTCGGCGAGATCGTGGAGACGACCCCACCGCTCGACAACCTCGCCGACCGAGGTTGCTAGTCGCACGCCTGGCTAGGGTGGCCTGCTCTGCGAGCGGGCCACCCGCTTGCCCTGGGGGTTGTGCGTAGTCGCCATGTCGACGTTCGTCCAGATCAGCTTCTCGGGGCTGGCGACGGGAGCGATCTTTGCCCTCGCTGCGGTGGGATTCGCCTTGCTGTGGCAGACGGCTGGCGCAATCAACTTCGCTCACGGCGAGTTCATCGCCCTGCCCGCGGTGATCATGCTGATCCTCGGCGAGCACCGTCCGACGCTCGGCATGCCCGACTGGGTTCCGCTGATCGGCGGGACCGAGCTGGCCGGGCCGCTCCCGGAGATCGGGATCGTCGCCGCCTTCGTCGTCACCATTCCGATCGCGATCCTGCTGCTCGGATTCGTGTTCAAGGTGTCGCTCGTCGACCGCCTGCTGACGCCGGGCGGCGATGACATCCCGCTCGTCATCGCCACCATCGGACTCGGCCTCGTGATCCGGGAGTACCTGAGACTGGAGTTCGGGGCGACGCCGCAGCAGTTCCCGTCGGTCTTCGGGACCGAGGTGTGGCGGCCGGGGCGGATCGCGATCTCGGCCGACGACGTCGGGATCCTGGTGGTGAGCATCGCCGTGATCCTGGCGCTCCAGCTGTATCTGCGCCGGACCTACACCGGCTGGCAGATGGAGGCTGCCGCCCAGAGCCCGAACACGGCCCGAGTGCTCGGGATCCCCGTCGGCCGCATGATCCTGTACACGTTCGGAATCAACGCGCTGTTGGTGACAGTCGCCGCGTTGCTGGTGTCGCCGACGACGAATGCCCGTTGGGACGGCGGTATCAGCCTCGGCCTGTTCGCCTTCACCGCGGCCATCATCGGTGGTTTCAACCAGGTGCGGGGAGCTCTGTTCGGCGGCTTCCTGGTCGGGCTGTTGCAGAACTGGTCCGGCTACTACCTGTCCAGCGCCTACCGGGATGCCATCCCGTTGCTGCTGATGATCCTGGTGATCCTGTGGCGGCCCCAAGGTCTGTTCGGCATCGCCGAGGAGCGGACCATATGAGCAGCTCTACCTCCACCGCGACGGGATTGGGCGACGACCAAGCCACCGTCACGGACGTCGAGCGGGGAGCCCTTTCGTGGCGCGTCGTCGTCGCCATCGTCGCCGCAACCGCGTTGGTCGTGGTGCTCCCGATCGGAACGTCACACTTCACGGGGATCATGTGGTTGTGGGCGCTCGCACTGGTCGGCGTCGTCGGCCTCAACCTGTTGGTGGCGCCGGATTCCTGGACCGGGATCTTCGTCAAGTGGATGACGCTGGCTGGATGCCTGGCGTTCCTCGTCGTGTTCCCCATCGGGCGCTCGGATTCGACGTTGCTCGACCTGGGCCTGTTCGCGGTCTTCGGCATCGTCTGCATCGGGACCAACCTCGTCCACGGATTCGCCGGCAAGGTGTCGTTGGCCCAGGCGGGGTTCCTCGGGATCGGCGCCTACGTCTCGGTCCTCTTCGACGACGGTCGTGAGATCGCGATCGGCGGGATGAGCACGACGCTTCCGAACGTGCCGTTCCTGCTCGCGATCGCCATCGCCGGATTGACCAGCATGGTGTTCAGCGTGCTGATCGGATTCCCGGCCCTGCGGGTACAGGGTCCGTGGTTGGCGTTCGTGACGTTGGCGTTCAACTTGCTGGTGTTCCTGGTGCTCAACAACGAGGAGGGGCTCACCGAGGGATCGCGAGGGATCAGGATCCCGCGCAGCGACGTCACCGTCTTCGGGATCGACCTGTTCTCCAGCCGGAACTACTTCTACTTCTGCCTGGTGTTCCTGGTTGCCGCCACCGCGGTGGTGTGGTGGATCGTTCGCAGCCCCTGGGGTCGAGCGTTCAAGGCGTTGCGCGACAACCCAGCTCGCGCGGCCAGCCTCGGTGTCGACATTCGCACCTACACCCTGCTGGCGTTCTCGATCGGCGCCGGACTCGCCGGGGTCGCTGGTGCGCTGTACGCGCGGCTGATCGAGTTCGTCGATCCGCGCGGCTTCTACATCGGTCAATCGTTCGACTTCTTCCTCGCCACCGTGGTCGGTGGGCTCGGCACGTTGCTCGGGCCGTTCATCGGGGTCTCATTCATCACCGTGCTCACCGATCGCCTGCGGATCGCCGGCGACTACTACCGGGTGTGGTTCGGCCTGTTCGTCGTCGTGATGATGCTGGTCGCGCCCAAGGGCGTGGCCGGATCGTTCAACCAGCTCCGCGCACGAATGCAGAAGAGGTTGCAGAAGCGGCACCGCGAGGCCGGTACGGAGAAGACGTCGTGAACACGATCGACAGCGTGGACGACGCCTCCAACGTGGCCGTCGGCGAGGAGGTCGTCGTCTCGGTTCGCAACATCACGAAGTCGTTCGGCGGGATCCGGGCGGTCGACAACGTGTCCTTCGACCTCCACAAGGGCGAGATCCTCGGTGTCATCGGGCCGAACGGCTGTGGCAAGACGACGCTGTTCAACTGCATCCTCGGCCAGTACCGACCGGACGGGGGACGCGTCGAGCTCCACGGTCGTGACGTCAGCCGGTGGAGGCCGCATCGGCGCGCCAAGGCAGGGCTGGCCCGCACGTTCCAGCTCCTGCAGGTGTTCGAATCGATGTCCGTGCGCGACAACCTCAAGACCGCCGCGCAGGAGCACATCGGCTCGATGGGTCGGCGGCTGTTCCAGCGGCCCGACATGGGACTCAACGACAAGGTCGACCGGCTCGTCGAACGGTTCCGCCTCGCCCACCTGGCCGACGAGCGAGCGGGCAACCTCAGCTACGGCCAGCAGAAGTTGCTGGATACGGCGATGGCATTCGTGTCCGGACCCGCTGCGGTGTTCCTCGACGAGCCCGCCGGTGGCGTCAACCCGGCGATGCTCGGAGATCTGAAGGAGCGCATCCTCGACCTCAACCAGAACGACGGCATGACGTTCGCCGTCGTCGAGCACAACATGGAGTTCATCTTCGGGCTGGCCGACCGGGTCGTCGTGCTCGAACAGGGCCGGTTGCTGATGACCGGCACCCCCGACGAAGTTCGCGAGGACCCCCGGGTCCTGGAGGTCTACTTGGGTGGCTGACACTGTGATCACCGGGCCTGTGAACCCTCAGACCGCGACACCCGAGACCGGCGCGACCGTCGAGGAACCTGGCGGCGACGACGATGTCATCCTGCGGATGGATGCCGTCGTCGGTGGCTACGGCGCGACGACGGTGCTGCACGAGACCAGCCTCGAGGTCCGTCGCAATGCACTGACCACCATCATCGGACCCAACGGTGCGGGAAAGTCCACGGCCATCAAGGCCATCTTCGGGATGGTTCGCGTTCGATCCGGACACGTCTGGTACGAGGACGAAGACATCGTCGGTCTCAGCCAGGTCGAGCTGCTGCGGCGCGGCATCAGCTTCGTGCCGCAGGGTCGCAACGTGTTCCCGAGGATGTCCGTGCGGGCCAACCTCGAGCTGGGTGGCGTGAGCCTCGACAACCTCGCGCTGACGCGGGAACGGGTCTCGAGCATTGCCTTCGAGTTGTTCCCGATGCTCCGCGTGAAGGCCGACAAGCAGGCGAGCACGCTCAGCGGGGGCGAGCAGAAGATGCTGGAGATCGGGCGCGCGATGCTGCTCGAACCACGTCTCTTGCTCATCGACGAGCCATCGGTCGGGCTCTCGCCGATCCTGGTGCAGCAGGTCTTCGCGCTGCTGCAGGGACTTCGCGACCGAGGAACGACCGTGCTGATGATCGAGCAGAACGCCAAGTCGGCGCTCGAAGTGAGCGACTACGGCCTTGTGTTGCAGCAGGGACGATTGGCGCTGGCCGGCACTGCGCCCGAGATCCTCAACCATCCGGAGATCGGACGACTATTTCTCGGAGGCGCGATGCGGGGCGTCGGATCCGTTCGAGGCGAACCGGCTCGAAACGGTCCCGATGTGTCATGACCGACGCGCACGGCGGACTCATCCCCACCGGTGCAACCACGTTGTTCACCATCATCGGAAGACCGGTCGTGCAGGTCGTGGCTCCACGCATCTTCAATCGGCTCTTCGCCGAGTCCGGCCACGATGCGGTCCTCGTTGCGTTCGATCTGCGCCCCGGCGCGGTCGGCGCGTTCTTCGATGCGATGCGACAGACCGACAACTTTCGCGGCAGCTTCGTCACGGTTCCGCACAAACAGGAAGCGGCGCGACACATGGACGAGCTCACGACGCGGTCGTCTGCTCTCGGGGTGGTGAACGCCGTGAAGCGCGTCGACGGCCGCTTGGTCGGCGACATGACCGACGGCGTGGCGTTTCTCACCGCCTCCCGGGCGCAGGGTCTGGACCCTGTTGGCACGCGCGTCGCCATGATCGGCGGCGGGGGAACCGCGACCGCCATCGCCCACGCGTGTGCTGAGCAAGGCGTCGCCGAGTTGGTGCTCAGCGTTCGGAACCGCGCCCGACGCGACGACTTGCGACGCATCGTCGAGTCGGTGCCGAATCCGCCTCGGCTCAGCTTCGAGCTCGCTTCGCTGGAGGGCTTCGACCTTGTCATCAATGCCACGACGGTTGGAATGAACGGCGATCCCGAGGTGCCGTATCCGGTCGACTCGCTCGACTCGAATTCGCTCGTCGCGGACGTCGTGACGCTCCCGCGAGTCACACCGTGGATCGCGGCCGCGCTCGAGCGCGGTTGTCGCGTTCAATACGGCGCCGACATGTCGACAGCCCAACTCCACCTCGTCGGGCCATGGTGGGGACTCGAGATCCCACCAGTCGACTGAGACAGGGCCCGTCCATGGAGCCGGTGCGACTCGGGGTCGTCGGCACGGGCACGATCGGTCGCCTCCACGCCGCGTTGGCAGGAGGACTGCCCCAGGTGGCGCTGGTCGGCCTGTCCGGCCTCGATGACGGTGCGGTGGCGTTGGCCGCACAGCTCGGGGTGCCGCTGCACACCGACTACCGCGAACTGATCGACAGGGGACTCGACGGGGTCATCGTCGCCACCCCGAACCAGCTCCATCTCGAGGTCGGCGTGTACTTCGCTCGTCACGGGGTCCACCTGCTCGTCGAAAAACCGATCGCCGACGCGCTTGGAGCCGGGAAGGAACTGTGTGCTCTCGCGGCACGTCACGGCGTCCACCTGCTCGTCGGGCAGCACCGTCGCTACAACAACTTCGTCAAGGCGGCGGCCGATGTCGTCGCCAACGACATCGGGCGGCTCATCGCCACCAATGCGATGGTCACGATGCGAAAGCCCGACAGCTACTACGAGCCCGAATGGCGGCGCTCCGCCGGCGCGGGACCACTACTCGTGAATCTCATCCACGAGGTCGACCTGCAACGGGCGGTCTGCGGTGAGATCGACCGTGTCCAAGCGGCGTCTGCAAGGGCGGGACGCGGGTTCGACTTCGACGACACCGCGGCCGTTCTCATCCATTTCCGCAACGGCGCCGTCGGAACGATAGTGATCACCGAATCGACGCCGTCGCCGTGGAGCTGGGAAGCGTCGGTCAGCGAGGGCATGGGATTCCACAACGCGGGCCGCGACCACGCCCGGTTCGTCGGCACCGAGGCATCCCTCAGCCTCCCGAGCATGACGACGTGGCGGTATCACCCCACCGACGGCGAACCCGGCTGGAACACGCCGCTCCACATGGAACGCATCGACGTCGAGCCGAACGATCCGTATGTCGACCAGATCGCACACTTCGCACGTGTCATCCGCGGGTTGGAGACGCCGCACGTTTCCGGGGTGGAAGGGCTCCGCAGCCTTGCTGTTGTCACCGCGGTCATCGAAGCCGCGCGCACTGGTGACATCGTCGACGTCGATGAGCTCCTCAGCCGTTCCTGAATGGATCAGCCGGGCTGCAGGCCGACGAGCACCTTCTCGAGCGCCGTCGACGGAACGTCGTCGGCCACGAAGGGCTCGCCGATGTCGTGCATGAGCACGAATCGGAGCTTGCCTCCTTGACGCTTCTTGTCACGATGCATCGCCTCGACGAGCGCGTCGACATGCATCGCGGTCGGCAAGGTCGTTGCGAGGCCCACCCGGGCGACCAACGACTCGACGCGGTCAGCCAGGCCCGGCGTCGCGAACCCTCCTTGCTCGGAGAGCCGCGCCGCGGCCACCAACCCGAGTCCGACCGCCTCGCCGTGGGTGAGTGTTGCGCCCCCCACCTGTTCGAACGCGTACGCGAACGTGTGCCCGAGGTTGAGGATGGCCCGACGCGCTTCTTCGAAGGGGTCGTCCTGGACGATCGCGATCTTGACCTGGATCGCCTGTGCGACCAGCGTCTGGAGCCGGCCGAGCGCATCGCGTTCCTCGTGACTCGACGCATGCCACTCGCCGCCCTCGAGTTGGTCGAGAAGGTGCGACCCGGCGATCAACGCGTGCTTCACGACCTCGGCCATCCCAGACGCGAACTGACGACGACTGAGCGTCTGGAGCGTTGCCACATCGGCAACGACCGCAGAGGGCTGCTTGAACAGGCCGATCAGGTTCTTGCCCTGCGGAACGTCGAGCCCGACCTTGCCCCCGATGCTCGTGTCGATCATGGCGATCAGATCCGTCGGGCAGTGCACGAGGTCGAGACCGCGGAGGTATGTCGCCGCCGCGAAGCCCGCCACATCGCCGACGATCGAATCCCCGAGCGACACGATCGTGGAGGAGCGATCGACGTTGGCGTCGAGCAACGCGTCGTAGACGTGTTGAACCGCGGCGAGGTTCTTCTGACGCCCGTGCCCACTCGGGAGTGTGATCGTGAGGTCGACCTCGCCGCAGCTCGCCAGATAGAGGCCACCTACCTCGGCATTGGTGACGACCACCATCGGGCCGTCGATCCGGGCCAGCTGTCGAACGAACGGCAGTACCGCGGCGCCGACCGAGTACTCGTAGTCGCCGCTCGGATTGTCGATAGCAAAGCGATGAGGATCTGACCTCGCCAGCGCGACGAGATCCGACGCGACCGCGTCGGCGCTGATCGCGTCGGTGGTCAGCTGCGCGAAGCGGCGATAGTCAGGGCTGCGTTCGGCGAGCAGTTCGACGATCCGCTGGCGAGGGTCCGGAACCGACAACAGCGGACGCTCGATCCGGGACGCATCGTTGGTCACACGATCGAAGATCTCGTCGGGAGTGGCAACCAGGCAGAAGACCCGGCCGTTGCGGCTCAAACTCGCAACGTTCTGCGGATCGAGCATCATTCGACCGCCCGTGGAGATCACCAGCTTGACGCGATCGGCCAGTTCGGCGGCGAGCTCTCGCTCGATGCGTCGGAAGCCCTCCTCGCCCAACGTGCGGAAGACGTCGGCGATCTTGCCGTGGCGTTCCTCGATCACCCAATCGGTGTCGACGAACTCGTACCCGAGCTGTTCGGCGAGCAGCCGACCGACGGTGGTCTTGCCGGTGCCCATGAAGCCGGTGAGCACGATGTTGCGGGAGTCCGAGGCAGGCATGATCCGACGACCCAGGCTAGGCAAGTCGCGGCGGCCTTCATGCCGCCACTCTGCGTGATGCAGCGCCCACGCTGGTTCAGTCGGGCGGTCCGCCCCATCTCTTGCGCAACTCCTCGCCCTCTTCGGACGTGATGGACTTGTGTCCCAGCCGGTACATGTGGCGGCGCGAGGTGTCCTCGGTGAGACTCGAACACCAGGTCAGCAGGCGTGCGTCGGGTGACCAACAGTGGCGTGCCTCGTCGACCCAGTGGCGTCCCTCGAGATCGGTCCATGAACCCATGGCCCAAGGATCGCACTGTTATCGGCGATGTCAAGGGGCGATCAAGAATCCGCGCCGACGATTGCGGAAAGTTCACGTATCGCGCGAATTCGAGGACACTGGGCAGTCTGCGGGACCAGCCGGCGGGGCGCGCTCCTCGACCGCGGGCCGGCCGAGGACGACGTCGCCATCCTCGTCATCCGCCACGTCGTCTGAGGTGCAGCAGGTGGCGTGACGACGTCAGTCCCGAATCGGCGCGCGGCCAGTGGCGCAACTATTGCCGGTCTGGGTCGTTGTGCTTGACGAGGCGGACGATCCCCGGAGGTGCTGACGCGGGGGTGCGGCGGAAGCCGGCGCGTTCGTACATGGCGATGTTGCGGACGCTCTGTGATCCCGTGAACAACGTGATGGACTCGACGTCGGCAGGTGCGTGCGCCTCGGCGTGTCGCAGCAGCCATCCACCGAGGCCCTGGCCCGCGAGGTCCGGTGCAACCATCAGCCGGCCGATGTCCCACGACGGACCGTCCTGGTAGGCGCGAACCGCGCCTACCAATCTGCCGTCGACGCGAACACACCACGTGGTCCACGCGTCGAGCCACGCCCGTACGTCCGCGAGCGTCTCGTGCAGGGCAGGGATGTCAAGGGTGTCGTTGGCAATGGCCTCGTCGACCCAGCAGCACCGCTGCAGCACCAGCAACTCGGGTGCATCGGCCGGCGAGGCTCGCTGGACGATTGCGCCTTCGATGGGGAGAGCTCCCAGCGGCCTGGTCGACATGGATGAGATCATCGCTCATGGCTCGCCGTCCGTCCCGAGGGCGGCCCGCTCCGCATCGATGTCAGCGAGGACCTCCTCGATCGGGCGGATCCCGTCGACCCAGTCGACCAGTCCCTGCCAGAACGCGCCCGGTCCGATGCCTTCGGTCCAACCACCGATCTCGGTGGGCATCAGATCTGATGCGTCGTATCGCCACACACCCGCGTCGAGCGCGGTCCGGACCGCCGACGCCATGGCGAAGCGGACCGCCGCCGCGGGATCCGCAGCTGGGTCACCGTAGGACGTGGTGTCGAATCGCCGGTTCGCCGAGATGAACCCGCCGTCGGCGTCGCCCGCCCAGACCTCCCCCCACTGCGGACTCGCCATGAACTCGACGAACGCCCGGACCTCGGGCCGGTCGACCAGTGCCGACGCGGACAGACCACCGCCGATGCTCGGAGTGGGCTGATCCGGGTCGACCGGCGGGAGCACGAAGAAGTCGATGTCCTGGCCGATCCGGGTCCCCGGCGGCACCAGCCTGAGCACGAAGTTGGCCTGGTGGTACAACCAGCACTCCGGCTCGATTGCGCCGGTGACGCTGTTGCGGTTCAGCATGTGGAACAGCTGGTCGTCCCAGGTCTCGTTGCTGATCAATTCCGGTCCGCCGCGTACGAAGCCGGGTTCGAAGATGAGCTCGTCCGCCAGTCGGCCGGCCTCCATCACAGCGGGACTGGTGAACCCGACGTCCCCGGCGATCCACGCGTCGTACGTGTCGACACCATCGACGCGCAGCACAAGGCTCTCGAGAAAATCGGAACCGGGCCATCCGCTGGCAAAGCCGGACGCGAAGCCGAAGCACCACGGCGTTCCACCGTCGGTGACGATCTGGTGAGACAGCGCGAGTAAATCCTCCCAGTTCGCCGGAACCTCATACCCTGCCGCCTCGAACTCTTCCTTCGGGTAGTACACGAGGCCCTTCAAGTCGACCGTCAGAGGGATCGCACGAACCGTTCCGTCTCGGGATGGGGTGTCGCCGTCATCGGCGACGGTTCCGAACCTCAGCAGGTACTCACCGAAGTCGGCTCGCAACGTCTCACTGTCGATGAGCTGGTCGATGTCGATCGCGCGGGGCTGAGCCCATGTGGGGATCCGACCTCCGTACGCCACGATGTCCGGGAGCTCGAGGTCTCCGGTCGCGATGTTCTGGACGTCCTGCTCCTCGCTCGATCCAAGCTCGAGCTCGATGCCGGTGAGCTGGGTGAAGGCCTCGAGCTCTCGCTCGAAGCCTGCGTC
>DATMDV010000105.1:0-5502 GCA_035557475.1 Ilumatobacteraceae bacterium
CGCGTCGGGATCGCTGCTGAGCATCCGGACGTCCGGGGCCAGCACGGCGAGTCCGTCGAACCATCCCTCGTCGTGACGGTGGACGGCGAGGTTGGTGTCGCACAGTGGCCACGACCGCTGCTCGGCCATGAGCGCGATCACCGCGGTGTCGACGATCACACCACTGATCCAGCCGGCGAAGTACGACCCGGCGACGTCGCGCTTGCCGCACGCGGCACCCTCGACGATGGTCTGGTACCAGTCGTCGAGCAAGGCGGCGTCGGCGAGCACCTCGTCGAGGCGATGCCAACCATCCCCGCCCGGCTCGCCGGCGACGAACCGGCAGTACTCGTCGGCCGCATCGAGCCGGGCGAGCGTGTCGGCGAGCGGACCACGGCCCGGGACTACCGGCGGTGTCATGCGAGGCGCACCTGGTTCATCTGATAGGTGAGGCTACTGTTGACTGACAGGTGACCCGAATATCCGTGACGTCTGCTGCAGGAGGTGCCGCACCGTGGCGAAGTTTCCTAGCGTGCGGGACATGGCTGGTGAGTTCGACGACCTACTGGAGGCGAACCGGACGTTCGCCGCGTCGTTCGCGCTGGCCGGCTTCGATGGTGTCGCCCACGCCGGCGTCGCCGTCGTGACGTGCATGGACTCGCGCATCGACCCGCTGGGGATGCTCGGGCTACGGCCCGGCGACGCCAAGATCTTCCGCAATCCGGGTGGTCGCGTGACGCTGGCTGCGCTCGAAGCCCTCGTGCTCGGTGTGCACCTGCTCGGTGTCGAGCGGATACTCGTCATTCCGCACACCCAGTGCTTGATGGCATCGTCCAGCGAGAACGAGTTGCGGATGCGGGTCAGCGCGTCGAGCGGCCAGGATGCGTCGTGGCAATCATTCGCGGTGGTCGTCGACCAACTCGATGCCTTGCACGAGGACGTCCGCACGGTTCAGGCGCATCCACTCATTCCGGCGACGGTTGCGGTCGGCGGATTCCTGTACGACGTCGACACCGGCCGTCTCGAGCAGAAGGTCTGAGTCGTCGCCATCGTGCGCCGGGAGCTCGCACTCGCGTGCTCCTCGCTCAGGCACGGACGAGCACGGCGGCGCCGTCGACCTTGTCGTCCCACAGGTCGCGCAGCGCCTGGTCGGCGGCCCCGAACGGATACGTGACCGTGTGGACCCGGACGCCGGCGTCGGCCGCTTCCCGCAAGAACCGCTCGCCGTCGAGCCGGGTGTTGGCGGTGACGCTGCGCACCTGGCGTTCCTGGAACAGTTCGTTCGTGTAGTCGATCGGCGGGATGGCCGACAGATGGATCCCGGCGATCGCCAGCGTGCCCCCGCGGTCGAGTGCCCCGAGCGCGACCGGGACGAGCTCGCCGGCCGGTGCGAACAGGATCGCGGCGTCGAGCGGTTCGGGGGGACTTGCGGACGCCGGACCCGCGGACGCGCACCCGAGCTCGAGGGCGAGCGCCCGCGCTGACGCGCTGCGGGTCATCACGTGAACCGTTGCACCTCGGTGGATCGCGATTTGGGCGGCGAGATGCGCGGATCCTCCGAAGCCGTAGATTCCGAGCCGGCCGCCGTCGGGGACGAGCGCCCGTTCCAGTGCGCGGTAGCCGATGATGCCGGCGCACAGCAGGGGAGCCGCGGAAACGTCGTCGAACTCGGGCGGCAGACGGTACGCGTAGTCCTCCGCCACGACCGCGTACTCGGCGTACCCACCGTCGTCGTCCCACCCCGTGAATCGCGGCGCCAGGCAGAGGTTCTCGCGGTCGGTCGCGCAGAACCGGCAGCTGCCACATGTGCTCCGCAACCACGCGATGCCGACTCGCTCACCGGCCACGAAGCGCGGGGCGTCGGCTCCCAGCGATTCGACGTAGCCGACGATCTCGTGCCCGGGCACGACATCAGGGCGATGGACCGGAAGATCGCCGGCCGCGATGTGCAGGTCGGTTCGGCACACACCGCAGGCGGCAACGCGGACCAGGATCTCCGATCTCCCGGGACGGGGGATCGGTCGACGACCGCGCACCATTGGGCGCTGGTCGACCGGACCTGGACGCACGACCGACCACACGTCCATGTCGGCGACGCCCGCGATCGACTCCTTGGCGGTCATCTCCGCAGCCGGGAGGGCGGATCAAGAAGCGTGTTCGGCGGTGATCGGCGTCCCCATCTCACCGCTCCAATCGTCCCATGGTTGTGGGTTCTGCGCATAGCCGCCGCTCGCACTCCACCCACCGTCGACGTTGAGCACGGCGCCGGTGACGAAGCTGGACGCGTCGGACGCGAGGAACAAGAACGGACCCACCAACTCGGGGAGCTCTCCCATGCGGCGCATCGGCGTGCGACTGCGCATCCAGTCGGCCATCCCGGAGTCCTCGAGCAGGGAGCGGGTCATCTCGGAGATGAAGAAGTTCGGGGCAAGGGCGTTGACGCGCAGCCCTCGATCGCCCCACTCGCAGGCCAACAGCCTGGTGAGCTGGTTGACGCCGCCCTTGGCGGCGAAGTAACCCGCGGTGCGGTTCTCGGCCCCGGCGTTGCCGAAGATCGACGACAGGTTGATGATGCTGCCGCCGCCCCCGCGCAGCATGTCGGGCGCGGCGGCGCGGGTGACGTTGAACAGCCCGATCAGGTCGGTGTTGACCATCTTGGCGAACATCTCCGGTTCGCACCGCTCGCTGCGCACCAGCCGATCGTCGGCCCAGCCGGCGTTGTTGACGAGGACATCGATGCGGCCGAACGTCTCCATGGCCTGTTGAACGACTCGTTCGCAGTCGGCATACGACGTGACGTCGCCTTGGACGGCGAGACATCGTCGGCCGAGCCCTTCGACGAGCGCCTTGGTCGATTCGAGCTTGTCGACCGAGCGGGCCGTCACCACGACGTCGGCCCCGGCGGTGGCGAGGATCTCGGCGAACAGAACGCCGAGTCCGTAGGAGGCTCCGGTGACCAGTGCGACCTTGCCGTCGAGCCGGAACAGCTCGACGAGGTCGAGCCGTGGAGCGCCGGCCACCTCAGCCATCGCTGACTCCGGCGTACCGGTCGCGCAGCTCGCGCTTGATGATCTTGCCGCTCACGGTCTTGGGGAGCTCTTCGACGAAGATCACCTGCTTCGGTTTCTTGAACCCGGCCAGCCGGCCACCCGCAGTCGCGATGATCTCGGCCTCGGTCGCGGTGGTTTCGGGACGCAGGACGACCACGGCTGTGACCTTCTCGCCCCACATCGGATCGGGCAGACCGACCACAGCCGCCTCCGAGACCGACGGATGGGTGTACAGGACCTCTTCGACCTCGCGGCTGTAGACGTTCTCGCCGCCGGTGATGATCATGTCCTTCATCCGGTCGACGATGTAGAAGAAGCCCTCCTCGTCGCGGCGCGCCATGTCGCCGGTGTGGAACCATCCACCCTCGAACGCCTTGGTGGTGCCCTCGTCGTTGCGGAAGTAGCCCTTCAGCACCTGCTCGCCGCGGATCACGATCTCGCCGACGACACCCGGCGGGCATTCGTTCATGTCGTCGTCGACGACCTTGACGTCGGCGAGGCACATCGGCGTACCGCACGACGCGAGCAGGTGCTCCTCACCGTTGATCGCGCGCTCGTGGTCGGCCTTCGGGAACGTGAGGACGTTGCCACCCAACTCGGTCATGCCGAAGCCGGAGTACACGATCGGGCCGAAGCGCTTGATCGCCGCTCGCAACACCTCAACCGGCATCGCGGCCGCGCCGTAGCCGATGCCGCGCAGGGTGTCGAGCCGGTAGTCGTGGAGCTTCGGATGCTGCAGCACCATGTTGAGCATCGTCGGCGCCAATGCCGTGCCCGTGATGCCGTGCTCGTCGACGAGCTGCATCCACAGCTCCGGCTCGAACATCGGCGTCAGCACGATCCGGCCACCACGCATGTGCGTGACGGGCACCGTGTATCCCGCCACGTGGCAGAGGGGGAACGCCACCAGGTTGCGCTCGTCGGGCTGCGGCTCGTACTCGATCACCGACTCCAGCAGGGCGACGGTGAGGTTGCGATGGGTGAGCATCGCCCCCTTCGGGAAACCGGTGGTCCCGCTGGTGTAGAGCAGCCATGCGGTCGAGTCCTCGTCGACGTCGCGTGGCGGTTCTTCGGCTGAGGCCGCGCCGACGACGTCGGCGTAGCTCGGGCGGTCGCCGGGCGCGCCGCCGATCACGATCACGTGCTGCATCGTGTCGATCTCGCCGAGCAGCGGCTCGATCTGTTCGAGGTACTTCTGCTCGACGATCAGCACGCGTGCCTCGGCGTTGTTGAGGATCCACACCCACTCCTGCGGGTGGAGGCGGTAGTTGAGGAACGTCAGCGCCATGCCGGCGGCGGGGACGCCGTAGTAGCACTCGACGTACTCGGGGATGTTCTCGGCGAGGATTCCGACGCGGTCGCCGGGATCGGCGAGCTCGAGCATCGCGTTGGCGACGCGCCACGAAGCGTCGCGCAGTTCGCCGAACGTCACGGTGCGATCACCCGTCACGATCGCGGTGCGTGACGGCGCCTTGCGTCCGTTCAACCGGACGATGTCACTCAGTAGCATCGGCCCCCCAGTCGTGTACCTGAGTTGACGAGTGTATCAAGTTCGTGAGGCGTGCTCCGAGTGGTGGCTGCTGGCGGCCGCCTCGGCACGTTCGGAGCTGCCGGGATCGTCGCGGTGGTACGGGATCCCGAGCGCGTTGCAGTAGAGCCTGGTCAGCTGGATGACCGCAACGTCGCGGTCGTATGGCTCGCCGAGGACGATCCAGACGTACGCCGAGCGGTCGACCATCGAGCCGAGGGCGCTGGCCGCGTAGGCAGGATCGATGCGCTCGTCGACCATGCCGTGCTGCTGCCAGCGACGGATCGATTCTGCGCCGCGCTGGACCCAGAAGCGGCGGCTGGCGCGGCGCACGGCGGCCAGACGGGGATTGAACGTGGCGACCTGCTCGAGTACCGCCATCATCCGGGCATTGCCCTCGTACGCCTTGAGATAACCCCTGTTGGCACGCTCGATGCGTTCGCTCACGGCTCCGCTCGCGGGAACGTGGGGTTCCTCGTCGGCAATTCGCTGGAAGTCGTGGAGCAGGGCGTCGGCGACCTCGGCGAAGATCTCCTCCTTGGAGCTGAAGTAGGTGTAGAACGTTCCATGCGCGACCCGTGCCCGACCGGCGATGTCGCCGACGTTGGTGTCGAGGTAGCCGCGCTTCTCGAACAGTGACCGGGCCGCTTTGACCAGCGTCGAACGGGTGCGCGCACCTCGTGCCGTCAGCGGCGTGGTCGGCAGGGGCGTGACGTTCTCGGCCCGACTGGTCTCCTTGCCGACCACAGACGCGCCGCCAGGCGATCTGGCATCCTTCCGCGCAAGCATCGATTCAGCTTAGTCCTCTGGATATGACGCGAACGTCGAATCTCTGGCAGCCATTGACGGCGACCAACTACGATTCACGATCGGGCACGCTGGTCGTGCCGCATCGAAGCAAAGGGGGCTCGGCATGGTCACCAAGCAGGGGAGAACGCCGTCCAT
>DATMDV010000106.1:0-8652 GCA_035557475.1 Ilumatobacteraceae bacterium
CGCTCTGCCCATCCGCCGCGCCTGCTGGAAGAGGTCGCGGACGCGGCTGGCACCGACGCCGACGAACATCTCCATGAAGTCCGAGCCGGTGACCGAGAGGAACCCGACGCCGGCCTCACCGGCGACGGCGCGGGCGAACAGCGTCTTGCCGGTGCCGGGAGGCCCGACGAGCAGAATGCCCTTGGGGACGCGGGCGCCGATCTCACGGAACCGCTCGGGCATCCGCAAGAAGTCGACGACCTCCGTGATCTCCTGCTTGACCCCGGTGTAACCGGCGATGTCGGCGAACGTCGTCGACGGCTTGTCGGTGTTGTACGCCTTGGCGCGGCTGCGACCGATCGACATCACGTTGCCCATCTGGCCGGCGGCGCGACGCTGCATCCACACGAAGAACCCGATGATCAAGATGACCGGGAGCATCAGGCCGAGGACGTTGAGCAGCCAGTTGGAGCTCGGGGACTTGAACTCGACCGTGACGCCCTGCTCCTCGAGCAGCGCCTCGTCGTCGAGCGACAGGCCGCGATCGGTGCCACCGTTGGTGAAGAACTTGTCGCCCGAGGTCAGCTCGCCCGAGATCTTTCCGCTCGTGCGGTTGACCTCGACGGACCTGACGTCGCCGGCGACGACCCTGTCGCGGAACTCGGTGTAGTTGAGCTCGTTGCCGCTGTCGTCGGGGAGCAGGCTCGGAACGAAGATCGTGGCGAGGAGCACGCCGGCGATGACCCAGAGCAGCCAGCGCGGCCACGTGCTGGGCCGGCCTGGTCGGCGGGTACCGTCGCCGCCGCCCGCCCGATGGTCGCGCGGAGGCTGCGGTCCGTCCGCCCGGCCGCGGCCAGGCGGCGGTGGCGGAGGCGGGGGCGGCAGCTTGTCCATGCAGACATGCTAGGGCGGTTGGGCACTGATCACGGTTCGATGTGTCCACTGTCCGGATCCGCGATCCGCGCCGCGCCGCGTCCTACCGTTGCGGCCGTGTCGAGGCACTGTTCGCGGACAGGCTGCTCCGAGCGGGCGGCGGTCACATTGACGTACCAGTACGGCCAGGCGCAGGTGTGGCTCGACGACCTCACCCACGAGCGCGATCCACACGCCTACGACCTGTGCGGCCGCCACGCGGCGCGTCTCACCGTCCCCCAGGGGTGGGTGTTGCGCGATCGTCGCCGGTCGCTCGGCGAGACGTCCGAGCTGATCGCCGTGTGACGAGTCCAATTGAGTCGGCTCACCCCACATCCTCGAGAAGCTCGTCTGGTCGCCGACTGATTCCACGCGCGATCGCGCACCGGTAGTGTCGCAACGGTGCCCGCCCACGTCCCTCGCACCGCCGTACGCGCCGGGCCAGGACGGATCGACGTCCGCACGGCCGTTACGGTCTGGTTCGCCACGTGGATCGCGGGTCAACTCGTCTTCCAGCTCGTGGCGTCGACGTCGGGCGACCGACCTGACGATGCGACGTTGCCGATCTCGACGCTTGCGATCGCCGTCGTCGCCACCTGGTGCGCGTATCTCGCCGGGCTGTGGTGGGCATCCGACCGGGCCGGGAGCCGGAACTTCGTGGCCGACTACGGACTCGAGTTCCAGCCGATCGACGCGATCGGGGTGCCCATCGGCCTGCTGACCCAACTCGTCGTGGTGCCGCTCGTGTACGTGCCGTTGCGTGCGTGGTGGCCCGACACGTTCAGCGACGACCGCTTGGAGGAGACGGCGCGCGACCTCGTCGACCGCGCCGACGGCGCGGCGGTCGTCGTGTTGGTGCTCGTCGTCGTGTGTGGCGCGCCGATCGTCGAGGAGCTCGTGTACCGCGGGCTGTTGCAGGGCTCGTTCGTCAGGCGCATCAGCGAGGTGCCGGCACTGCTCGCGGGTGCTGCGTGGTTCGCGATCATCCACTTCCGCCCGGTCGAGTATCCCGGGCTGTTCGTGGCGGGACTCGTGTTCGGGATCTGCGCGATCACGACCGGCCGGCTCGGCATGTCGATCGTCACCCACGCCGCCTTCAACGCGACCGGATTGCTCACCGTCATCGGCAGCCGATGACGACTGCACGACGTTGACGCAGTGACGGTGGCGTTCTCGATATCCCTGACATGATTGTCGGGCCATGAGTGATCGCACCGACGCAGCGACGCGTGATCCGTCGGCACCCGACCCCGAACCCGATCCGGTCGCCGAGTCCGCGACGCAGCCCGACGGCATCGGTGAGCCCGGTGGTGCCGACGGCTTCACCGACTGGTTCGATCGGGAGTTCAAAGGCGACCTGGTCCCCGGCCGCGAGTCCGACGTCGACCTCGCTCCCGACGTCGCCCTGGCACCGCCGCTCGGCCCGGCCGCCGATGCCGACGCGCCACCGGTCCCGGTCGGCCCCGATCGTGTTCGTCGGACGGTCCGGCGGATCTTCCGCCGGCCGACCGAATGGGCCACCTCCGACTGGCCGACGCGGCGGATCGTGCAGGTCGTGTTCACCGTCTTCTCGCTCGCGGTCACCACCGCGATCATGATGAACGTCGTCCACTTCAATCCGCTGTCGTCCTCGCGCGACCTCGTGTTCGACGACACCACACCGACGGGTGGTGATTTCGGGGCGCACGTGTGGGGTCCGGCGTTCCTCCGCGACCACCTGCTCCCGTCGTGGCGGCTCAACGGATGGAGCATGGACTGGTACGCGGGCATGCCCACCTACCGCTTCTACATGGTGGTGCCGGCCCTGCTCGTCGTCGCCCTCGACACCGTGCTCGCGTACGGCATCGCCCTGAAGGTCGTCTCCGTGCTCGGGTTGCTCACGCTCCCCGCGGCGTGCTGGGCATTCGGCCGGCTCGGTCGGTTCCGCTATCCGGTGCCCGAACTGTTCGCGTTCGGCGGTCTCGCGTTCGCCCTCGACGAGAGCTTCAGCATCTACGGCGGGAACCTCAAATCGACGATGGCGGGCGAGTTCTCGTTCTCGATCGCGCTGTCGCTCGGCATCCTCGGGTTGGGCCTGTTGTCAGCGGGTCTGCGCACTGGCAAGTACCGGGTCTGGACGGCGGTCATCCTCGCCGCGGCGTGCTGTTCGCACGGCATCGTGCTGATCTTCGTCGCCTTCTCGGCGGTCATCATCTGCCTGTTGTGGATCGACCGCACCCGGCTCGTGTACGCGGCCACGGTCGGGATCACCACGGTGCTGTTGTTGATCTGGTGGGTCGGCCCGTTCCTCCTCGACCACGCGTACATGACCGACATGAAGTACGGCAAGCGCCCGCAGGGCGCCGAGGACTCGTTCTGGGACATGTTCTTCCCACTCACGCCGCCGCTCGACATCCTGATCACCTCGCTCGCGGTGATCGGGTTCGGCGCCGCCGTGATGCGACGCCACCTGACGGGTTCGGCGCTCGGCGTGATCGGCCTCGTCTTCGTGGCCGGTGTCTTCTGGACCCAGGAGAGCCTGCCCGTGATCGGCCTGCTGTGGAACCCGCGCCTGTTGCCGTTCGTCTACCTCGTCCGCTACCTGTTGATGATGATGGGCGCGGTCGAGGTGCTCACGATCGCGTGGAACTTGATCACCGACCGCCGGGCGTCGGTGCCCGCCACCGTCGGGCCGTCGACCGCGTTCGCCGGGCTCACCGCGCTCGTCGTGCTTGTGACGCTCGGCTGGATGTTCCAGGTGCTGCCCAACGACGGCACGCGGATCCCGCACGGCGACAAGGCCGTCTACGCGTGGGGTCCGTTCCGCGCCACCGAGACCAACACCGACGCCCTCGGTGACGGTTGGGCGCGTTACAACTTCGCCGGCTACGAGGGGCGCAACGAGTACTACACCGAGTACGAGGCCGTGGTGCGCACGATGGAGCGGCTCGGACAAGACCCGGCCCACGGGTGCGGTCGGGCGATGTGGGAGAACAACGAGGACAACGGCAAGTACGGGACGACGATGGCCCTGATGCTGTTGCCGCACTGGACCGACGGCTGCATCGGTTCGATGGAAGGGCTCTTCTTCGAGGCGTCCGGCACGACGCCGTACCACTTCTTGACCGTGGCGTCGATGTCGAAGCAGTCGTCGAACCCGGTGCGCGAACTGCGGTACGAGAACACCAACGCCGCGATCGGAGTGCGCGAGATGCGTGCCCTCGGTGTGCACTACGCGATGGTGCGCACTCCGGAGGCCAAGACCCAGGCGGCCGCCCAGCCCGAGCTCGTGCTCGTCGCGTCCTCGGGTCCGTGGGAGATCTACGAGGTCACCGACTCGGTCCTCATCGAGCCCTTGACCATCCAGCCCGTCGTCGTCAGGGGGCGTTCAGGCGACGCGCGTGAGCGCAACCTCGAGCTCGGCACGAGCTGGTTCCAGCACCCCGACGAGTGGGCGGCGATGCCGGCCGACGACGGCCCGCCCGCCTGGCAGCGGATCTCGGTGCAGGTCGACCTCGAACGCCGGGAGGGTGAGCCCGGCGGACCCGGCCGCAAGGTCGACATCGTCGAACCCGTCGAGCCGATCGAGCCCGTCGCGCTGCCGCCGGTCGCGGTGTCCGACGTGCGCATCGAGCAGCAGTCGTTGTCGTTCTCCGTCGATCAAGTCGGCGTGCCCGTCGTCGTGAAGGTCAGCTACTTCCCGAACTGGGAGGCGTCCGGAGCGCTCGGCCCGTATCGCATCGGTCCGAACATGATGGTGGTCGTCCCGACCGCTACCGATGTCGAATTGACCTACGGGCGCAGCGGTGCCGACTGGCTGTTCACCTTGCTCGCGATCGTTGGCGTCGCGTTGTGCATCGTCCTGCGCGTACGCGGCGACGTCCGCCACGCGGCCGACGTCCCGGTGTTCGGTTCGGTGGCGGCGGTCGAGCTCGGCGGCGCATCGATGCCGCCGCCGCACGTCGTCGCCGATCACGATCCGTGGGACCCACAACGCTTCGAGCCGCACGGCATCGCCGACGAGGATCGTTGGATCCGACCGCGGCCGACCGCGACCGATCCGCCGCCGCCCGTCGTCGCCGATCCGCCAGACGCCTCCGACTCGACCGACGAACCCGATCCTCCCGACGACCGCGAACCGCGCAACTGGTCGGCGAGCGAACCGGAGCCCACCGCCGATCACGAGCCGGGCAGTTCGTCGGCGGACGACCCCGATCCGGTCGACGACCGCGAACCGCGCAGCTGGTCAGGGGACGAACCGGAGCCTCCCGTCGATCCCACCCGATAGCGTCGACCGGCGTCATGTCAGTACTGGATCAGATCGTCAAGGCGTACGACATCCGAGGCACGGTCCCCGACCAGCTCGATGCGAACGTCGCTCACGCGCTCGGAGTCGGCTTCGCCAAGTTCGTCGGCACCGACCGAATTCTCATCGGGCGCGACATGCGTCCGAGTGGTCCGGAGCTGGTCGACGCATTCGCCGCCGGCGTGATGGACCAGGGAATCGACGTCATCGACATCGGGCTGGCGTCGACCGACCTCGTCTACTTCGCGGCGGGCTCACTCGACTCACCGGCCGCGATGTTCACCGCATCGCACAACCCGGCGCAGTACAACGGCATCAAGCTGTGCCACGCCGGTGCCCGTCCGATCGGCATCGACTCGGGGCTCGCCGAGATCCGCGCGTTGGCCGATCGGGTGCTGGCCGGCGACCGGGCCGTGCCCGCCGTCGTCGTCGGCAAACGGAGCGAGCGCACTCTGCTCGACCAGTTCATCGACCACGTGATGACGTTCGTCGATCCCACGACGTTCCGATCGCTCCGCGTCGTCGCCGATGTCGCCAACGGCATGGGTGGGCTCGTGGTGCCCGCCGCCTTCGAGCGGCTCGAGGCGCTCGACCTCGAGGTCATGTTCCCCGAGCTCGACGGCACGTTCCCGAACCATCCGGCTGATCCGTTGCAGCCTGCGAACCAGCGCGACCTGCGGGCTCGCGTGATGTCCGGCGGATTCGACATCGGGCTGGCCTTCGATGGCGACGCCGATCGCGTCTTCGTGGTCGACGAGGCCGGTCACGGGCTCAGTGGTTCGACGACCACCGCGATCCTGGCCGCGGCGATGCTCCGCAACGATCCGGGCGCGACCGTGCTGTACAACCTGATCTGCTCGCGGGCCGTCCCCGAGACGATTCGCGAGCACGGCGGCATCCCGGTGCGCACCAAGGTCGGGCATTCGTACATCAAGCAGGTGATGCTCGACACCGGGGCGATCTTCGGCGGCGAGCACTCGGCGCACTACTACTTCGCTCGCAACTACCGTGCCGACAGCGGTCTGATCGCGTCGCTGCTCGTCATCAACGAGCTGTCGCGCTCGAGCGTCGATCTCTCGGTCCTGCGCAAGCCGTTCGAGCGCTATGCCGCGAGCGGCGAGATCAACACCCACGTCGACGACGTGGGTGCCGTGATCGACGACGTCAGCGAGGAGTTCTCGAAGTTCTCCCAGGACCGTCTCGACGGCCTCACGGTCGACTGTGGCTCGTGGTGGTTCAACCTGCGCCCGTCGAACACCGAGCCCCTGCTGCGGCTCAACCTCGAGGCGGCGACACGCGACGACTGCGACGCCCATGTGGCAGGGTTGCTGTCGCTCATCACCCGCAGCTGAGGAGGATGTCGATGGCGCTGAGTCCGAAACTGCTCGAGATCCTCGCGTGTCCCGAGGACAAGGGCCCGCTGTACTACGTCGAGTCCGAGGACCTGCTCTACAACCCGCGCCTCAAGCGGCGCTACGACGTCCGCGACGACATCCCGGTGATGCTGATCGACGAGTCGGTGACCGTCGACGACGCCGAGCACGAGCGCGTGATGAGTGTGATCGAGCGCGACGCGATCGCACCGACGTTCACTGCATAGCGCTGCGCCCGGGAGCGGGGCGGGCTGTTCGTCGCAGCGGCGCACGGTTTTCGTCGCCCAGTGATGTCGGCCGACCGCGGCCCGTGGTGAGAAATCAGCGGTCCGCTATTGATCCAGATGACGGATCCGTTACAGTTGCCGCCCGTGACGATGATCAAGCGGCGCTGGTTGCGCGTGATCAGTGCGTTGGGCCTGGTCATCGGCTCGGCGGTGACCTCGATCCTGGTGAGCTCACCCGATCCGGGTCGCGCCGTGGCGGCCGCCGCGCTCGGCTCGGGCGGCGAGTACCACGCCCTCGCGCCCCAGCGCGTACTCGACACTCGGAGCGGCATCAACGACCCGACCGCGCCAGGCCCCAAGGCACTCGTCCCCGGCGTGGGCCAGGCGTTCGAGGTCCAACTGCTCGGCCAGGGTGGTCTGCCCGCAACGGCGCAGGGTGCCAACGTGTTGGCGGTCGCCGTCAACATCACCGTCGTCAGCCCGACCCAGCAGGGCTACCTGCGCGTGTTCGGCAAGGGCGCCAACGAGGGCGACTCGTCACTCGTCAACTTCCAGGCCGGTCAGAACGTGCCCAACATGGCGATCGTGCGCCCGGGCGCCGAGGGCAAGATCGTGATCCGTCTCATCTCCGAGGGTGCCGCCGGGACCTCCCACGTGCTGATCGACGTGTTCGGTTGGTTCTCGACGAGCGGCTACCAGACACGCGGCGCGCGGCTGATCCCGGTCGGCCCCGGTCGCGTCTACGACTCTCGCAACCCGACGTTCGGTGCCGATCCGGTAACCGCCCTGGAAGTCGTCACGGTGCCGATCCGCGGTGCCGACTCGCTCAACCCGGCCGTCACTGACATCGTGCCCAACTCCCCGTCGGTCGTCGGCGCGCTCGTCAACGTCACCGGCGTCAACAACCGCTCCGGCAGCCAGCCGACGTTCGTGTCGGTCGTGCCCGAGACACCGACCGGCGGCCAGTGGCCGTCGACCAGCAACCTCAACTTGCGGGCCGGGCAGATCAAGCCCAACCTCGTGCTCGTGCCGGTCGGGGCCGACGGTGCGATCCGGCTCTTCAACGAGAGCGGCTCGGTCGATCTCGTCGTCGACATCGTCGGCTACCTCGTCAACGGCATGCCAGAGGCCACCGCCGCTGGTCGCGTCGTACCGCTCACGTCGCCGTTCCGCGTGCTCGACACCCGCCAGCCGGCGTTCGGCTCGGCGTCACTGGCGCCGGGCAAGGCCGAGGACTGGAGCTTCCACGACTTCGTCAACGACGTGAGGATCGGCGGCGAGTGGGTCGGCAACCAGTCCGCACTGATCGGCAACTTCACGGCGACGGCCCTCGAGCGTCCGGCTGACTGGTTCACGCCGGTCGACACGTTCATGACCGCGTTCCCGACACCGGCGAGCGCCGGCGTCCCGCCCGAGGCGTCGAACCTCAACCTCGTCGAGAACGAGAGCGTGCCGAACATGGCGCTGCTCAAGTACGGCGGCGACGCATCCGATCCGCACCGGGTCCGGGTGTACAACTACAACGGCTTCGTCCACTACCTCGTCGACTTCTCCGCCGTCGTGCTCTCCGACTAGCCGACCACGAGTTCCCGACTCGGGAACGACGACCGGCCATCGCCACCAACCTCGCCGCTACAATGCGGGGACCAGACGCGGGCTGACCCGATCGGTGCCAGCAGGCCCCGGCTCGCTCCTCACACATTTCATCTCGGAGGAGACCCCTGTCATGACGTCCACACTCGACGCGCGCCGCGACTTCCGCGTCGCCGACCTCTCCCTTGCCCCGTTCGGGCGCAAGGAGATGCACCTCGCCGAGCACGAGATGCCCGGCCTGATGGCGATCCGCAAGGAGTACGGCCCCACCAAGCCACTCGCC
>DATMDV010000107.1:0-3081 GCA_035557475.1 Ilumatobacteraceae bacterium
GAAGTACTGCACGCGATCGAACGGCCGCGCTGGGACGCCGAGACGGTCGTACATGGCGAGATCGTTCGCGTCGAGGTCGCCCGGCTGATCGAGGTAGCAGAGGTCCGGTCCCTTCACGTTGAAGCACACCGCCGCCACCGATCCCTTGCTCGCCGGGAAGTGCGCGAACAACGACGCGAGAATGAACTCGACCGCGCTCGTCTTGGTCGCCAGGCCCGACACCCCTGTGATGTTGAGGTGCGCGGCCTCGGGGCCGACGAGAAAGTCGGCGTCGAGATAGATCGGCGAATCCATGCCGCCGGAGCGATAGAGCCCGATGGGGATCGCGGTGCGCGTTTCAGGACGCGTGTACGTGTCCATGCGCAGCGCGAGCGTCACATCCTCGTCGCTGGCGAGGAACACCTCGCCCATGGGAACGGGCTGAAGTGGCTCCTCCGGAATTTGTCGCAGCACCGCCGCGGTGTAGAGGCGGACCTCCGGCCGCTCGGTCGGGGCGATCGCCGACGAGCGCGGATCCCCGTCGTGACCAAGCACATCGTGCAGCGGGGACAGTAGGTCGGTGAAGCTGAATCCCTCGACGACGACGCCGTACACGCGCGGGAGGTGTCCCTCGACGGCGTGCGTCCCTTCGACGCGCACGATCGTTCCGATCCCGACCGGCGAGTCGACCGCGGTCCAGAAATGGAACTCGTGAGGCGTGTTGGGCTTGCGCTCGGTCGCGACGACTCGGCCGAGCGGTGAGCTTTTTTCAGGCATCCAACTCCCTCGTTTCAACGGCAAGATGCTGGACTCGAGGTCGTCGAGGATGTCGAGGTGAGCAAGGTGAAGTCGCCTCGGTCACCTCGATTTCCTCGACGACCTCGATGACCTCGATGACCTCGATGACCTCGAATCTGTCATTTTTGCCGTCACGAAATGGCACGCAGGAACTCTTCACACTCTCGAACCGGGTATGCCATACGGTCCCACCGGGAATCCGGCAGCGCCAGTGGCGCACGCTCGGCGAGCACCCAGCGGGACACTTCATCCGCCCGCGCCGAGGGATCCGCCGTCTCCGCAACCTCGACCCGTACGATGCCCCAGAGGGCATCGTGCGCCACGCCATCGCGAAGCCGCAGGTACCACGAGTGCACCGGCGTTCGATTACGCGGGGCGATACGCACGACAGGAGTCCGCTCCCCGCAGGCCAAACCGAGAATGGCATCGAGCAGCACTGCGGACGCGTAGAGCTGACGGTGTGATTTGACGACGCCCACGGCACAGCTGTGCGTCGCGACGATGTCGCTGCCCGAGATGCTGCCGTCCACCAGCAGCGGCTCTCGCCTCGTCTCACACCAGTGCTCGGCCAATGTGCGTTCGGCGCGCTCGCGATCGCGCTGCACCGCGTGCAGCGCCTGCTCCGTGACGTGCGCAGGATGGCGCGAGAGCACTTCGTCGTCGTCCGAGCGCGAGGTGTCGACGAGTGGAAGACCGCCAAGGTTGTGGCGCGTGTCCGCGTCGAGCGCCGAGAGCGGGGCGTAGATCCGACATTCGACGATCGGATGCTCCCATGTCGTGAGGCGACGATCCATTCGGCACTTGATGACCGCGGAAACACGACCCCAGACGATGGGAATGCCTCGGGAGAGCTTTATCACTCGGCTCTCCTGAATGCCATCGAGAAATGCGACGAACGCAGGGGTCGGCGACCCCGGGACAGAGCGCGCCACCGTTGCATTTTCAACGACTTGCGCGTCTATGACCCGGGGTGCCTCATGAACACCCTCGAGCCGCTCGAGCGTGGGTGCCGTGCTGGTGACGGTGGCAACGCCGGGCACGCGATGCGCGAGGATGCGCACCGCGTCGTGGAAAGTTGCCACGGGTATGGAGGGGGGGTAGGTTGCCCGCTGCCTCTGCTCCACTGCCACCGTCTCAGGTCCCGCCGATCGGCCGCCTTCGGCAGCCGTGCTCTCGTCTTACTTCCGCGAGTTGATGCGCGCGTTCGTCATCCAGCGAATCGCCACGCTGGTGACCATCGTAACGGTGGTTACCGGGTGTGACAAGGCGAAAGGATTCATTGGCGGAGATCGACCGGCTCCCCCGGAGATCGCGCCCGGTGAGGCCCTCAATCTCGCCGCGCGCCCCCACATCCTCTTCCAGATCTTCGGCGAGAAAGAAGATCCGCGGATGATCCCGATTGCGGCCATCGAGGATGGGCAGCTGAAGAAGATCGCCCTGTCGTCGACCGGCTGGCACCAGCTCGACGCCATGTACCTCCGGGGCGGCAAGACCTACAAGCTCTACCAGGACGGCCGCACCCGAGGCACGGTGACGGTCCGGCAAGGCATGTGGGAGCGACCCGAGACCCCGCTGTACGAGCTTCCCGGGTGCCAGGCACTCACTCCCCTCGCCAGCGTCACGGTCACGGGGATGACGAAATCCTCGTACACCGTCGAGGCCCTGGCGTCGTCGTTCGATCGCGCGTCACCACGTACACCCAAGCCCCTCCCTGGTGCGGAGTTGGCAAGAACCGGCCGCAAGGTCGCGATCGAAGCCGGTGCTCCCGAGAGTGTCGACGGAAAGATGCTGGACGCGCTCGACTTCCGCGCGGTGGCCATCAACACCGGCGCGACCGACTCCCCGACGATCGTCGCATCGTACATCGATCCAACGGCGACCGATGCGGGCTCGGCGACCGCCAACACCGTCCACCTCTTCGTGATCGCGGACCGCGACGTCGATGGCTACACGGCGACGATGTCGCATGTGGTGAACGGTCCGATCGCGGGTGCGGTATACCGCCGCTTCTTCGACCACCTGGATCTCACCGGCGACGGCATCGACGAGATCATCGCCGAGGAGTGGCGAATCGGGCAGGAAACGTCGCTGCTGGTGTTCGCGTGGATGAACGGGAGATGGAGAGAAGTGTTCCGGGGACGGTCGAGCTGGTGCCTCGATGAGGTACGGCAATAGACGAACGGCAAAGATGACAGAATTCAGAATACAGAATACCGAATTCTGTCATCTTTGCCGTTAGCAGCCGCTCACGACCCCAACAGCCAACCCATCTCCGACCGGCACGATCGTACCCTGTACCCGGTC
>DATMDV010000108.1:0-45893 GCA_035557475.1 Ilumatobacteraceae bacterium
CGGGGACACAACTGAACCTGGCGGGCGGCAGAGAAGGGGTTCGGTATGCGAGAGACACCACGATCGGGGTACGCCGGAGCACGGCGAGGGGTGCTGATCACGTTGATCGTGGCCGGTACATCTGCGGGTTCGGTGGCGGCCGAACCTGAGGTTCTCGGCCACGCACGGTCGTCGTCGGTCGGTCTGCACATGTCGTCGGCGAGGTCCGATGTCGTGGACGAAACCCGGTTCGAGCAGTTCGGCGGGTCGTCGGAGATCGGCACCATGGATGTCCTGCCGAAGTTCGTCGTGGAGGTCGAGGATCAGGCGGCCCTCGAGCGAACGTTGACCGACTTGGACCGGCTCGGCCTCGAGCCACTCGATGTCTGGGACGACGCGTTGTTCGGATTCGTCGTCGCCCTCGACGCGGCCGACATGGAACGCGTGCGTTCGCTCCCGGACGTGGAGCAGATCGGACGCGACGCCATCGTGACCGCCAGCGGAACTCAGGTCGACGCGCCGTGGGGTCTGGACCGGATCGATCAGCGATCGTTGCCACTCGATTCGGGATACTCCTCCACTGCAACTGGCGTGGGCGTGAAGGCGTACGTGATCGACACCGGACTGTGGATGTCTCACGTCGAGTTCGCCGGCCGGGCTCCCTACGGCGCGTACTGGAACTTTGGTGACGGCACCGGGGTGTGGGACTGCAACGGGCACGGAACCCACGTCGCCGGCACGGTCGGCGGTACGACGTACGGGGTCGCCAAGGGCGTGACGATCATCCCGGTGAAGGTTCTGACGTGCAACGGCTCCGGCTCCGATTCGAGCGTCATTGCCGGGATCAACTGGGTCATCGACGACCACGTCGCCGGCACTCCGGCGGTCGCCAACATGAGCCTCGGTGGATCGCCGTCGGCCGTCCTCGACTCGGCAGTGCAGGCCATGATCGCCGACGGCATCACCGTGGTCATCGCGGCTGGCAACGAGGCGCAGCCGACGTGCGGAGTCAGCCCGGCCCGCGTACCCGCGGCGATCACCGTCGCGGCCTCGGAGTTCGACGACGACGACGCCGACTACTCGAACTACGGGTCGTGCAACGACCTGTTCGCGCCGGGATCAGAGATCCTGTCGGCGTATCCGTCGGCGACAGACACCGCCTCCGCGTTCCTCAGCGGCACATCCATGGCGGCACCGCACGTCAGCGGCGCCGCCGCGCTCGTCCTGCAGGGCTCGCCGTCGGCGGCCCCTGAGCAGGTCTGGGTGGCGATCGAAGCGGCGACCACCAAGGGTGTGCTGACCGAGTGCTGTGGCGATCCGGACAAGCTGCTCTACGTTGGCGCCGCGACGTCCGCGCCGCTTCTCACGGTTGACCGCGTTGGGAACGGGTCGGGAACGGTCACGTCGTCGCCGGCTGGGATCTCGTGCGGGTCGAGTTGCTCGGCGTCGTTCGCGTCCGAGACGGCGGTGACGCTGACTGCGACGCCTTCGGTGGGTTCGAGCTTTGCTGGATGGTCCGACGCGTGTTCGGGAGTTTCGACATCCTGCCTGGTGTCGATGACCGCCGCGAGATCAGTCACGGCAACGTTCGTCGCCGACGCGCTGCTCACGGGAACCCCGGCCCGGCTGTACGACTCCCGAAACGGGGCTGGACCAAGGTCCCCCGGATCGATCACCCACGTGCAGGTTGCAGGCGTCGGCGGCGTCCCGCCTGGCGCGACGGGTGCGATCTTGAACGTCACGGCCGTCGAAGCGCAGGCATCCGGGTTCCTCACCGTGTACCCGTGCGACGGGGCCGTTCCAGACGGATCGAACTTGAACTACGCCGCTGGGCAGACGATCGCCAACGCGGTGTTCGCCAAACTCGGCGCCGATGGCCAAGTCTGCATCTACACCTACTCGGCCGCGCACCTCATCGTCGACGTCAACGGGTACCTGCCGGCCACGTCCGACATCACGCCGGTCGCGCCGGCCCGGTTCTTCGACTCGCGCAACAGTGGCGGGCCACGAGCAGACGGATCGGTGACCGCGATCGCGGTCGGTGGCCGACCCGGGTATCCGTCGAATCCGGCGGCAGTCACGTTGAACGTCACCGCCATCGACGCGCAGTCGGCGGGGTTCATGACGGTGTTCCCGTGCGGGAACGCGATCCCAGAAGCGTCCAACCTCAACTTTGCGACGGGTCAAACGATCGCCAACGCCGTCGTGGCACGCGTCGGCGATAGCGGCCTCGTGTGCGTCTACGTGTCCGGTTCTGCCGGACTGATCGTCGACGTCAATGGATTCGTCCCACTCGGCTCGACGCTTGCGGCCCTGAATCCGGCCCGGTTGTTCGACTCCCGGAGCAACGGAGGAGCCCGGCCAGCCGGGAGTATCACCGAGGTACAGGTCGCCGGGCTGGGAGGCGTCCCGTCGACGGCCAGAACGGCCATGCTCAATGTGACCGCCATCGGTCCGTCCTCGGCCGGATTCATGACCGTGTTCCCATGTGGGACCCCAGTGCCGACCGCCTCGAACCTGAACTACGCGTCCGGTCAGACGATCCCGAATGCGGTCGCGGCGAAGATCGGCGACGGTGGTCGCGTGTGCATCTACACGTCCGCCGCCGCCCACCTCGTGGTCGACGTCAACGGCAACGCGTCCTGAGCGACACACCTCGTCGACCGACGGTGAAGTGGGCACGACGGGACTCGAACCCGGGACCTCTTCCGTGTCATGGAAGCGCTCTAACCAACTGAGCTACGCGCCCGTAGCGGGCCGTACGCTAGCAGTCGTGACCGCCCCGACCCACCTCCCGTTGGTCGATGTGGCACCGCTCGTGGAAGGCATCGGCGATGTCGAGACGGTGGCCCGAGAGATCGATCGGGCCTGCCGTGACATCGGGTTCTTACGCATCACCGGGCACGGCGTCGACCCCGATCTGTTGGGCCGGATCGACGCCGCGGCCCGCCAGTTCTTCGCCCAGCCGGACGACGTCAAACAAGCGATCGCGATGCCCAACGGCGGCTCGGCGTGGCGAGGATGGTTTCCCGTCGGTGGCGAGCTGACATCGGGGCGACCCGACCGCAAGGAGGGCTTGTACATCGGCGCCGAACACCCCGCGACCCACCCGCGAGTCGTGGCCGGGGTACCTCTGCACGGGCCGAACCTGTTCCCCGCCGAACCGGCCGACCTCGGTCCGGCGGTCCTCGAGTGGCTCGCCCAGCTCGAGCACGTGGCGGCCGCCGTCATGCGCGGCATCGCGATCGGGCTCGGACTCACGCCGACCTGGTTCGAGGAGAACCTGACCGCCGATCCGACCGTGCTGTTCCGGATCTTCCACTACCCGCCGGGCGACGACTCCGACTGGGGCGTCGCCGAGCACACCGACTACGGCCTGCTCACTCTGCTCGCCCAGGACGATCGTGGGGGGTTGCAGGTGCACGCCCCCGGCGGCTGGATCGACGTGCCCGCCGAGCCCGATGTGCTCGTGTGCAACATCGGCGACATGCTCGATCGCCTGACCGACGGCCGATACCGATCGACGCCGCACCGTGTTAGGAACCTGAGCGGACAGAGCCGGCTGTCGTACCCGTTCTTCTTCGACCCGTCGTGGGACGCCGAGGTCGTGCCATTGCCGCTCGAAGGATCACCACCTGCTGACGACGCCGATCGTAGGTGGGACGGAACGAGCGTGCGATTCTGGGACGGCACCTACGGCGACTACCTCACCGCCAAGGTCGCCAAGGTCTTCCCCGAGCTGTTCGCCCGCCTTTAGCACCCACTCGCCTGGTCGCGACAACGCCAACTGCGACTGCTTGTGTCACCGCGATCGGCGACCCTCATCTGTTTGTGTCACCGCGATCGGCGACCTTCGCCGACGTCGGTGACACAAACCTTGGGCTACGGCTTGAGGGCGGGTCAGTGGAGGCGCAGGGAGATCTCGTTGGCGAGCAGGCGGCCGGCGCGGGTCAGCACCCAGCGATCACCGATGCGGTCGACCAGGCCGTCGAGCTCCCCGCCGTCGAGGGCATCGGCGGGGACGCCGTCGCTCATCCGCAGCGCCAGCTGGAGCCCCTCGATCCGGCGGGTGTCGTCGTCGAGCGTCTCGCCCGACGCCTCGGTCGGCAGATCCTGGCCGACGAGCTCGATGTAGCGGTCAGGCGTGCGCACGTTCCACCACCGCCGCCCGGCGCGATGTGAGTGCGCCGCGCATCCGAATCCGCGGTAGTCCTGCTGGCGCCAGTAGACGAGGTTGTGCCGGCACTCGTGGCCGGGGCGGGCCCAGTTCGAGACCTCGTAGTTGGCGAGCCCGGCGGCGGTGAGCGCGGCGTCGACCAGCTCGTACTTGTCGGCCTGGTCGTCGTCGTCGGGATGACGGTCGGGCTGGGTGGCGAGGGGCGTGCCCGCTTCGATCGTCAGGGCGTACGCCGACACGTGCGGTGGATCGAGGGTGAGGATCGACTCAACGGTCGTGGCCCAGTCCGCCAGCCGCTCCCCCGCCGCGCCGTAGATCACATCGACGTTGAACGTCGGCAACCCGACCGAACGGACGGCCTCCACCGCCGTCTCGACGTTGCTCTGGTCGTGCCACCGTCCGAGCGACCCGAGCACGTGGCTGACCATCGATTGCACGCCGATGCTGACCCGATTGACGCCGGCCGCCTCGTATTCGGTGAGGAGCTCGACTGTCACGTCGTCAGGGTTGCACTCGACCGTGATCTCGGCGCCGCCCGCGGTCGGGACCGCTCGCAGCACGTCGGCGAGCGCGGCAGCAGGCACGAGCGAAGGAGTGCCGCCGCCGACGAAGATGCTCGTCGCCGGCGGCATGCCATCGGCGACGGCCCTCGCGATGTCGGTGCCGAGGGCCGCCAGATACGACTCGATGAGGTGGTGACGATCGGTCCAGGTCGCGAACGCGCAGTAGTCGCACTTCGAGACGCAGAACGGGATGTGGAGATAGACCCCGAACGGCTCGCTCATGGCTCGCCGCTCGGCATCTCCGGCGCGGTCAGGCCAGCCGGAAGACCAGGTCGAGAGCTTCGAGGCGTGACGTCACCTGATCGACGGGGATGTCGAGCATCGCCGCGATCGCCCGCTTGTCGTCGCCGCGAATGGTGAGCACCCGTCCGTTGAAGTCCTGGCGCTGCACCTGGATCATCCGCAGGAACCGGGTCAGCATCTCGAACGGTGAACCCGACAGCTGGGTGAGCTTCTCGATGTCGATCGCCAGCTTCCACCGAATGGCGCCCGTCTCGTCGGCCCCGAGCGACGCATCGCCCCGCGGCAACAGCTGCTCGACCGGCACTCGGTAGAACTGCGCCAGGCGATCGAGCCGCGGTAGCGACAGTGCGCGCTCACCGCGTTCGTAGGCACCGAGCACCGACGCCTTGAACTCCTGGTCAGATTGCGATTCGACCTCGTGCAGTGACAAACGCTTCTGCTTGCGGATCGTCCGGAGACGTTCACCGACAAGCACGCTGTATGCCGATGCTCCTTCGTAATCGTCGTTGTCGCTCATATCAGTTGCCCGCCATTTCTCACTTTGTGTGATCCCGCCGTGTGAGTGTTCCATGGTAGCTGACCACGGAGCGTACACACTCTGATCTTCGGCAAGGTTGGATCAATGGTTCAGGCGGCGCATTTCGACACAGGCGACGAGTGCCGCCGTCTCGACGCGGAGGACGGCGTCGCCGAGCGCGACTCGATCCTGGGCGAGCGCCAGTTCCTCGGGCGTCCATCCACCTTCCGGTCCGATCGCGATCACGCGGTCTGCCGCGGTCACCGGTCGGCCGTCCGGCTCGGCCGCGACGGCGCCAGGAAGTACGTCGGCAGCCGGTTCCGGGCCGACGATCTCGGGGAGCCACACCTGCCGCGATTGCATCAGGGCCTCGGCCGCGACCCGTGCCAGGCGGGTCAGGTGGCGCTCCGCCCGGTCGCCGTCCCAGCGCACGACCGAGCGTTCGGCGTGCAGGAACACGATGCGATCGATACCGAGCTCGGTCGCTTTCTGAACGAGCCACTCGGGTCGATCGTGCTTCGGGATCGCGACGGCGATCGTCGTGGGTCGGTGGTCGCGCTCGACCACCACGACGTCACCGATCGCGCGCACGGTCGCCGCGGCGATGTGGCAGCTTCGCCACCGTCCGTGACCGTCGGTGACGGTGACCGGTTCGTGGTCGCCGACGCGCAGCACGCGTAGCACGTGATGGGCGGCGTCCTCGGACAGCTCCGGCGACTCGACGTCGGCGACGAGGATGTGAGCCGCCGAACGCCGCAACTCGTCGTTCACGAGAATGCGGACTTGATGCGTGAGAACAAGCCCTGGCTGCCCTCACCCACCTCTTCGCCGCGCCCCTCGGCAAAGGTGCGCAGCAACGCCGTCTCCTCGGGTGTGAGCTTGGTCGGCACGTCGACGCGAACGACCGCCCGCAGGTCGCCGCGGCCGCGCCCTTGGAGACGTGGCACGCCCCTGCCCCGCAACACGAACTCGCGTCCGGGCTGGGTGCCGGCTTGGACGACGAGGTCCTCGTCGCCGTCGAGCGTGCTCAACGTGAGCCGCGTGCCGAGCGCTGCCTGGGCGATCGAGATCGGGACCTCGGTGACGAGGTCGTCGCCCTCACGCTCGTACCGCTCGTGGGGCGCGACGCGGAGATGGACGTACAGGTCGCCGGAACGTCCGGACCGCGGCCCGGCCGCGCCGCGGCCGGTGAGGCGCAGCGTCGATCCGGTGTCGACGCCGCCGGGCACGTCGACCTGGTATGTCTTGTCGGCGGTGACACGGCCCTCGCCCCGACACGTCGGGCAGGGCGTGGCGATCACCTCGCCGATCCCGCCGCACCGCTGGCACGGACTCGACGTGACCATCTGTCCGAGCACGCTCTGGCGGACACGGCGGATCTGGCCGGAGCCGTTGCACTCGGAGCAGGTGACCGGCTTGGTCGACTCGCCGGCACCGCTGCCGCCGCAGTCGTCGCAGCGCTGCGGCAAGCGCAGCGACACGGGGATCTGAGCGCCGAACACGGCTTGTTCGAACGTGAGGTCGGCGACGACCTCCATGTCCTGGCCACGCGGAGGTCCGCTCGGACCGCGGCGCCCACCGCCGAACGGGCTCGCCTGACCCCCGAAGAAGGCGTCGAACAGGTCGCCCAGCCCGCCGCCGAACCCGGCATCCGCTCCGCCGCCGGCGCCGCCGATGCCGGCATCGCCGAACCGGTCGTAACGGGCACGCTGCTCGGGGTCTGACAGCACCTGATACGCCCGCGCCAGCTCCTTGAAGTGCTCGCCCGTCTCCGGATCGTCGGGGTTGGCATCGGGGTGCAGCTCGCGCGCCTTTTGGCGGTACGCCCGCTTGATCTCGTCGGCCGTCGCCGAATGGGGCACGCCGAGGATCGCGTAGAGGTCGCCGGGCATCGTCAGCCTTCCTCGAGCCGGCGGCCGAGCCGTTCCGAGACCACGTCGACGGTGGCGAGGGCTTGGGGATAGTTCATGCGCGTCGGTCCGAGCACGCCGACCGAGCCCAGGTGCTCGCCACCGACGACGACCGGGGCGACGACGACCGAGCACGCCGACAGCGGCTCGACGCCATGCTCGATGCCGATCGCCACCGACATCCCGCGATCGACGATGTCGCGCACGAGGGACACGACGATGAACTGCTGCTCGAGGGTGTGCAGGACGTCGCGCACGACCTCGACGGCATCGAACGCCCCTGCCATCCACGACGCACCGCCGACGTACACGTGATCGTCGCCGGAAACCTGCCGAATCGCGTCGAAGGCGCTGCTGCACACGGCGTCGACGACCGCGTCACCACTCGGGCCGACCTCCGCCGACGCCATCGTCGTGCCGACGAGCGCACGGGCGAGATGGGCTGAGGCGTCAGCAACCGTCGCGTCGGTCGTCTCGGCAGGAAGCTCGACGACCTGGTTCTCGACCGTTCCGTTGCCAAGGACCACCACCACGGTTGCGTGTTGGTTCGACAACCCGACGAGCTGGATGCTGCGGATCGTCGCGGCCTCGGTCTTGGGACCGACGACCACCGCCGCGTAGCTCGTGAGGTGGGAGAGCAGGTTGCTCGTGCGCAGCAACATCTCCTCGAGCCGGCCATGGGCCGCCGAGAAGAACGCTCCCACCTCGGCGCTCGTCGCGGCGTCGAGCCGGCCGGGCGCGGCGAGATGGTCGACGAAGAAGCGGTAGCCCTTGTCGGTGGGGATCCGTCCGGCCGACGTGTGGGGCTGGACGAGATAGCCCTCCTGCTCGAGCACCGCCATCTCGTTGCGCACCGTCGCCGACGACACGGCGACACCGGGCGCGCCGGCGATGTGGGTCGAGCCGACGGGCTGCGCCGTCGCGATGTACTCCTGCACGACGGCGCCGAGGATCGCCGTCTTCCGTTCGTCCAGCATCTTGGCAATCAAGGCTACCGAGTGCTAACGCCAGCCAGTGGAGTCCTAGCATGCCGGCGTGGAACCAGTGCCCCTCGTCGGCATCGAGGAGACGGCGGGTGCGGAGGCGCCGGGTTCGCAGATGTTCCGGTCGTTGCGCGAGCGCAACGCCAAGCTGTTCTTCGCCGGCCTGGCGGTGTCGAACGTCGGGACGTGGCTGCAGGCGACCGCCCAGGTGTTGCTCGTCCGGAACCTCGGAGGCAACGGGGTCGCACTCGGCATCGTCACGGCCTGCCAGTTCCTGCCGATGCTGTTGATCGGGCTGTGGGCCGGTGCGTTGTCCGACCGGTTCGACCGGCGCCGGCTGACGATCATCACCCAGGCCGCGATGGGTGTGCAGGCCGTCGCCCTCGGCGTGCTCGACCTGACAGACGTCGTGACGATCCCCGTCGTCTACGCGATGTCGCTGGCGCTCGGCATCATCGGCGCGATCGACAACCCGGCGCGCCGCGGGCTTGCCACCGAGCTCGTCGAGCGGCGGGACCTCACGAACGTGATGTCGTTGAACACGTCGGTGATGACCGGGTCGCGCGTCTTCGGTCCGGCGCTCGCGGCATTGTTCGCCAACGTGCTCGGCACCGGATGGTGCTTCGTGCTCAACGGCGTGTCGTTCCTGGCGCTCTTGTGGGCGTTGGTCGCGATCGACCCCGACCGCTTGTATCGCAACGCGCCGGCGCCGGCGAGCGCGACCCCGATCCGCGACGGGCTACGGGCCGTGTGGGCCGATCCCGTGCTGCGCCTCACCGTCACGGTGTACGCGATCGTGTGCACGTTCGCGTTCAACTACGCGGTCTCGATCCCGCTCCTGATCCGCGATCAGCTCGACGCCTCCGACTCGCTGTTCGGATGGATCCTGTCGGTCACGAGCATCGGCAGCGTGTTCGGCTCGCTGATGGTCGCCCGGCTCCACGTCGTGCGCATCCGGCTGCTGTTCACATCGGTGCTCCTGACGGTCGTCACCATGTCGGTGATGGCGTTCTCGACCAATGAGGTGCTGACATTCGCGATCGCCATCCCGTTCGGCGCCGGTATCGCCGCCTTCATCGCCGCCAGCAACTCGATCTTCGCCGAACGGACGAACCCCGACATGCGCGGCCGGGTCCTCGCCCTCGGTGCCGTCCTCTTCCTCGGCTCGGCACCGATCGGCGCACCGATCACCGGGTGGGTCGGCGACTACGTGAGCGCCAGCTGGTCGATGTTCTATGGCGCGCTGATCGCGCTCATCACGATCGTCGTGGCGGCCATCTATGCATCCCGAAATCACCAGACACAGGTTGACCGCGCATCGGTCGCCGCTGCCCGCTAATCGTCGAGCTTGAGGGCGGAGATGAAGACGTCGCCGGGGACCTCGACGCGGCCGATCGACTTCATCTTCTTCTTGCCTTCCTTCTGCTTCTCGAGCAGCTTGCGCTTGCGAGTGATGTCGCCGCCGTAGCACTTGGCGGTGACGTCCTTGCGCTTGGCTCGCACGGTCTCGCGGGCGATGACCTTGCCGCCGATCGCGGCCTGGATGGGCACGTCGAACATCTGGCGCGGGATCAGCTCGCGCAACTTCTCGCACATCCGCCGGCCGTAGTCGAACGACTTGTCGCGGTGGACGATGGTCGAGAACGCGTCGGCGACCACGCCGTTGAGGAGCAGGTCGACCTTGACGAGGTTCGACTTGCGATAGCCGGCGAGCTCGTAGTCGAGGCTCGCGTAGCCCTGGGTGCGGCTCTTCATCTGGTCGAAGAAGTCGACGACGACCTCGGCCAGCGGTACCTCGTAGTCGAGCTGCACGCGCTCGGGCGACAGGTACTCCATCTTCTTCATCTCGCCGCGCCGGGTCTGGCACAGGTCCATCAGCGGCCCCGTGTACTCCTTGGGCGTGATGATCGACACCCTGAAGTAGGGCTCCTCGACGTAGTCGATCTTCTGCGGTTCGGGAAGATCGGCGGGGTTGTCGACGAGGACCAGTTCACCGTCAGTGCGCCGCACGCGGTACTCGACGCTCGGTGCCGTAGCGATCAGTGCCAGCGCGAACTCGCGCTCGAGGCGCTCCTTGACGATCTCCATGTGGAGCAGACCGAGGAAGCCGCACCGGAACCCGAACCCGAGAGCGCCGGACGACTCGGGCGTGTACGAGATCGACGCGTCGTTCAGGCGCATCTTCTCGAGCGCCTCGCGCAGGTTCTCGAAGTCGTCGCCGTCGATCGGGAAGATCCCCGAGAAGACCATCGGCTTCGGATCGCGATAGCCCGGGAGCGGTGTCGTCGAACCCCGCGTCACGGTGGTGACCGTCTCACCGGAACGCGCCTCACCGACGTCCTTGATGCCGGCGATGAGGTAACCGACCTCGCCGGGTCCGAGCTCGTTCACCGGCGTCGGCACCGGGCGGCGCACGCCGACCTCGATCGCCTCGTGGTTGGCGCCGGCTTGCATGAACGCCAACCGCGAGCCGTCGGTCAGCCGCCCGTTCATCACCCGCACGCTCGACACGACGCCGCGGTACTGGTCGAACTGCGAGTCGAAGATGAGCGCCTGGAGCGGCGCGTCGGGATCGCCGGTCGGCGGTGGGATGCGTTCGATGATCGCGTCGAGCAGCTCGGGCACGCCGTCGCCGGTCTTGGCCGAGATTCGCAGGATGTCCTCGGCCGGGATGCCGAGCACGGTCTCGATCTCGGCGGCGTAGCGATCGGGGTCGGCGGCCGGGAGGTCGATCTTGTTGAGGGCGGCGACAACCTCGAGGTCGCTCTCGAGGGCGAGGTAGCAGTTGGCGAGCGTCTGGGCCTCGATCCCCTGGGCAGCGTCGACGACCAGGACGACTCCTTCGCAGGCGGCGAGTGAGCGGCTGACCTCGTAGCCGAAGTCGACGTGGCCCGGGGTGTCGATCAGGTGGAAGACGAAGCCGTTCCAGTCGACGCGGACGTTCTGGGCCTTGATGGTGATGCCCCGCTCACGCTCGAGATCCATCGTGTCGAGGTACTGGGCACGCATGTCGCGGGCGTCGACGGCACCCGTGATCTCGAGGATCCGATCAGACAGCGTCGACTTGCCATGGTCGATGTGGGCGATGATCGAGAAGTTCCGGATTCGCGACAGGTCCATGGCGCGCCCAACGCTACCGGCGAGCGTTGGGACCAGACCGTGAGTCCCGGTAGCCTCAGTCCGCTGCCAACTGAAGAGGATCGTCCGTGGCGAACATCAAGAGCCAGAAGAAGCGCATCATCACCAACGCCAAGCGCGCCGAGCGCAACAAGGCCGTCAAGAGCGAGCTGAAGACGCGCATCAAGAACGCCCAGACGACGATCGGCGGCGACGACAACGCCGAGGCCGTGCGCCTCGCCGTCAAGCGGATCGACATGGCCGCGACCAAGGGCATCATCCATGCCAATGCAGCGGCCCGCAAGAAGAGCCGCCTGATGCGCAAGGTCAACGCGGGCTAGTTCGCCCGGTGCCGAGGCACGAGAGCCTCGCCACCAGCACTTCCATCACCAGGTCGTCGGGAAGGTCGCGTTCGCCGCGCAGATCGAGATCGGCTTGGGCGAGGAGCTGGATCGCGCGCTGGATCCCTCCCCCACCGAGCCGCTGGTAGTTGGCGAGCGCCTTCCTGGCCGGGAACCCGGGCTTGATGCCCATCGCCTCGGCAGCCGCCGCCTCGGACCCGGCGTCGACGCCATCGAGGCGGGCCAGCCTCCCGTAGTGGTTGTGGAGCACCGCCATCACCTGCAACGGGTGCCGGTCGCCGGCGCCCATCATCCGGGCGAGCAGCGTGAGCGCCTTGGTCGTCTCGCCCGCATCGACCGCATCGGTGAAGTCCCACGGCGGCACGCCGCCGGCCTCGCCGAGGAACGGTTCGACGTCGGTGCCGGTGAGCCGGCGGTTGGTGCCGTAGGTCGACACCAACGTGGCGAGGATCCCGTCGAGCCGCCCGACGTCCTCGCCGAGCCAGCCGGCGACCCGCATCGTCGCCGACGGGTCGAACCGCACCCCCGCCTCCTCGGCCTTCTCGGCGATCCACGTCTGACGGTCCTTGGGCCGGCTCGGTGGGGTCGTGTTCGTGGTGATCCCGCGCGTCTGCTTCACGGCGTCGGTGAGCGCCTTGGCGATGCGTCCGCCACCCGCGGCGAGCACCAACTCGGTCGACGGCAGCGGATCGGACAGGTACTTGACCAGCGGCGCCAGCTCGTCGGCCGTGAAGCGCCCGATGCCGCGGCCGACGACGATTCGGGTCTCGGTGAGGAACGGCGGGGTCTGGGCGGCGTCGACGATCGAGCGCAGCTCGTAGTCGTCGCCGTCGAACTCGTCGACCATCAGGGTGCGGTCGCCGTCACCGATCAGGCGGTGGACGAGGTCCTGGACGGCCGATCGCAACACCGACTCGTCGTCACCGGTGAGGAGGTAGGCGGCCATGACGAACGCGATTCTTAGCAGCGATCACCGTCACCGCGGCAACGACCACCGACCAGCCGAGCCACACGGTCCGACCATGCGGTTCGACGCGCTCGCCGACGACGGCGACGCTGTCGACCCAGCGGACCCCGAGGCGGGCCGGGAACATCACGATGGCGTCGAGCGCTGGGACCCAGCCGGCGACGAGCGCCGCCGGCAGGCCGTACAGCATGACGAACCCGGCGACCGGCACGGCCAGGACGTTGGCCGGGATGCTGACGAGTGGCAGGCGGCCGAACACGAGCACGCTGGGCAACGCGACACCGAGCTGGGCGCCGAGCGTGATGCCGACCGGGGTGGCCAGGATGCCGAGCCCCGACAAGCGGCGGGCGAGCCACGGCCCGACCGTGCAGACTCCCGCCGTCGCTCCGACCGACAGCCAGAACCCGATCGACCGCAACAGCAGCGGGTCGACGAGAACGAGCAGCGTGACCGCGAGGCACAGCACGCGAAACGGCGCCCGATCGCGGCCCATCGAATACGCCGTGGTCGAGATCGCGGCCATCGTCCCGGCCCGCACGATCGACGGCTCGAACCGGGTGAGGCTCACGAACCACGCGATCAGGCCGATCGTCACCGCCCAACGGACCGCCGGCCGCAGGCGCGACAGCAGCGGTCCCGCGGCGGCGATCACGAACGACACGTTCTGTCCCGACACGGCGGTGAGGTGCGCGAGACCGCTGGCGCGGAAGCGCTCGATCATCGCCCGCGGCTGGTCGCGGTCGTCGCCGATCACGAGCCCCCGGAACAGCGCCGCGTCGTCGGGCGGCAGCGCCCGCGACCCACGTTCGATCGCGGCCCGCACCCGATTCGACGCGACCGCGAGGGGCGCGCCCGGGGCGACGTCGCCAACCCATTCGACCCGTAGCTCACCGACGACGTGCTGCCACGCGACGCGGGCGGCGCGGTCTCCGGACAGCGCGACGCGTTCGCCGTGGACGCGCACGAGATCGCCACCGCGCCACGTGCGCATCCGCAACTGACCGGCCCGGCCCCTGGCGAACACCTCGAAGCGCTGGCCGTCGACGTCGACGATGACC
Organism: Ilumatobacteraceae bacterium; assembly: GCA_035557475.1. Classification (GTDB taxonomy): domain Bacteria; phylum Actinomycetota; class Acidimicrobiia; order Acidimicrobiales; family Ilumatobacteraceae; genus JALOLG01. Next base: position 13,877 of record DATMDV010000108.1, read on the forward strand.
CGGGTGGCGCTCACCAACGGCTGCGGATCATCGATCAGGCGGACCCATCCGTCGAAAGGTCCGACGACGTCGGGCGCGAGTTGCTCCCATTCGGCATCGGCACGCAGCGCCGACGAGACGCACACGAGTACGATCACTGTGGCGACCCGCCACGCCCACGACGCGTGTGCGCGATCGAGGCAGATGACAACTACGGCGAGGGCGGCGCCGAGCACCAATCCGAGCAGCCACCGCGTCGCCCATGCCCCGCCGATCGCGGCGAGGGCGATGCCAACGACGGCTGCGTCGGAGAGTGGCTGCCACCGCTCACGAGCGACGGGATCGTAGGCTTCGCCGATCGTCATGACCGCCCCCCACTCCCCGCTACTCGCTGGCCCTCGGTGGTATCGCTCGCGAATCCGCAGCCTTGGTTGGCTGGTCGCGCTCGTACCACCGGCCGTGGTCGGTGCGGTGGCATGGCTCTCGCTGCGGCTCGCCGACAGTCGCTTGAGTGGTCTGGTCGGGTTGTTCGGTGGGGTGGTGGCGGCGCCTGGTCTCCTCGTCGTCGGTGCGCCGTTGGCAGACGAGAGCAACTACCCGTTGGCCGTCGTGGCGAGCACGCCCCTGTGGTTGTTGATCGGCTTGATCGCTTCGCGCCGCGCCACACGCTCGCCGATGGCGACGTGGCGCGAGTTCTGGCGTGAGTACGCGTGGATGTTCGCCGGCGTCGCGCTCGGCGCCGCCGGCTCTTTGATCGCCGCCACCGTGATCCTCGGCGAATCGCTGTACTGAGCATCGCTCGAGCGGTTCGCACGTTCAGACCTGTACGAGCGCGCGGATCGCGTCGAGCTTGGCCGGACCGATGCCGCGCACGTCGGCGAGGTCGTCGACGGTTGCGAACGGGCCGTGTTCGTCGCGGTGCTCGACGATCGCGGCGGCCGTCGCCGGCCCGATACCAGGCAGTTCCTCGAGCTCCGAAGGTGTGGCTGTGTTGAGGTCGATCGGTCCACTGACCGCAGCGTCGCCGACGACGGTCGCCGCGGCGACGGGTGGGACGATCTCACCGACGACGGGGACGTAGACGCGTTGTCCGTCGACGAGTGGGGCGGCGAGGTTCAGCGAGTCGAGCTCGGCCTCCGGCGACGGCCCGCCTGCGGCATCGATGGCATCCACGATGCGTGCCGGCGCGCGCACGTCGTAGACACCCGGAGCGGCAACGGCTCCCGCCACGTGCACCACGAACGTCGACGTCGCGATCGGGAGGCTGGTGGTCGGAACGGCGAGCGTCGAGGCCGGTGCCACACCGGACGTGACGGGCAACGTCGCCTCGGCAGCCGGGCGTGGCGTGCGGACCAGCAGCCAAGCACCACCGACCACGACGACGACCGCCACCGCGGTGGCGAGCAGGCGGGTGATCCCGAACCATGCGATCCAGGCCCGCGCCGACTCGCGGACGGACCGCGGTGGGCTCGGCCTCGGCGGGAGCTCCGACACGGCGACCTCCTCGGCGGTGCGGCGTCGAGCGACGCCGGCGACGGCTTCGGGGGAGGTCGGAGCACCCGAGGGTATCGGCCCCGGGCGGTGATCCCGCCGCTGTCGGTCAGTACAGCCGGGCGGTGAGTTGGCGGCGGTACCCGGCGGTGCGCGGGTCGTCGGGCCCCATCAGCTCGAGGATGTCGACGAACTGCTGGCGGGCTTCGTCGTCGTCCTTCACCCGATCGAGCAACGCTTCCAGCGTGGCGTCGTGGTCGTCGGTCGGGTTGACGCCAACGCGCGCGGCAGCGGCGATCTTCCGCGTGCGCTCGTTCTCGGGGATCCGCTCGAGCAGGGCGAGCGCCTCTTCGGTGTCGCCGCGGCCGACAAGCAGGTCGGCCAGTACCTCGATCGCCTCCTCGTTGCCCGGGTCGGTCTGCAGGACGAACCGCAGACTGTCCTCGTCGCCGGACGCGATCAGATTGGCGATCGCCGCCTCCTCGTCGGTCGGCAACAGGTTGCTGACGAACTGGGTGACGACGTCTTCGGGGTACGCACCCATGAAACCGTCGACGACCTGGCCGTCCTTCATCGCGAAGACGGCCGGGATCGACTGCACCCGGAAGGCCTGGCTGATGGCCGGGTTCTCGTCGATGTTGACCTTGGCCAGCACGACCTTGCCGGCGGTGGCATCGGTGACCTTCTCGAGGATCGGGCCGAGCGTCTGGCACGGCCCGCACCACGGGGCCCAGAGGTCGATCACGACGGGGGTGGTCTTGGATTGCTCGACCACATCGGTATCGAACGTTGCGTCGGTGACATCGATCGCCATGACCACCACGATACCGGCGACCGCTGCGGGCACGACCCGGCTGGCTCGGGTGGGCCGGCGGTGACGGCCGACGGTGACAGCGATACCCTCCGGTCGATGGGAATGGCCGGTCGATGAAGATGACCGATCGATGAGTGGCCCGACGACGAGTGGCGCGTCGATGGAGATCCCGGGCCTCGACGTCGGGCGAGCGTCAGCGTGGCTCGACGCGAACGTCGACGGTGCCAGCGGACCGTTCGAGTTCGACCTCATCGCGGGAGGTCACTCGAACCTGACGTTCGCGGTCACCGCCGCGGACGGCACGCGGTTCGTGCTGCGCCGGCCTCCGCTCGGGCACGTGCTCGCCAGCGCTCACGACATGGGCCGCGAGCACCGCATCCTGGCGGGCTTGCAGGACACCGCCGTGCCAGTGCCGCGTGTCGAGGGATTCTGCGCCGATCCCGACGTCATCGGTGCGCCGTTCTATGTGATGCGGTTCGTGGTCGGTCATGTCATCCGCGACGCCGAGACGGCGAGGAAGGCGCTCACACCCGATGCCCGCGCGACTGCCAGCCGATCGCTCGTCGACACGATGGCGAAGATCCATGCCGTCGACCTCGTCGCCGCCGGGCTCGACGACCTGGGCCGCCACGAGGGCTACATCGCCCGCCAGTTGCGGCGCTGGTACGGCAACATCAGCGAGCAGCGCACGCGCGACCTGCCGGCGATCGACCGCATCCACGATGCCCTCGCGGCACGCATCCCCGACCAGGTCGGCGCGTCGTTGGTGCACGGCGACTACCGGCTCGACAACTGCATGGTCGACGACAGCGGTGAGCTCGTCGCCGTGCTCGACTGGGAGATCTGCACCCTCGGCGATCCACTCGCCGACGTGGGGTTGCTGACCGTCTACTGGACAGGACCCGACGACCCGCCCGGTGCCTGGACCGCCGGGGCGACGACCGAACCCGGGTTCTGGCCGCGGGCCCGCATCGCCGAGCGATACGCGGAGGTGTCGGGACGCGACGTCTCGAATCTCGACTTCTACGTCGCGTTCGCGTACTGGAAGCTGGCGTGCATCCTCGAAGGCGTGTACGCGAGATATCTCGGCGGCGCGCTCGGCGACCGCGATCCCGCCGAGCTCGCGCACTTCAAGGAGCAGGTCGACGCCGCGGCCGCGAACGCTGAACAGACGCTGGAACAACTGGCATGAGGGAACGATGACCATCATTGCGTTCCCCGGCCACACCACAAGCAGCCCGCGCAGTCGCTGGCCGCTCCTCGGCTGGCGCCTCGTCGCTCGCATCGGTGACATGGTGGAGCAATGACCGACAGCAGCCTGCGGTGGCTCGTCGAACCGCCCGAGCCCGGCGAACCGTCGCTCCTGGTGATGCTCACCGGGTGGATCGACGCAGGCGGCGCGGGTGCTGCGGCAATGGACGCGATCGAGACCGAGTGCCACGCGACTCCCGTTGCCACGTTCGACGACGACATCTACATCGACTTCCGCGCGAGGCGGCCGACGATGGAGCTGCGTGAAGGGCTCAACAGCGTGTTGCAGTGGGCTCGGATCAACGTGTCGATCGGGCGCGACCAGGCCGGACACGACCTGGTGCTCCTCACCGGACCCGAGCCCGACATGGCATGGCACCGGTTCTCCGACGCGGTCGGCGACCTGGCGGTCGAGCTCGGCGTGACGCGGATGTTCGGGCTCGGCGCCTACCCGTTCGCCGCGCCGCACACCCGGTCGCCGCGGATCTCGGTGAGCACACCGTCGCAGGACGTCCTCGCCACCGTCCCGTTCATGCGCAGCTCCGTCGACGTCCCGGCCGGCGTCACCGCCGCGATCGAACATGCGATGCACGCCCGCGGCATCCCGGCGCTCGGAATCTGGGTGCAGGTTCCGCACTACATCACGTCGATGTCGTATCCGGCGTCGAGCGTCGCCCTGCTCGACGCGTTGCGCGAGGTCGCGGACATCGTGATCGACGCCGCTCAGATCCGCCAGGAAGCCTTGATCCAGCGCGGCCGGCTCGACAAGCTCGTGGCCGACAACGCCGACCACGTGCAGATGCTCGTCCGCCTCGAAGAGCTCTACGACTCCACCGGCGGCCCGGGCGACACCAACGCCGGTGGACCGATCCTCGAACTGCGCTCCGGCGACGAACTGGCCGCCGAGCTCGAGCAGTTCCTCCGGGACCAGGACTGAAAGGACGACGCATGCAGGTCGACGGAACGATCGGTACGGATCTCGCCAGTGCGGGCCGCGATGCCAAGGAGCTCGAAGCCGTCGGCTTCACCGGCGTGTGGACCGCCGAGACGGCGCATGACCCGTTCCTGCCGCTGGTGCTCGCCGCCGAGCACACCACCGAGCTCCGGCTCGGCACGTCGATCGCGGTCGCGTTCGCACGCAACCCGATGACCCTCGCCAACATCGGTTGGGACCTGCAGCGCTTCTCCGGCGGACGGTTCACGCTCGGACTCGGGAGTCAGATCAAGCCGCACATCACCAAACGCTTCTCGATGGAGTGGAGTCATCCGGCGCCGCGGATGCGCGAGATGGTGCTCGCCATCCGGGCGATCTGGGACACGTGGTTGAACGGCACGCCGCTGCAGTTCCGCGGCGAGTTCTACACGCACACGTTGATGACGCCGTTCTTCGCGCCGGACGCGGCGCAGCTCGCCGACATCGGCGTGCCGAAGATCTTCCTGGCCGGGGTCGGTGAGCGGATGACCGAGGTGGCCGGCGAAGTGTGCGACGGGTTCTTCTGCCACGCCTTCACCACCGAGAAGTACCTCCGTGAGGTGACGCTGCCCGCACTCGAGCGCGGGCGGGCGAAGGTGGGCAAGACACTCGACGGCTTCGAGATCGTCGGCCCGTCGTTCGTCGTCACGGGGAACGACGAGGCCGAGATGTCGAACGCCGCATCCGGCACCCGCCAGCAGATCGCGTTCTACGGCTCGACACCGGCCTACCGCCCGGTGCTCGAGGTCCACGGCTGGGGCAGCGTCCAGGACCGCCTGAACGCGCTCTCGAAGCAGGGCGAGTGGGCCGCGATGGGCGAGCTCATCGACGACGAGATCCTCAACGCCTTCGCCGTCGTCGCCGAGCCCGAGCAGGTGGCGCCCGAGTTGCTCCGACGCTACGGCGACGTGATCGAGCGCATCACGTTCTACGCGCCGTATCGGCAAGACCCCGATCGGTGGACGAAGATCCTCCACGAGCTGAAGTCCGCTTAGTCCGAGGGCGCGACGTCACTCGTCGCCGCGATCCGTGCCGAGCAGCCATCGCCTGACGTTCTCGCCGAGGTCGTCGTCGGCGTAGCCGCCCTCCTGGAGCACCACGGTGGGCAGGCCGAGCCCGGCGACCATCGCGCCGCACGACTCGAAGCCATCGGTCGTGAGCGCGAGGTCACACATCGGATCGAGGTAGTAGGTGTCGAGCCCGAGCGAAACGACGAGCAGCGACGGCCCGAACTCGACGATGTCCTCGCATGCCTCGGCGAGCGTCACGAGGTAGTCGTCGTCGTTCGTCGACGCCGGGAGCGGGAAGTTCGAGGTGGTGCCGCTCCCCCGGCCGGCGCCGGTCTCGTCGACGTGACCCGTCACGTACGGATACGCGCGGACCGGATCGGCGTGGAGCGAGACGAACTGGACGTCGTCGCGTTGGTAGAAGATCTGCTGGGTGCCGTTGCCGTGGTGGTAGTCGACATCGAGCACGGTCACCTTCGACCCCGACGTGGTCGCGAGGTGGTCGGCCACGATCGCCGCGTTGTTGAAGAAGCAGTAGCCGCCGTACGCGGCGCGCGCGGCGTGGTGGCCGGGCGGCCGGCACAGCCCGTACGCGACCCGCTCGCCGCCGGTCACGAGCGCCGCTGCCGACAGCGCCACGTCGACGGCCGATCGGGCGGCCTCGTAGGTGGTCTGCATGATCGGCGTCGTCGTCTCGAAGCACCACCATCCGAGGCGTGCCGCGATCGACTCCGGTTCGCTTGCTGGACCCATTCCATCACGCAGGGCTGGCATCGCGAACACGTCAGGGATCACGTCGTGAGTGGCGCCGCGCGCGACCTGGTAGTCCTGCCATGCCGTCTCGAGGAACGCCACGAGACCGGGATCGTGCACGGCCTCGATGGGAGCTTGGCCCCACTCGTCGGGAGCGACGAGCTCGAACGAGTCGTCGGCGGCGAGGGCGGCCCTGATCGCCTCGGCCCGCCCGGGATGCTCGAACGGCTCCTGGAACGACGAGTTCTCGAGCTCGCGCTCGGGATGATGCAGCCGATGCCGCAGCGTGTAGACCGCCTTCACACCGCCCATCCTCCCACCTGCTGGGGAAAATCAGGCCACGGATCGGGTCGCGTCGTTCCGCGTGAAGACCCGCAACTAGACCAGCACCAAGTCCTCGTCGAGGTATTGCTCGCGGCATTTGGCGCGCTGGAGCTTGCCCGACGATGTCTTGGGGAGCGTGCCCGGCTGGACGAGCATCACGTCGCGCGGCGGGAGACCGCACACGTCGAGCGTCCGTTCGTGGATCGCGGCGCGGATCCGGTCGGCCTCGTCGGTGCGCACCTCGGCGACGACCACGACGCTCTCCTTGCCCTTGTAGCCATCCATCCCGAAGGCGATGACGTTGCCGGCGCGCACCCCGGCGAGCCCGCCGACGGCGCGCTCGATGTCCTCGGGGAACACGTTGCGGCCACCGACGATGATGACGTCCTTGATCCGGCCGCACAGGATCAGCTCGCCGTCGAGGAGGTAGGCGAGGTCGCCGGTGCACAACCAGCCGTCGCGGAACAACGCCGCCGTGGCGTCTGGCCGCTTGTAGTAGCCGGAGGTCACCGACGTACCGCGCAACAGCAGTTCGCCGACGTGACGCTCGGGCATCGCCTCGTACGTGTCGGGATGCACGACCATCATCTCGAGGCCTGGAACGGGCTTTCCGAGCAGCGGCAGCCGTCGCGCCCGGAACGCCTCGTCGGCACGGTCGACGAGCTCGACAGGCTTGGCCACGCGGTGGCGCTCGAGCACCTCGCGGTCGACGGTGTCGCACACCAGACCCCGACCGCGCGGCGGGAATGTCCCGGCGATCGCAACCTCCGCCATCCCGAACGCCGGGAAGACACTCCCGGCTGCGAACCCGAATGGCTCGGCCGCGGCGACGAACGCCTCGACGGCGGCCGGATCGACGGGTTCGGCGCCCGAGAGCGCGAGCGTCAGCGACGACAGGTCGAGATCAGTCGCCCGGCGCAACGCTCGCGTCGCGAGCACCCACGAGAAGTTGGGCCCCGCCGTTGCGGTGGCACGCCAGTCGGACGCCCACTGCATCCAGTTCGCCGGGTGGGCCATGAAGTCCTGCGGTGCTGCCTGCACCAACTCGACGCCCTTCGTCATCGGCATCGCGAGGCACCCGACCAATCCCATGTCGTGGTACAGCGGCAGCCACGACAGCATGACCTCGGCGGGAGAGAGCAGGGCGGCTTCGCAGAGGGCATCGATGTTGGCGCACAGGACGCGATCGGGGATCATCACGCCCTTCGGTTCGCTCGTCGAGCCGGACGTGTACTGCAGGATCACGAGACGTTCGGGATCGTCGGGTGGGGTCTGCAGCGCGTCGCCCGACGGGACGTTCGCCGCGCCCGGGAGCACCGAGCCCAGCGGCTCGATCGGCGGATCACCGGCCGCCCCCTCGTAGAACGCCGCCAGTTGGTCGTCGATCAACACGAGCTTGGCGTCGCCGTGCCGGATGCGCGCTCGCGTGCCCTCGATGAACGCCTCGAGTGAACCCATCCGCATCGGCAGTGGCAGCACCATCGACGCGATGCCGGCCAGCCAGCAGCCGCGGACGATCGTCATCAGCTGACGACTCGTCGGCCCGAGGATCGCGACGTGGTCGCCGGGCACGAGCCCTCTCGCCTGCAGGGCCGCGCCGACGGCGCGCGCCTCGTCGTGGACCTGTTCCCATGGGACGTGCACGGGTCCGTCGGGACCCATCACGGAGGAACCGACGAACCGCACGCCGGTGCCGAGGACGGCCGACGCCTCGAGCCGGGCGATGGTCGAGTCGGCCGAGGTCATGCCGCCCGACGCTAGTGCCGGCGGTGCATCGGCGTCCGGCTTCGGGTTCGACGGAGCGGGAGTGTCAAGCGGTCGGACCCCTAGGCTGGTCGGTCGTACTGAGCGAAGACCGACGATTGACATGAGCGAGCAGTCACCCTCCGAAACGAGCCACACGAACGCGACCGACGCCCCACCCCACCGGTACACGGCCGCGCTCGCCCAAGAGATCGAGCTCGCCTGGCAGGAACGATGGGACGCCGAGCGTACGTTCGAGACGCCGAACCCGACCGGCTTGCTCGGCGATCCCGAGCTGGCCGCCGCCCGTGGCGAGAAATTGTTCGTGCTCGACATGTTTCCGTATCCGTCGGGCGCCGGGCTCCACGTCGGCCACCCACTGGGCTTCATCGGGACCGACGTCTACAGCCGCTTCAAGCGGATGACCGGCCACAACGTGCTCTACTCGATGGGGTTCGACGCGTTCGGCCTCCCGGCCGAGCAGTTCGCGGTCCAGACCGGCCAGCACCCGAAGATCACGACCGACCAGAACGTCGCCACGATGCGGCGCCAGCTGCGCCGGCTCGGGCTCAGCCACGATCCCCGGCGCAGCGTGGCGACCACCGACCCGGGCTACTACCGCTGGACGCAATGGATCTTCAACCAGATCTTCGGCGCCTGGTACGACACCGAGCTCGACCGGGCCCGCCCGATCGCCGAGTTGATCGCCGAGCTCGAGTCGGGCGCCCGGCCGACGCCCGACGGGCGGCCGTGGGCGGAGCTCACCGAGGGCGAGCGCCGCGACGTGATCGACGACCGCCGACTGGCGTTCGTCGGCGATGCGCCCGTCAACTGGTGTCCCGGCCTTGGCACCGTCGTCGCCAACGAGGAGGTCACCGCCGACGGCCGCTCGGACCGTGGCAACTTCCCGGTCTTCAAACGCAACATGCGCCAGTGGGTGATGCGGATCACGTCGTACGCCGACCGCCTGATCGACGACCTCGACACGCTCGACTGGACCGACGCGATCAAGACGATGCAGCGCAACTGGATCGGTCGCAGCAGCGGTGCGCTCGTGCACTTCGGCTCCCCCGCCGGTCCGATCTCGGTCTTCACAACGCGTCCCGACACGCTGTTCGGAGCGACGTTCATGGTGCTGTCGCCAGAGCACCCGCTCGTCGACGCCCTGACCACACCCGAACAGTCGTTGGCGGTCGCCGCGTACCGCCGGGCGGCGATCATCAAGAAGGACATCGAACGTCAGGACGAGGGCCGCGAGAAGACGGGTGTCCCGACGGGGATGTCGGCGGTCAACCCCGTCACCGGCGCCGACATCCCGATCTGGATCGCCGACTACGTGCTGATGGGGTACGGCACCGGGGCCATCATGGCCGTGCCGTCCGGCGACCAGCGTGACTTCGAGTTCGCCGGCAAGTACGGACTCGAGATCCCTGCCATCCAGCAGCCGCCCGCGACGTGGTTCGCCGCGCACGACATCGAGTCGACGCTCGACACCGCACGCTGGCCGGTTGCGTTCGTCGGCGACGCGCCGTACGTCAACTCGTCCAACGAGTCACTCGACCTCAACGGCATCGACTCGGTGGCCGAGGGTGTCCGGCTCACGAACGAGTGGCTCGAAGCGAACGGGCACGGTGAGGCGACGATCACCTACAAGTTGCGCGACTGGCTGTTCAGCCGCCAGCGGTACTGGGGCGAGCCGTTCCCGATCGTGTACGACGACGACGGGCGGCCGTACGCGCTGCCCGACGAGATGCTCCCCGTCGAGCTGCCCGACACGACCAGCTTCTCGCCGCGCACGTTCGATCCCGACGACGAGTTCTCCGATCCCGAGAGCCCGCTCGACCGGCTCGAGTCGTGGGTCAATGTCGAGCTCGACCTCGGCGACGGCCGCAAGTGGTATCGGCGCGACACCAACGTGATGCCGCAGTGGGCCGGCTCGTGCTGGTACGAGTTGCGCTACACCGACCCGACCAACGACCAGGCGTTCGTCGACCCGGCCGTCGAGGCCTACTGGATGGGCCCGCGCACCGACGTGCGACCCGACCACCCCGGCGGTGTCGACCTCTACGTCGGTGGCGTCGAGCACGCCGTGCTGCACCTGCTGTACGCCCGCTTCTGGCACAAGGTGTTGTACGACCTCGGCCACCTGTCGTCGAAGGAGCCCTACGCGCGCCTGTTCAACCAGGGCTACATCCTTGCCGACGCCTACAAGGACGAGCGCGAGATCTACATCGACGCGTTCGACGTCGAAGAGCGCGACGGCGCCTACTACCACGACGGCCGGCCCGTCACGCGCGAGTGGGGCAAGATGGGCAAGAGCCTCAAGAACGCCGTCTCGCCCGACGAGATGTACGAGGCCTACGGCGCCGACACGCTCCGGCTCTACGAGATGGCGATGGGCCCACTCGACGCGTCACGGCCGTGGGAGACACGCGACGTCGTGGGCATGTACCGCTTCTTGCAACGGCTGTGGCGGGCGATGGTCGACGAGACGACCAGTGAGATCGTCGTCGTCGACGAGCCGGCCGACGACGAGACGCGTCGACTCCTGCACCGCACGATCGACACCGTTCGGCGCGAGATGGACGCGCTGCGCTTCAACACCGCGATCGCCAAACTGATCGAGCTCAACAACCACGTGACCAAGCTCGATGCGACACCTCGGGAGGTCGCTGAGCCGATGGTGCTGATGCTGGCGCCGCTCGTGCCCCACGTCGCCGAGGAGTTGTGGCACCGGCTCGGCCACGACGAAACCGTGACGTACACGGAGTTCCCGGTCGCCGATCCGGCACTGCTGCTCGACGACACCGTCGAGTACCCAGTGCAGGTCAACGGCAAGGTGCGCGGGCGCATCACGGTGTCGGTCGACGCCGACCGTGCCGCGGTCGAGGCCGCCGCCCTCGCCGACGCCAAGGTCGTCGCCGCGATCGACGGCGCGGTGCCGAAAAAGGTGATCGTCGTGCCCGGCAAGATGGTCAACGTCGTCGTCTGACGACCACGCCGACTTACGTCGATCGCGGTCCGACGTGTGTCAGCGAGTGCCGAGGATCCCGTCGCGCTCGAGCGCGTCGAGCTCGGCGGGTGCGTAGCCGATCTCGGTCAACACCTCGCGGCCGTGCTCGCCGATGAGAGGTGCCGGGCGTCGCACCGTGGCGGGTGATGCGCCGAACCGCACCGGCGGCGGCACGCTGCGGTAGTCACCGGCGATCGGGTGGTGTTCGATCGGCAGCGCGGCGACGAGGTCGTCGAGCGTCGCCACCTCGGTCGCCGGGATTCCCTCACGGCGGCAGAAGTCGAGCCAGAACGCGTTCGTCCGAGTCGCGAGCACGGCCGCCACGTCGCGGTAGAGGCTGGCGCTGTTCTTGATCCGTTGGGCGCGGCCGGCGTGGCGCGGATCGTCATGGAGATCGTCGCGGCCACCCTCGGTGAACAGTGCCCGGAAGTCGCGACGACGGTACGGGAGCACGCTGAGCCAGCCGTCGAGCGTCGGGCGCGGCCGGCGCTCGATCGTCAGGATCCGCTGGTAGCCGGCGTCGGCGAGGGCGGGAACCGGGACGGCGCCCGCACCGTGTTCGACGAGCACGAAGGCGCGCATGACGTCGATCATCGGAACTTCGATCCGCTGTCCCTCACCGGTGCGCTCACGATGGAACAGGGCCGCGGTCACGGCACCGGCGACGGTGAGTCCGCACACCTTGTCGGCCACGAGTGTCGGCAGCAGCATCGGATCGCTGCCGAGACGCATGAACAGGTCACCCAATCCGCTCGCCGACTGGATGATGTCGTCGTAGGCCGGGTCATCGGCGCGCGACGAGTCCGACGGGAAGCCGGTCGCCTGGCAGTACACGAGCCCCGGCCGGACCGCGACGACATCGTCGTAGGCGAGACGCAAACGGGCGAGCGCGCCCGGACGTAGGTTCGTCACGACGACGTCGGATGTCGCCGCGATGCGCAAGAACGCCGCCCGTCCCGCTTCCTGTTTGAGGTCGATCACGACACTTCGCTTGTTCCGCATCAGGTTCATCGAGACGCCCGACAGGTCGGGGTGCGGTCCCGGTCCCATGAAGCGGTTCGTGTCGCCGATCGGGGTCTCGATCGTGATGACGTCGGCGCCGAGATCACCGAGCGTCTGGGTCGCGAGCGGGCCCATCACGACGGTGCTCAGGTCGAGCACGCGAACGCCGTCGAGTGGACCGGTCTCGGCGCGTCGTTGTGATTCGGCGGTTATCGCCTCGGTCACGGTGACTCCCTTTCACGATCTCGGCGGTGCGACCAAAGTTCTTCACCGCCAAAGACCCTCACAGATGACCGCGGACGGCCGCCTCGCAACGTAGTAGGACCTTTGTCCCTTGCCGGGCTCGTAGCGCGGCGCGATGATGATTTCGGCCCGTGAGGTGAAAACGGGATCCAGACCACGGCCGAACCCGCACGGTGCGGAACGTGGCTCCTGATCCAAGCATGTGCCCAGCTATCGGGATACACCTCACGGGCCCCAACGCGTCTGCGGTGTTGGTCGCGTGTTCGCCAAATCGAACAGTTCGACCTGGTGCGCAGACGGTGTCGAGCGAGTTCGAACAGTTCGACTTGGACAACGGCCTCGACCGACCTCACTGCGCGCCAAATCGAACAGTTCGACATGGTGCGCAGACGGTGTCGAGCGAGTTCGAACAGTTCGACTTGGACAACGGTGATCGGGTGGCGCGCCGCCGCCCGGTCAGGTCGGGTGGGCGTCGAGGCGGACGGCGATGCCGGCCAGCTCGGGCGTGACCGGTGCGTAGCGTTCGAGCACGCGTGGATCGTGGCCGGGCACCACGAGCTCGGGGGCGTCGGCGAGTCGCCGCAGCGTCTCGTAGCCCTCGAGCATCGCACCGACGTCGAACACGATCGGGAACGGCCGCCCGGCGGTGAAGTTCTCGTAGTAGTGCGTCGCGTCCGAGGCGAGCACGATCCAGCCGACGTCGGTGTGCACCCGAACGACCTGCAGCCCGTCGGTGTGGCCACCGACGCGGTGCAACGACAGGCCGGGGGTCAGCTCGCTGTCGCCGTCGTGGAACACCACTCGCCCGGCGTAGACCTCCATCACCAACGCCGCGACGTGATCGGGTGTGAACGCGTGGCTGAGCGCGGCGCGGGTCATGTGGCGACCGGTGGCATATGCCATCTCGCGGTCCTGGACGTGGAAGCGCGCGACCGGGAACTGGGCGAACCCGCCGATGTGGTCGTAGTGCATGTGCGTGATCACGACGTCGGTCGCGGTGGCTGCGGCGACACCGATGGTTGCGAGCGCCTCCGTCACCGAGCGCACGAGCCGTCGACCGCGCCGCTCGGCGTCGCCGACGTCGAACCCGGTGTCGATCACCCACGTTCGGTCGGGTCCGACGACGGCCCACACGAAGTAGTCCATCGGCATCGGAACGTCGTGCGGATCACCACCGAGGAAGTGCTCCGGCCGTCGTGCCTCGCGCTCCGCGTACTTGACCGCGTAGACGCGGTAGGTCTCAGGACGGGCGTTCGGATTCCCCACCTTCCTAAGCTACCGACGGCCACCGGGCCGGCCGGGCCGCGACGAAAGGGAACGGGTGACATCGATGGACCAGGAGCGCTTCGACGTCGGCAGGGAGGCACGCGGCCGCGTGCTCGGCGAGGAGTACGTCACGCGGGCGTTCGCCAACGCCGACTCTTTCAACCTCGAGTTCCAGCAGCTCGTCACCGAGTACTGCTGGGGCGAGATCTGGGGTCGCTCGGTGCTCTCCGACAAGCAGCGCAGCCTCAACAACCTGTGCCTGCTGGCCGCGTTGAACCGCAGCGAGGAGTTCAAGACCCACTTCCGGGGTGCGATCCACAACGGCGCCACGCTCGACGAGCTGCGCGACACGCTGCTGCAGATCGCCGTGTACGCCGGCATCCCCGCTGGTGTCGAGGCGTTCCGGCTCGCCCGCCAGGTCCTCGACGCCGAAGGCATCACCCCCGACCCAGCACCAGGCCAATGACCGTCGTGGGGTTCGTCGGCCTCGGCAACATGGGCTGGCCGATGGCGACGAACGTCGCCCGCGCCGGGTTCGAGCTGATCTGCTTCGACGCCGCCGGCACGAAGGAACGTCTCCCGGACGGCGCGACCGCGGCCGCCACCCTCAGCGACGTCTTCGCCGGTGCCGACACCGTGTTGCTCAGCGTGCCCGACGGGGCCGCCACACGCGCCATCGTCGATGAGATGGTGGCCGCCGACGACCGTCGCGTCACCACCGTCGTCGACCTCTCGACGGTCGGGCCGCAGGTCGCCGGCGAGGTCGCAGCACGACTCGCCGAGCTCGGCATCACGTACACCGACGGTCCGGTCTCGGGCGGGGTGGCCGGTGCACGTGCGGCCACGATCTCGATGATGTTCGCCGGACCCGAGGAGGTTCTCGAGGCCAACCGTCCGGTCCTCCAGGCCATCTCGGGCAACGTGTTCCACGTCGGGACACGTGCCGGACAGGGTCAGGCGATGAAGCTGTTGAACAACTATCTCTCCGCAACGGCGTTGGCGGCGACGTCGGAGGCGATCGCCTTCGGGGTCGCGGAAGGGCTCGACATGAGCGTGATCCTCGATGTGCTCAACGTGTCGACCGGGCGCAACTCGGCGTCCGCCGACAAGTTCCCCAACCGGGTCATGACCGGCTCGTACGACGCCGGGTTCCACACCCGGCTGATGGCCAAGGACGTGCGCCTGTTCGTCGACTCCCTGTCCCGGACGGGCACCGCCGCCACGGTCGCGGCATCGGTGTCGGACGTGTGGCAGCGCGCCGACGAAGCGATGCCCGGGAGCGACTTCACGCAGATCTGGCAGTTCGTGTCCGGTCGTTGATTCCCGGAGTCTCCCGCCGTCGACCGTTCGCCACCGAGGTCCACGCCTTCGGGCGACGCCGTACCGGCTCTGCAATGCTGGAGGCGAATCGATCAACACGGAGAAGGCATGAGCCTGTACTACGTGCAGAAGTTCCTGTACGAACTCAATCGCGACGAGAAGGCGCAACAGGCGTACCTGGCCGACCGGGTCGGAGTGCTCGACGGGTACGACCTGACCGACGAGGAGATCCAGGCACTCGTCGAGCCCGACATCGGTCTGCTGTTCCATCTCGGCGTCAACGGGCAGATCCTCATGCACTTCGCGGCGTTCCACCACATCGCCTGGGCCGACTACCTCGACCTGATGCGCCAGGGCATCGCGACCCATGGCCCGGTCCGCGAGGGCGTGTACGCGATGACCGGCTACGAGGGGGTCGACGCGCACACGTCGGCGCTCGGTCAGCACGGCCGAACCGCGCAACCCACGAACACCGAAGGGAGTCGATGATGCCACTCGTCTTCGCGGGTGTGTGCAGCCATGCGCCGGGCATCCGGAGCCGGTACGAGCAGGCCGACCAGACCCTGCGCGAGGGCCTCTACGTCGCGTTCGACGAGATGCGTGAGGCGCTCGAGGCGACCCGACCGGACGCGATCGTCGTCGTCGCCGCCGAGCACTTCGCCAACTTCTTCATGAACAACATGCCCTCGTTCGCGATCGGCATGGCCGACTTCTACGACGGCCCGATCGAAGACACCGACTGGTTGAAGATCGACAAGGTCAGGACTCCCGGCAACCGCGATCTCTCACATCGATTCATCACCGAGGTCATGAAGGGCTCCGACGTGTCGTACGCGGAGGAGTGGCGTTTCGATCACGGGATCATCTTGCCGCTGAGCTTTCTCACGCCGCGCTACGACATCCCCGTGATCCCGGTGAACATCAACTGCCAGGGCCCGCCGCTCGCCCCGCTCCCCCGCGTGTGGTCATTCGGCGAGTCGATCAGAGCCGCCGCCGATGCGCTCCCCGAGCGGATCGCGATCATCGGCACGGGCGGCATCTCGCACTGGCCGGCCACGCCCGACTCCGGCAAGATCAACGAGGCGTGGGACCGCGACTTCCTCGACCGGTGGGTGCGCAACGACCGCGAGGCACTGCTCGCCTACGACGACCTCACCGTGTATGCCGACGCCGGTCAGGGAGGCTTCGAGATCCGCACGTTCCTCGCCGTGAGCGCGGCCGCGGCCGGCGCCAAGGGCACCGTGCACTTCTACGCGCCGATCCCGATCTTCGCCGTCGGCTGCACGATCGCCACGTACCAGATCGCGGCCTGACGGCCGGATGATCACCGGCTTCCTCCATCCCGGCGAGATGGGTTCGTCGGTGGCGGCCGCCTGCGCCGGGAGGCGGGTCTGGGCGAGCGAGAACCGGTCGCCCGCCACGCTCGCCCGCGCCGCGGCGGCGGGCATCGACGACGTCGGTGACATCGGCACTCTGGTCGAGATCGCCGACACCATCGTGTCGGTCTGCCCACCGGACGCCGCGCTCGCCCAAGCGCGACAGGTGGCCGCGCTCGGTTTCAGCGGCGTCTACGTCGACGCCAACGCCACGTCGCCGGCGACGGCTCGGAACGTCGCGTCGCTGTTCGAGCACGCCGTCGACGGCGGGATCGTCGGCCCGCCCGCCGATCAAGCGGGCACGACGCGCCTGTACCTGTCGGGATCACGCGCCGCCGAGGTCGCCCAGCGCTGGGTTGGCTCGGCACTCGACGCGCGAGTCGTGGGCGACGAGCCAGGCGCGGCGTCGGCGCTCAAGGTCTGCTACGCGGCGTGGACCAAGGGGTCGACCGCGATGTTGCTCGCGGTGCTCGCCGTCGCGAACGCCGAGGGTGTCGACGCGGACCTGATCGGCGAATGGGACATCTCGCAGCCCGACCTGCTGCAACGCGCGAATCGGGCGGCCCAGGGCAGCACACCGAAGGCCTGGCGCTTCGCCGGCGAGATGGACGAGATCGCGGCGACGTTCCGGGACGCGGGAGTTCCGTCCGGGTTCCACGAGGCGTCGGCGGAGGTCTTCCGCCGCCTCGCCGGATTCAAGGACTCCCCTCCGCCGTCACTCGACCGTGTGATCGACACGCTCCTGTCCGATCGCGCCGATGCCGCCCACGATCAGGCCGACGCTCAGACGAAGTCGACGGTGAGCACGCCCAGATCGTCGTAGTCGACCTCGAAGTGGTCCCCGGCCCGGCAGTCGACGGGTCGCGTGAACGAGCCGGCCAAGATCGTCTCGCCCTCTTCGAGCGTGATGCCATGGCCCGCCAGTCGTCTGGCCAACCAGACGATGCCCATCGCCGGATCGTCGAGCACCCCGGCGGCGACGCCGGTCTCCTCGACCACACCGTTGCGCTTGAGAATGGCCGCCACCCAGCGCAGGTCGACCTCGCCCGGTCGCACCCGTCGCCCACCGGTGATGACACCGGCATCGGCGGCGTTGTCGGCGATCGTGTCGCGCACGCCGCGAGCGACGCGGTCATCGGGGTCGACGCGGTGCGACCGGGCGTCGATCAACTCGAGGGCGGGCACGATGTGGTCGGTCGCGGCGTGCACGTCGTCGATCGTCACGTCCGGGCCGCCGAGCGGACGGCCGAGCACGAACGCCAACTCGACCTCGATCTTGGGATCGAGGTAGTCGGCGGCTACCAGCGTCGTACCGCTCTCGACGAACATGTAGTCGAACAGCACGCCGAAGTCGGGCTCGTCGATCTTCATCGCTCGGCTCGTCAGACCGATCTTGTGGCCGCGCACGATCGCACCGTTGGCGACCTGGAGGTCGGTCCACGCCTTCTGGCACGCATAGGCGTCGTCGAGGGTCATCTCGGGATGTTCGAGCGTGATCCGTTTGATCAGGCGTCGAGTCGTGCGGGCGCCCTCGTGGCGCGCCGCGACCTGTGCGATCTGTTCCGGATCGAGGGTGGTCGCCATCGCAGTGCCCGATCCTCAGCGATCGAGGTGGAAGTCGCCGGCGAGGTAGGCCTGGTGAACGAGCTCGGGGTTGTCGCGCAGCTCGGCGGTGCTGCCCGACCACGTGATCTCGCCGCGCTCCATCAACGACGCGTCGGTCGCCAGCTCGAGCGCGATCGTCGTGAACTGCTCGATCAGCAGGACTCCGGTTCCGGCCGCGGCGATCGCCCGCACGGCCTCCACCAGACGGGTCACCACGACCGGAGCCAGGCCGAGGCTGAGCTCGTCAGCGAGCAGATACGTCGGGCGGCTCACCAGGGCCTGGGCGAGCGCCAGCATCTGCTGCTGCCCGCCCGACAACGTTCCGGCGCGCTGGTTGACGCGTTCGCTGAGCTCGGGGAACACGCCGAGCGCGTCGTCGACGGATGCCGCTGCGTCGGCCCGGCTCAGCATGCTCCCGGCGGCCTCGAGGTTGTCGCGCACGGTCAGATCCGTGAGCACGCGGTGACCCTCGGGCACCGCTGCGATGCCTGCCGCGCGGATCTTGTGGGGTGGCTTCCCGACCAGGTCGACGCCGCCCAGCCGCACGCTCCCGGCGAGCGGAGGCAGGACGCCGGCCACCCCGAGGACGAACGACGACTTCCCGGCACCATTGGCACCCAGGAGTGCCGTCACGCGTCCCGGATGCAGTTCGAGGCCGACGTCGCGAACGACGACCCGCTCACCCCGCGCGATCCGGAGTCCCTCGACGACGAGGTGGTCGCTCACGCTTCCTCCACCGCGACGCCGAGGTAGGCGGCACGGACCTTCGAGTCGCTGAGCGACGCCGCCGTGGGGCCGTATGCGATCAGCTCGCCGAAGTCGAGCACGGCCGTGTTCTCGCAGATCGCGGCGATCAACTCGACGTCGTGGTCGATCAGCACCACCATCGCCGAGGTCGCCGCGGGGAGGCGTGCAATCGTGGCCCGCAACTCGGCGGTCTCGAGGTTCGAGAGCCCGGCCGCCGGTTCATCCATCATGATCACCTTGGGCGTGCCGACGACTGCCCGGGCGAGCTCGACCAGGCGACGCTCGAAGGCGTTGAGCACGTGCGCCGACCGATCGGCGTGATGAACGAGACCGGTGATCTCGAGCGCCCGCTCGATGCTGGCGGCCCGCTCCGACGACGAGAGCCGCGCCGTGTCGAGCATGACCGACACGTTGTCGCGCACCGTCAACTCGTTCACGACCTGTTCGGTCTGGAACGTGCGCCGGATACCCCACCGCGCCCGCTTGTACGGCGCCATCGCCAGGATGTCGGTGCCGTCGACCGTGATCGAGCCCTGACTCGCCGTCACGAATCCCGATATCACGTTGAGCAGCGTGGTCTTGCCGGCGCCGTTCGGACCGACGATGCCGACGATGCTCCCGTCGAGTTGGAGCGTCAGGTCGTCGAGGGGAAAGACGCCGCCGAACTGGACCGTGACGCGATCGATGTCGATCACGAGGGAACCTCGGCGGCGGCCTGGTCGGCCGCATCGGGCCCAGCCGGTCGGGTCGGCTCGACGCCGGGAGCCGGTCGACCGCGTCGCGGGGTGAGCTTGGCGCGGATCGAGCGCGCCAGCCCGGTGAGCTGACCGGCAGCGCCCTCCGGCGCGGCGGTGAGCGAGAACATGAGCAGGAAACCGAAGATCATGTTGGCGATCTCGGCGTTGATGCCGTGTTGGCTGAACAGTGCCGGGAGCCCACGCGCGAGCAGACCAGCGAGCGCGGCACCGAGCAGATGGAACGATCCGGCCGACACCGAGATCCCGAACAGGATCATCGACGAGGCAGCTCCGAAGTCTCCCGTTCCGGGACGGCCGATGTTGGCGGCGTACAACCCGCCGGCCACTCCGGCGAGGAAGCCGGCGAGCGTGAAGGCCCAGGTCTTGTACATCGTGACGTTCACGCCGGCCGAGTGGGCGGCGGCCTCGCTGCGCCGGATCATCGCCCACGCCCGGCCCGGGCTGGTGCGCAGGTGCACGAGCACGAGCGCGAAGCCGAGGATGGCGACGACGAGGGCGAACCGGAAGTACGCGGAGTCGGTCTCGGCGAAGCTCGGCCTCGGCGCGTTGCGGACCGCGCCACTTCCGCCACGGCCGGTGAACCCGGAGCCGCCTTCGGGGAAACCGATGGCATTGATCACGACGAAGAAGGCGCCGGCGCTCATCAACGTGACGAGCGCCAGGTACAGCCCCCGCAGCCGAAGCGCCGGCAGCCCGATGACGGTGCCGATGGCAGCCGCCACAATGCCACCGATGACGATGTTGGCGGCCACTGGCAGACGCGGATCGTGCAGCCCGAGCCGCAGCGAGACCCACGCCCCGACGCCGAGCAGGGCGAAGTTGGCGAGCGAGACGAGACCCAACCGGCCGTAGAGGAGACCGACGCCGAGTGCCGCCAGCGAGTACACGACCGCGGCGGTGAACGCACGGAGCCAGTACGAGCTGAAGTAGGCGGGGATCCACCAGGCGAGGAACAGCATCACCACCGCGACGGGCAGCAGGCGCACGAGCTCGCGCCCGAGTCGGGTCATCGGTCGGCTCCGATGAACGACACGACACGACTGCGTTGGAGCAGCAGGATCACTCCGGCACCTACGGCGAGCTGCGTGATGTCCTTGTATGGCGCGATCGAGCGGAAGTTCGTGAGCTCGGACTCGATGACGCCGATCAGCATCGCCCCGCCGAACGTCCACCACAGCGACTTCAGCTGGCCGACGACGGCAGCCGCGATGGCAGGGATCACGAGGAACGTCAGCGACGCCGCGTCGAGTTGCTTGGTCGCGCCGAACAGGATGCCCGACAGCCCGGCGATGACGCCGCCGATCAGCCAGGCCACGGTCTCGGCCCGCCGCACGTCGACGCCGATCATCGACGACAGCTCGCGGTCGTTGGCGAGTGAGCGCATCGACAACCCGACGCGGGTCTTGTTCAGGAAGGCGGTGATCGCCACGGTGACGACGAGTGCCAGCACGATGACGAGCGCTCGCGTCAACGTGACGGTGACCTCACCGATCTTGAAGCTCCACTCGTCGGTCGGGAGATCGAGCTTCTGGATCCGCGCTGTCCAGCGCCACCCGCAGAACCCGAGGATGAACAACCCGAATCCGAGCGCGCCCATGGCGCGCACCACCGGATCGCGGCGCGAGAGGCGCGGTGAGATCACGAGCCCGTAGAACAACGACAACGCGACCGCCAGTGCGATCGCGGCGAGGTACCCGAGTGCCTCCGGGCGGCCCTTGCCGATGAACTCGTTGGCGAGCGTGAGCGCGGCGATCGCACCCACCGCGCCCTGGGCGAAGTTCACCACGCCCGTGGCGCGGTAGACGACGACGAGACCGAGGGCGGAGAGGGCGTAGATGCCTCCCACCGTGAGCCCGGTGATGAGGAATGTGAGCAGGTTCGTGCCCGTGATGGCTGCGATCATGATGCCCTGCTCGCCCAGCGGTCTCGTCGTCGTCTCAGTGCGGGTTCAGCCGCCGAGCCCTTCCGATTCTTCGAGGGCGAGGACGTCCTCGAGCTCCGGATCGGCGTGCTCCTGGCAGTCCTGCACGAGCTCGTACTCACCGGCGTCGTTGATGGTGACGATCCGGCCCGCATGGTTGGAGTTGTGACGATCGC
Organism: Ilumatobacteraceae bacterium; assembly: GCA_035557475.1. Taxonomy (GTDB): domain Bacteria; phylum Actinomycetota; class Acidimicrobiia; order Acidimicrobiales; family Ilumatobacteraceae; genus JALOLG01. Next base: position 35,639 of record DATMDV010000108.1, read on the forward strand.
CGGGGCCGAAGTACCAGTCGCCGCAGTTGAGGTCGCTCGGGTACGCCTTGACGTTCTGGATCGCCTCCGTCACGGCTTCGCGAGTGATCGCTTCGGGATCCATGGCGAGCAGCGTGTCGGTGAAGATCTTGGCGGCCAGCCAGCCGGCCTGGCTGAACGTGTCGCGTGGATCGTCCGCCTCGCCGTACTCGTCCATCGTCGCCAGCCACGCCTGGTTGTCGGGTGACGTGTTGTCGATGGTGGTGAGCTCGGCCTGGACGTCGTAACGACCCCACCAGTACTCACCGATCGTCTCGGGGAAGCCGGCCAGGTACTGCGAGGTGGGACCGCCCCAGTGGGTTGCGTCGCCGAGATCCTGCTCCTCGGCAACTGCCAGCAGCGGCACGGTGAGGCCCGCCGGCTCCATCACGATCACGGCGTCGGGGTTGTCGGACACGGCATCTTGGATGATCGAGATGAAGTCGGGGTTGGCCGGGTCGTGGAGGAGTGTGCGGACCGTGACGCCGGCCGTCTCTCCCCATTCCTGCAGACCAGTGCAGACCCATTCGCCAGTGTTGGGGATGTTCTGCGAGATGCAGGTCATCGTCTCCGCGCCGTACTCCGACACCATGTACTGGGCGATGCCGAGGGCCGAGATACGAGGACCGGCGTTCGTCGCCGAGATGTTCTTGGAGTGGAAGCACTCGCGCGGGACGCCTGTGCCGTAGACGGCGACCACACCTTCGGACTCGTACAGCGGCTCGTTGACGCCGCATTCGACGAACGACGAGCTGCCGACCATGGCCACGACGGCCTCGTCGTTGACGAGCTTGGCGCCGAGCTGGCTGGCCGTCTCCGGTGTCCACTGGTCGTCCTCGAGCAGGAACTCGACCGGACGACCGTTGATTCCGCCGTTGGCGTTGACGCATTCGAAGAACGCCTTCGCGCCCTGGCCCGAGGAGCTGAAGTCGTCGGGTCCGGTCTTGCTCTGGATCGAACCGACCTTGATGGGCTCGCCGGTCGCCGCGTCGCCGCTCACGAGGCACGGCGAGTCACCGGCCGGCGCGGCCGTGTCAGCCGGTGCCGTGGTGTCACTCGGTGCCGCGGTGTCGGCCGGAGCGTCCGTGTCGCTCGGCGCAGCCGTGTCGACGGGCGCGTCGGTGCCGGCGGGCGCGTCGGTGGCGTCCGGTGCCGCGGTGTCAGACGACGCATCGTCATCGTCGCCTCCGCAGGCACCTGCCACGAATGACAGTGCCAGGACAGCGCCGATGACCGCTCGCTTGCGCATCGCTCGGTGTTTCATGTGGTCCCCCTTCTTGGGTGTTGCGAACAGTAGAGAAATCTCAGGTGGTGCCGGCGACCGGTGTTCCCGTCGCCACCGAACGGCGACCGTTCCCCGATGCGAGCCGGCCCGTGATCGCCTCGGCGCCGGCGACGACGCGGGCGGCGATCGCGTTCAGATCGGCTTCGACGCCGGCGAGGAACACGCACGCGATCGAGGCGACACCGTGGTGCTGGTCGGTGATCCAGGTTGCGACCGAGGCGAGCCCCGGGACCACCTCGCCGGAGGAGTACGCCCACCCGCGTCGGCGCGCCTCGGTGACCTCGGATCGTTCGTGTGGCAGGGCGGGTTGCCCGGCGAGGATGGCGATGCCCGGCGCGCCACGATCGATCGGATGGCGTGAGCCCGGTCGATACACGATGTGGGCCGCGGTGCTCTGCGGCTCGACGCTGTCGAGCGTGACCGCGTCACCGCCGACGCGCACGACCACGAACGCCGTCATCGACATGGCGTCGGCGAGCGCTGCCAGCTCGGGCCGGGCGACGATCTCGAGCGCAGTGCGACTCGAGCGCGCCCATCGGGCGAGCTTGTCGCCCGGATGGCACCCACCCGACGAGTCGCGCCAGACGAGCGCGTGGAGCTCGAGCGTCCGAACGATTCGGTAAGCGATCGAACGGTGGACCTCGATCCGGCTGGCGAGATCGTCGATCCGCGGCGGTTCGTCGGCCGTGGCGATCGCTTCGAGCACGCGGAGTCCGCGATCGAGCGTCTGGCTCGTGTTCGACCGCGGTGCAGCGATCACCACCTCGCCACAGCTCTCGGGTCCGCCACAGCACCCGGGACAGCGACGCCCACCGTTCGGATAGTGAGCATGATAGTGCGATAGTCGATCACGGACCGGGCGTTGTGTCAAACCGGCCGACTCGAAGGCCAGCACGTTCATCCGGCCTCGGGGCGGCCGGCAGGCGGCCGCTGGGCGGCGGCCGCCTTGATCATCGCCAAGTCGATGCAGAAGTCGTCGAGGTGGACACGCATCAACGCCGCCGCCTCGTTCTCGTCCCGGCGGGCGATCGCCTCGGCGATCTCGATGTGCTGGTCGGCGACACGCCGGCGCAGAGCGACCTGCGAGGTCGCGTCGCGCATCGCACCTTCGAGGACGTGGCGGATGGCCGACATCCACATGTGCAACACCCGGTTGTGTGTCGCTTCCGAGATCGCCAGGTGGAAGTCGAGATTGACCCGCAGGAATCCGTCGGAGTCGTCGAGCAGGGCAAGCGCTTCGTGGGCAAGTTGTTGGATGTGCTCGACTTCGGCCGGTCCTGCACGGCGGGCGGCGAGGCGGACGCTGCTCACCTCCTGGACCCGGCGCGCCTCGCCGAGCTCGCCGACGGAGATGACCTCCCCGCCCATCAGGAACGCCAGGTCGTCGCCGAAACCACGCCCGACGGCGGTGGCGTCACCGGTGTTCACGAACGCGCCGCCACCGGAGCCGGCGGCGATCCGGACGTAACCGCGTCCGCCGAGCAGCCGCAAGGCTTCCCTGATGGTCGAGCGGCCGACGCCGTAGCGCTCGGCGAGCTCGGCCTCGTCGGGGATCCGGCTTCCCGGTTGGTAGCCACCCGCGAGGATGACGTCTTGGATCTCCTGTGCGATCGCCTCGTAGGCGAGGGGCCGCTTCGCCATCGGCCGGGACCATAGCCCGGAGTACCCGCGCGTCTGATCATTGAAGGACAAAGATCAGATTGTTGAAATTCGCCTCGCGCCCTGCGGGTCTGGGGCGCCGATGAGATCGGGGTGGAGGATCGAGGCGAACAGCTCGACGCCGTCGACCACCCGTGGCCCGGGCCGCACGACGACCGCATCGGCGTCGACGGCCCACACCTCGGCGCCGGGCGGGAGCACTGACCGGCGAACGACGTCGCCCGCCAGGCGTGCGGCACCGTCGAGCCGGAAGCCACACGGTGCCACGAGCACGATCTCGGCGTCCGACGACGAGATCGTCGACCAGTCGACTCCGACGGACGGTTGCCCGCGCCGGCCGAGCAGGCACTCGCCCCCCGCTGCCGTGACCAGATCGGGCACCCAGTGTCCGGCCGTGAACGCCGGATCGGTCCACTCGAGCACGAGCGTCGACGGGCGACGTCCGGCGGCGACGCGGGCGGCCGTCGTCTGGAGTCGGTGACGACACCGTTCGACGAGGTCGGCGGCGCCGGCTTCGGTACCTGTGCGGGCGCCAACGGCGAGGATCGACTCGAGCACCTCGTCGAGCGTCATCGGATCGAGGGTCAGCACGTCGGCGCGGCACCCGAGGTAGGCGAGCGCCTCGTCGACCTCCGACACGTCGACCGCGCACACCGCGCACAGATCCTGGGTCACGACGAGATCGGGTTCGAGGTCGGCGAAGGCGTCGCGGTCGAGCCGGTACAGGTCGTCGCCGGCGGCCATCCGCTCCTTCACGGCGGCGTCGATGCCAGCCGCGTCGAGACCCTCCGGCAGCGCCGACGTCGACACGATCCGCTTCGTGCGGGCAACTGCGGGAAAGTCGCACTCGAACGTCACGCCCACGACGTCGTCGCCGAGACCGAGCTCGAACAGGATCTCGGTGGCGGACGGGAGCAACGACACGATCCGCACGACGACGAGACTATGCCGCGGCCCGCCGAGCGCGGGATAACCGTTTGGCGGGCCAACGGTACGGATACTGTCCGGCCGTGGACGCCCCCGGCATCGACGGTACGCCACGCGCCATCGAGACCGCGCCCGACGACGACGGCCACGAGGCGCAGGGCCGCGGCCTCATCGGCCGCCGGATCTTCCTCGCCGCGCTCGTGATCTTCGTCGCCGCCGGGATGATCGGTTTGCTCGGCGTGCGGAGCGCGACGGTCGAGGGATCGGACGGACCGGTCTCGGCGAGCGTCAGGTACGGGCGCATCGCGCGCGGCGGCGTGGCGGTGCCCTACGCGATCACCGTGAGATCGGACGACGGATTCACCGGTCCGATCGAGATCACGGTCGACCAGTCGTACCTCGACCTCTTCGATCACAACGCGATCGAGCCCGGTCCCGACGCCACGACGAGCGACGGTGAAACCATCACGTGGACGTTCGAGCCGCCGCCTGGTCCAGAGTTCACGGTGACGCTCGACGTCCGCATCGGACCCAGCGTGCAGTGGGGGCGCACGGGTCACACCGTCGTCGCAGCCGAGGGCCGGCGGATCGAGTTGTCGCACCATTCCTGGGTCATGCCCTGATCGGAGCCGAACGTGGAGATCGTCATCCGTGCCGCCGCCATGTACCTGGTGCTCTTGTGCCTCCTGCGGGCGATGGGCCGGCGCGAGCTCAGCCAGCTGACGACGTTCGACCTGCTCATCACGGTCGTGATCGGTGACCTCATCCAGCAAGGCGTCACGCAGGAGGACATGTCGTTCACCGGCGCCCTGCTCGCCGTGGGAACGATGTGTCTGCTCGCCGTCGCCAGCTCGTACATCGGTCTTCGCTCTCGCCGCGCCCAACGTGTGCTCGACGGCGTTCCCGTGGTGATCGCCCGCAACGGCGTGATGTTCGACGAGGTCATGCGGCGGGAGCGCATCACGAAGAGCGAGCTGATGGAGGCGGCGCGCGGCGAGCAGGTGGCAGACCTCTCGAAGATCGACCTGGTCGTGGTCGAGGCCGACGGGCGCTTCTCGTTCCTGCGTGCCGATCGCGACTAGTCCAGCGCTCGATCGCGCCGATCGGTCCGACCTAGCCTCGGCCCGACCGTCCGACGCAACCCATGGGGGAAGCCATGCCACTCGATCCCGCCGCCCAAGCCGTCCTCGACCTGCTCGAAGAAGCGGGCGGCCCGCCACTCGAAGAGCAGACGCCGGAGCAAGCGCGGGAGTTCATCAAGGGGCTCGCCGCGCTCGGCGGCGAGGGTGCGGCCGTCGCGTCGGTCGACGAGCGAAACGTCGATGGGGTGCCGGCGCTGGTCGTCACCCCGACCGGTGAGGGCCCGTTTCCGGTGCTCGTGTGGATCCATGGCGGTGGCTGGGTGATCGGGAGCGCCGTCGACTCGCTGGCGACCGCCCGCGACCTCGCAGCCGGCGCGCGCTGCATCGTCGTGTCACCCGACTACCGTCTGGCCCCGGAGCACAAGGCGCCGGCCGCTCTCGACGATTGCCTCGCCGTCACCGGATGGGTGCTCGACCACGCCGACGAGATCGGTGGCGATCCGAGCCGGGTCGCGGTGGGCGGCGACTCGGCCGGCGGGAACCTATCGGCGCTGGTCGCCCTCGAGTTCGGCGACCGGCTGCGCTACCAGGTACTGGTGTATCCCGCCACCGACCTGTCGATGTCGGGCCCCCACGCGTCGTTGGACGAGAACGCCGACGGCTACCTCCTCACCAAGCCGGCGATGAAGTGGTTCATCGACCACTACCTCGACGATTCCGGGATGGCACGTGACGACGTGCGCATCTCGCCGCTGCACGCCTCCGACGAGGCGCTGCGCCGCACCCCTCCGGCGTTCGTGATCACGGCCGAGTTCGACCCCCTGCGCGATGAGGGCGAAGCGTACGCCGACCGGCTGCGCGCCGCCGGCGTCGACGTGACACACCGGCGGTTCGATGGTCAGATCCACGCCTTCTACTCGATGTCGCTGACGGTCCCCGCCGGCGCCGAAGCTGTCGCCCAGACCACGGAACTGCTCGGCAAGGCGTTCATCTGACGGCCAACGACGCGAGCGAGCCCGCCCCGACTGAACGGGGCGGGCTCGTCATGGTTCACCGGGCTGGGCGGTCGCCCGTGTGAACGCAAGCTCTGCGCTGGTCAGCGGTCGAGCTTGTCCTTGACCTCATCCACGGCGTCGCTGACCTTGTCCTTGGCGTCCTCGGCCTTGTCCTTGACGGCGCCGCCGGCGCGGTCCAGCTTGCCCTCGCGCTCCAGATCCTTGTCGCCGGAAAGTGTGCCAGCGGCTTCCTTGAGGCGACCCTTTGCTTCGTCCGCATTCGATCCCATGATGTCTCCTCTGTCGGTGATTTCGTGCTCCACCCGCTGTGCCGACGATCCCCTGCGGCGGCGACGGTGAAACGTCGGGGGTCGAAGGTCACGTCCCCATCGCCCCCGCGCGCCCCTCGCCGCAGCGCGTCAGATCATATATGATTCAACGAGGGGCCGGTCGAGGAGCCGGGGTTGGAAGGGGAACCGATGTCGCAATACGTGCACCTGGTGTTCAGTGACCCGCCGATCGGCGTCGGCGACGACGCGTTCAACGCCTGGTACGACGCCCACGTCCACGAGATCCTCGCGGTTCCCGGATTCGAGTCCGTCCGTCGCTACGCGATCTCACCGGTCGTCGGACCGGATGGTTCCGGCGGGTTCCGATTCCTCGCCGCCTACCAGTTGAGCTGCGAACCGGCGCAGGCGATTGCCGCCCTCGAATCCCACGGTCTCGGTTCCGCCGACTCGTACACGGAACTGAAGGATGGTGGTTCCGGACCGCTGCCGCTCCCCGACTGGTTCGCGGGCGTGCGTTTCGCGTCGTGGAACTGCACCGCCACCGGCGACACGATCACGCCGCTGACCTGACCCCGCCCAGACCGCATCGACAACCAGGAGAAGTGATGGCCCACAACCTCTACCTCGTCTTCAGCAAGCCACCCGCGGGCGTGACATCCGACGAGTTCCACCGCTGGTACGCGGCGCACGCCCAGGAGAACATCGAGTCGCCGCGGTTCGTGAGCGCCCAGCGCTACACCGTGCGCCGGCTCATCGCCGGCGTCGAGGAACCCGAGCACGAACACCTCGCGGCGTACGAGTACGACGGAACCTACGAGGAGTGGCGCGACCACCTCTCGGGCCGTCTGCAGTCGGGCGACGTCGTGCTGCCGGAGTGGTTCCGTGAGATCCCGTTCGAGAGCTTCGACTGCGACCCGGTCGGCGACCGGCTGACTCCGCAGGGGCGCTGACCGCCGGTGCCCGACCCGCGCGGATCACCCTCGCCCGACGCCGGATCCGGTGCCGTTCAGGAGACGCGGCTCGGACGGGTCGGCGTGTGGATCGGCGGCTACGGCCCGCCGGCGAGCGTCGACCTCGACGTCGTCGGAGAGATCGAGGCGCTCGGCTATGGGGCCTTCTGGTTCGGCGAAGCGCCCGGCGGTCGCGAACCGTTCGTCCGCGCCACGACGCTCCTCGCCGGAACCGAGCGCATCGTGATCGCGACCGGAGTCGCCAGCATCTGGGCCCGCGACGCGACGTCGATGAGCGCCGCCGGGCGCACGATCGGCGAGGCGTTTCCCGGCCGGTTCGTCCTCGGCATGGGCGTCAGCCATCCGCCGGCGGTTGCGATGCGAGGGAGCACCTACCAGCGGCCGCTCGCGTTCATGCGCAGCTACCTCGAGCAGATGGCGTCGCTCGACCAGCCGTCGCCGGCGCCGGCACGACCCGTCCCGACCGTGATCGCGGCCCTCCGGCCGAGAATGCTCGAATTGGCGTCACAGGCGACCGACGGCGCCCACCCGTACTTCGTTCCGGTCGAGCACACGGCACGGGCCCGCGAGATCCTGGGGCCGGCGCGCCTACTGGCGCCCGAGTTGGCGGTCGTGCTCGAATCCGACCCAGTCGAGGCCCGGCGACTCGCCCGGGCCCACACGTCGAGCTTCTACCTCGGAGCGCCGAACTACGTCGAGAACCTCCGCTGGCTGGGTTTCACCGACGACGACATGGCCGACGGCGGATCAGACGCGCTGGTCGACGCCATCGTGGCGTGGGGTGACGACGACGCGATCAGGCGACGGGTCCGCGAGCACCTCGACGCGGGCGCCGATCATGTCTGCATCCAGCCCGTCACCGACACTGTCACCGACGCCGGGTCGATCACCCCGATCGAGTTGCTCCGCCGCCTCGCCCCCGCGTTGGGTGACGCATGAGCGGCGACGCTCCGCAGCGGATCGGCTTCGTCGGCCTGGGCGTGATGGGATACCCGATGGCCGGACACCTCGCCGCCGCCGGGCTGTCGGTGACGTGCTTCGACACCGATCCGGCGATGTGCGACCGGATGCGCGACACGTGGCCGGCGGCCGGCGTCGCCTCCGACGTCGCAGCCGTCGGAGCCGCCAGCGACGTCGTGATCACGATGCTGCCCGACGGCGAGCATGTCCGCCACGTGGCGCTGGACAGCGGAGGCCTCGTCGAATCGCTGGCAGCCGGTTCGATCGTGCTCGACTGCTCGTCGGCGCAACCCTGGCTGACGCTCGGCACCGCCTGCCAGCTCGCCGCCAACGGGATCGAGATGGTCGATGCCCCGGTCTCGGGCGCGCAGTGGGGTGCCGAGGCCGCCGAGCTCGTGTTCATGGTCGGCGGCGCCGCTGAGCACGTCGACCGGGTGCGCCCGTTGCTCGACCTGCTCGGCAGGGCGACGTTCCACGTCGGACCGATCGGTTCGGGCCACGTGATGAAGAGCATCAACAACGCAATCACCGCGATGACGTTCCTGGCGACCGCCGAAGGCCTCGTGCTGGGAACCCGGGCCGGGCTCGATCCGGCGGCGATGAACGCCGTGCTCAACGAGTCCACCGGCGGGTCGTGGATCACCCGCAACCACATCGAGCCACGGATCCTGAGCCGTACGTTCGACGACCCGTTCCGGCTCGAGCTGATGCTCAAGGACGTGGCCATCGCCACCCAGCTGTCGCGTGACCTCGGGTTGCCCCTCCCGTTCGTGGCGCTGTGCGAGAGCCTCTATCGTGCAGCGGATCGCGAGGCCGGTCCCGGGCGCAGCCTCAGCGAACTCGTACGGTGGGTCGAACACCTGACAGGAGTCCAAATCAGACCCGGTGGCGCGGCGACGTAGGATCCTATACGATCTGGTTCAGAAGCGCGGGAAGGCCAGCGACGAGACATGAGCACCAAAGCGACCAAAGGTCCCAAGTCCTTCGAGGTCGGGCCCGGCAGCCCACGCTCGAAGGCCGACCACGCCTACACGATGATCCGCGAGCGGATCCTCTCCGGCGAACCCAAGCCCGGCAAGCGGCTCGTCATCGAACAGCTCGCCCGCGAGCTCGACATCAGCGCGGTGCCGGTCCGCGAGGCGATCAGGCGCCTCGAGGCCGAGGGGTACATCACGTACACCCGCAACGTGGGAGCCACGGTCGGATCGATCGATCTCAGCCGGTACCCAGAGACGGTCGAGGCGCTCGCCGTGCTCGAGGCCGCGGCCACGGCATTCGCGATGCCCCACCTGACCTCCGCCGACCTCGACCAGGCCCGCCGCATCAACGACGACATGCGGCGCAGCGTCGAAGCGCTCGACCCCAGCAGGTTCACCGAGATGAACCACCAGTTCCACGAGACGCTGTACTGCAAGTGCCCGAACGCCCACATCCTCGACATGGTCAACCGCGAGTGGATCCTGCTCGGTACGACGCGGCGGTCGGCGTTCTCGTTCGTGCCCGAGCGGGCGATCGGCAGTGTCGCCGAGCACGAGACGCTGATCGAGCTGATCGAGTCCGGCCGGCCGGCCGCCCAGGTCGAGGAGTTCGCCCGCGCCCACCGCATGCGAACCGTGCGCTACCTGCTCAGCCGGATCTCCGACGACCACACCGGCGACGATCACACCGGCGTCAGGGACGACGTCGGACACGAAGTGCTGGCGTGAGGTTCCGGTCGGACCCGGCCGCGATCCGCGGTTCGATCGCACCGGTCGTCACGCCGTTCCGCGCCGACGGCGAGGTCGACCACGACGGCCTGCGGGCGCTCATCGCGTGGCAGCTCGAGTCCGGCTCGCACGGCATCTCGCTCGGTGGTTCGACGGGCGAGCCGAGCGCCCAGACCGTCGCCGAGCGAATCGCCGCGATGCGCGTCGCAGCCGAGGCTGTCGCCGATCGGGTGCCGTTCGTCCCGGGCACCGGCTCGGCCAAGCTCGACGAGACGCTCGAGCTCACGCAGGCGGCGGTCGACCTCGGCGCCGACATCGCGCTCGTGATCACGCCGTACTACTCGCGGCCGACGCAGGACGGC
>DATMDV010000109.1:0-8064 GCA_035557475.1 Ilumatobacteraceae bacterium
GCCGGCGGTGGTTACAGCCAGGTCATCCCGATGGACCTGCTCAACCTGCACCTCACCGGCGACTTCCACGCGATCACGGCCGCCCACAACCTGTTGTCGGCGATGCTCGACAACCACCTCCATCAGGGCAATGAACTGGGCCTCGACCTGTACAACATCACGTGGCGACGCGTGCTCGACGTCAACGACCGGGCGCTGCGCAACATCGTCATCGGGTTGGGCGGCAAGGAGGACGGCATCGTCCGCCAGACCGGGTTCGACATCACGGCCGCCTCGGAGGTGATGGCGATCCTCGCCCTGGCGACCTCGCTCGAGGACCTGCGGGCGCGGATGGGTCGGATCGTCGTCGGCTACACGAAGACAGGTGAGCCGGTCACCGCCGAGCAGCTCCACGGCGCGGGGTCGATGGCGGTGATCATGCGCGACGCGATCAAGCCGAACCTCCTGCAGACGCTCGAGAACACGCCGGTGATCGTCCACGCCGGCCCGTTCGGCAACATCGCCCATGGCAACAGCTCGATCGTCGCCGACCTGATCGGCATCCGCGGCGGCGACTACCTCATCACCGAGGCCGGCTTCGGCGCCGACATGGGGGCCGAGCGGTTCTTCAACATCAAGTGCCGCGCCTCGGGACTCGTGCCCGACGCCGCGGTGCTCGTCGCCACGGTCCGGGCGCTCAAGGCGCACTCGGGCAAGTACAAGATCGTCGCCGGCAGGGACCTCCCGGCCGACCTGTTGCGCGAGAACCCTGACGACGTCGATGCCGGCGCGGCGAACCTGCGCAAGCAGATCCAGAACGTCAAGGCCCACGGCGTGACACCGGTGGTGGCGATCAACGGGTTCCCGACCGACCACGCGTCGGAGCACGCCGCGATCCGCCGCGTCGCCGAGGAGATGGGCGCGCGCGTCGCGGTGTGCACGCACTTCGCCGACGGTGGCGCCGGCGCCACCGATCTCGCCCACGCTGTGGTCGAGGCGTGTGAGGAACCGAGCGGGTTCCACTTCCTGTATCCCGACACGGCGTCGTTGAAGGACAAGATCGAGGCCGTCGCCACCAACATCTACGGTGCCGAGCGCGTCGAGTACACACCGACCGCCAACCGGCAGCTCGCCAACTACACCGACAACGGGTTCGGTCATCTGCCGGTGTGCATCGCCAAGACCCACCTGTCGATCTCGGGCGACGCCTCGCTGAAGGGCGCTCCGACCGGCCACACGTTGAGTGTGCGCGAGGTCAGGGCATCCGTCGGCGCCGGCTTCGTGTACCCGATCTGCGGTGAGATGCGCACGATGCCGGGCCTCGGTGGGCACCCGGCGGCGGCGATCATCGACTTCGACGAGAACGGCGAGATCGTGGGGCTGAGCTGATGGCCGTCGGCGCCGCCGAGTCCGCCGAGGAGTCAGCTGTCGTGTTCGAGCGCACGCCGGGGGGCGCGGTGCTGATGAACGGCAACCGTCTGCGCGACGAGATCGTGGCGCGGCTCCGGAGCGAGATCGAGGCAGCCGGGTCGCCACCGGTGTGCCTGGCGACCGTTCTCGTCGGTGTCGACAAGCCGAGCCAGATCTACGTGCGTTCGAAGCACAAGAAGGCCGAGGAGGCGGGGATGCGGTCGTTGGGCATCGAGTTGCCCGAGACGGCGTCGCAGGCCGAGGTCGAAGATGCCGTCGACGCGCTCGCCGCCGATCCGTCGGTCCACGGCATCTTGTGCCAGCTTCCACTCCCTTCCGGGCTCGACGCTGAGGCGGTGCTCGCCAGGGTGCCCACCGTCAAGGACGTCGACGGGTTGACCGAGAGCTCGATGGGTCGCCTCCTGCGCGGCCAACCTGGACATGTCGGCTGCACGCCGCTCGGCGTGATGCGCCTCCTCGATCGGTATGGAGTCACCATCCCGGGGACGCGTGCCGTCGTCGTCGGGCGCTCGACACTCGTCGGTCTGCCGATGGTGCTGCTGCTCGGCCGCAAGGGCGTCGACGCCACCGTGACACTGGCCCACTCCCGCACCGCCGATCTCGCCGGCGTCTGCCGCGAGGCCGACATCATCATCGCCGCCGCCGGTTCGGCCCGGATGATCACCGCCGACCACGTCAAACCGGGTGCGGCCGTCGTCGACGTCGGCGTCTCGCGCACCGAGGCGGGCATCGTCGGCGACGTCGACTTCGACGCCGTCCAGGCGATCGCCGGGGCGATCACCCCGATGCCAGGCGGCACCGGCCCGATGACGATCGCCTGCCTGCTCGAGAACACCCTCGCCGCGGCCCGGATGCAGGCTGCGTTCCCGGAGTAGTGGGTTCCCGCACACAGCTGATGCGGTCCGGTAAGATCCTGACGATTCGCGCGAACAGATGGCTGGGCAACGCCTCGGCTCGATCCCACCCCCCACGGACCCGGCCCGCCGGGTGTCAGCATCTCGGGCAGACCACGACGTCATGACGCAAACAGGTCACAGGAAGCCGCAGCGGACAAAGCGCCGGATGCCCGCGTCCCAACGCGACCGCGAGGCTCGGATCGCCGTCGTCGTGGTCGTCGCCACAGCGATCGGGTTGATCGCCATCGCCTTGTCGGGACGCGGCTCGGAGACCGACGCGGCATCATCCGACGAGCCCCAGTCGCTCGCGGCGGCGGACGAGACCGCGGCCACCGGGTCGGCCGCCACATCGTCTGAAACAGCCACTGATCCCGCAGGGTCGACGCCGACGTCGTCCACTGATTCGCTGCCCGATCTCGACGTCGTCGACGACGAGACCACCGCCGAGCTGTCGAGCGCCGAGCCGTCGAGCACTGGCGCGTGCACGATGACCGTGCTCTCGTTGCGCCACGGCGAGTCCGGCGAGAGCGTGAGTTGCCTGCAGGGCGCGCTGGCCGCGGCGGGATTCTTCACCGGCACCGTGTCTGGGTCATTCGACCAGGCGACGTATGACGCCGTGAAGAAGGTGCAGGAGGAGCGCAATCTGTACGTCGACGGCGTGGTCGGTCGTGAGACCGCACTGTCGCTCGAGATCTGGCCAGAGGAAGAGTCGCTCGTCACTCGGACGCCGGCGCCGGCGCCCGGAGCGATGGACGCTTGGGGGTACCCGCTCTCGTCGGTGGCAAGCACCGGAGCTGGAGCGCCACCGGTCCCAGCGAACTCGGGATCGGGCAGGCGCATCGTCTACGAACGCGCCGGCCAGCGCGTGTGGGCGATCGACAACGACGAGAACGTCATCCGGTCGTGGCTCGTCTCCGGGAGCCAGTACTCGAACGAGGTCCCCGGCACCCATCAGGTGTACAGCAAGTCCGAGGTCTCGACGGCGTGGAACGGCAAGGCGTTCCTGCCGCTGATGGTGCGCTGGTACCAGACCGACATCGGGCACCTCGGGTTCCACGCGATCCCGTTGCATCGCGAGGACAACTCGCCGTACCAGACCGAGGCCGAGCTCGGCACCCGCAAGTCCGGCGGCTGCCAGCGTCAAGCCAACCGCGACGCCCAGTTCATGTGGGACTTCGCCGACATCGGCACCACCGTCGTCGTCCTCTGAGCCCGCCGGCCGCGGGACGGCGGATGCGGACGCCGGACCGTGCGGGGTCCGGGTCGGGCGGCTCGGGCGCGTGCCCGTGTTGCGCAAGTCGAACTGTTCGAACTGTGTCGACGACGTGTGTGGATGGGGTCGAACTGTTCGAATTGGGTCGACGACGGGGGTCGTGTTGCGCAGATCGAACTGTTCGACCTGGGTCGACGACGACGGCGACAACGGGTCAGTGGGCGGCGGCGGGGGGTTGGAAGCGTTCGGCGAGGCCTTGGGTGAGGCGGTCGAGGACCATCGCCATCAACGTCAGGGCGACCGCCACCTCGACGCCCTGGCCGATCTTGGTGCGCGTGAACGTGTCGATGATGAGGTAGCCGAGACCGCCACCGCCCGTGAGCCCGGCGATGATGACCATCGCCACCACCATCAGGATCACCTGGTTGACGGCGAGCATGATCGCCGGCAGGGCGAGCGGGATCCGCACCCCCCACAGCACCTGCCGGCGTGAGGCGCCGAACGTGGTGGCGGCTTCGATCGTCGACGCGGGCACCTGGCGCACACCGAGGGCGCTGACCCGCACGCCCGGAGGGATGGCGTACAGGACCGAGGCGATGATGCCACCGGGCACGATGCCGACGGCGAAGATCATGACGAAGGGGATCGCGTAGACGAGCGACGGGATCGTCTGCATCGCATCGAGGAACGGCGAGAGCGCGGCCTCGGCGCGGGGATGGCGACCCAGCCAGATGCCGAGCGGCAGCGCGATCACGGCGGCGATCACCACCGCGATCAGCACTTGGACGAGGGTGTCGATCGCCGGGTCCCACAGACCGACCAGACCGATCCCGAGCACGCTGGCGCCGCAGAACAGCGCCAGCCGCCAGCCCTTCACCCACCACCCGAGGGCGGCCGTGCCCAGCACGAGCACAGGCCACGCGACGGTGTCCTTCAGGAACCCGGTGTTGCGTACCCACAGCTCACGCACGATGAAGTCGTTGACGTCCTTGGTGAGCCATCGCACGTTGTCGCGGATCCAGATGATCGCGTCGTCGATCGGGTCGGCGAAGTCGGTGCCCCACGAGACGGGGTAGTCGATCCAGTCGGTCGCCCGCGCCACCACGACCGCCACCGCGATCCCAGCGGCCACGATCATCGTGCGCCGGCGCTGCGACGGGGCATTCGGGAGCGGTGTCGGACGCTCGATGAACGAACGTGTGACCCGGTCGAAGACGAGGGCCAGCGAGACGATCGCCCCGCCGATGACCAGTCCCCGTCCGGGAGCGCGCAGCCGGAGCGACTCGAGCACTGCCTCGCCGAGCCCGCCCGCACCGACGAGCGACGCGATGACGACGATGCCGAGCGCCATGTTGATCGTCTGGTTGATGCCGGTGACGATCGACGGGATCGCCTGCGGGAGCTGCACCTTGGTGAGCAGCTGGCGTCGTGACGACCCGAACATGCGCGCCGCCTCGACGGTGTCGTGGGGGACCTGCCGGATGCCGAGCGCCGTGAGCCGCACGACCGGCGGGAGCGCATAGATGACCGTGGCGACGGTGGCCGGGACCTGCCCGATGCTGAACAGCAGAACGGCCGGTACGAGGTAGGCGGTCGACGGGACCGTCTGCATCGCGTCCAGCACCGGCCGCATGTACCGGTGCGTGCGTTCGCTCAACGCCGCCCAGATTCCGAGCGGCACACCGATCACGACGGCGAGTGCGACCGACACCATCATCAGCGACAGCGTCTCCATCGCCGGGTCCCACAGCCCGACGACACCGGGGAACGCCATGCACGCGGCGCCGAAGATCGCCGTGCGCCAGCGACCGGTCCTGACGATCAACGCGAACACGACGACGGGCAACGTGAACCACGGCAGCCACAGGAACAAGTCGGTGAGCGAGTTGAGCGAATCGTTGACACGACGGCGGAACGGTTCGAGGAACCACTTGAACAACGGGTGGGAGAGCCTGTTGTCCTGGATCCAGTCCTGCAGGTCGTCGATCGGATCGGCGAGATGGATGTACCAACGGGTCGGGAACCGATCGACCCCGGCCAGCACGAGCTGCAGGGCGACGAGCACGCCCGAACCGATCGCGGGCACGAGCCAGCGCGGCCGCGCGGTGCGCTCGACCGGCGTCGTGCCGCCGAGCGCGACGACGCTCATCTCGATTCCTCGCCGAGCAGGGCGAGGACGCTCTTGCGGTCGACGATGCCGAGTGATTGTCCGTCCTCGTCGACGACGCAGATCGGATCGCCGCTGTCGAGCAGCAACGGGATCAGCTGGCCGATCTTGGTGTGCGCCGGGACACTCCGGACGCCGTTCGTCTCGCCATCGTGCATGACGGAGCGGACGGTGAGCACCTTCGACTTGGGGATGTCGGTGGTGAACTCGCGCACGTAGTCGGTGGCCGGGTGGGCCACGATCTCCTCGGGCGTGCCGACCTGGTCGAACACGCCGTCCTTCATGATCGCGATCCGGTCACCGAGTCGCAGCGCTTCGGCGAAGTCGTGGGTGATGAACACGATGGTGCGGTGCATCGTGTCCTGCAGCGCGAGCAGCTCGGCCTGCATGTCGCGACGGATCAACGGATCGAGGGCCGAGAACGGCTCGTCGAAGAACAAGACCTGCGGATCGAGCGCCAACGCCCGCGCCAACCCAACCCGTTGCTGCATGCCGCCCGACAGTTGCTGCGGGTAGTGCGACGCCCACGCCGACAGCCCCACGATCTCGAGCACGACGCCGGCTCGGGCGCGCCGCGCGGCCTTGCCGATGCCCTGCACCTCGAGCCCGTAGGCGACGTTGTCGATGACGCGCCGATGGGGGAACAGCCCGAAGTGTTGGAAGACCATCGCCATCTTCGTGCGGCGCATCGCGCGCAGCCGTTCGTCACCCATGGCGAGCACGTCGTCGCCGTCGATCACCACCGAACCCCTGGTCGGTTCGACGAGGCGCGAGATGCACCGGATCAGCGTCGACTTGCCGCTTCCCGAGAGCCCCATGACGACGAACGTCTCGCCGCGCCCGACCTCGAACGAGACGTCGCGCACGCCGATCGTCTGGCCGGTCTCGGCGAGGATCCGCGCCCGGTCGGCGCCCGACTCGCTGAGCGCGAGGGCATGGTCGGTGCGACCGACTCCGAACACCTTCCACAGGTGCGACACGGTCACCATCGACGGGCTCATCGACGATGCCGTGCCGGCCGATCTGTCCGACGCCTGCCCGTTCTTCGGCACGTTTCGTCCCCCATCGCTCGCCCAGGTGCATCGGTGCACGGCGTCAAATCACACTATTCCCGGTGCGACGCCCTGTCTCCGTGACCGCACCGCGCCGGTCGGTGCGCCGCGGTCTGCCGGTCCCCGTCCGTCGCCTTGTGGAAGCATGACCGATCTGGAACACTGACCGCGCCGCGGCAAATGAGTCGGGGCTACGCATTCGGGGAGGATGAAGTGGGACGGAGGCGTCTGGCGCCGGTCCTGTCGCTCGCTGTCGTGGGTTCGCTGATCTTGGGCGCCTGCGGGGACGACGACACGGATTCGGCCGATACCGACGACACGACTGGCAGCGCCGACACCGCGGCACCGGACGGCACGACGGCCGACGACGGCGGCGACACAGGCGGCGATACGGGTGGCGACAAGCCGACGATCGTGCTGGTTCAGAACGCGTGGACGGCGTCGGCGATCAACGTCGCGATCGCCAAGCAGTTGATCGAGGAGAACCTCGGCAACCCGGTCGAGGTCACCTCGATCGACGAGAACACGATGTTCGCCGGACTCTCGAACGGCGACGCCGACGCGGTGCTCGAGTTCTGGCCGTCGGGCCTCAGCGAGGACGAGCAGAAGTACTTCGACGACGGCACCGTCGTCGAGATCGGTGAGCTCGGCGCGATCGGCCGGATCGGTTGGTACGTGCCGGACTACGTGCTCGAGGAGTACCCCGAGTTGGCCACCTGGGAGGGTTTCAAGGACCCAGAGGTCGCCAAGGCGTTCGCCACCGCGGAGACCGGCGACAACGGTCGGTTCCTCGGCACCGACCCGTCGTACTCGCAGGCCGACGAAGCGATCATCACCAACCTCGAGCTGCCGTACCAGGTGGTGTACTCCGGCTCCGAGGCGGCGACGATCGCCGAGCTCGACAGCAAGGTTGCCGCCGGTGAGCCGATCGTCATGTACTGGTGGGCGCCGACCGCGGCCGCCGGGAAGTACAACCTGCAGAAGGTCGAACTGCCGCCGTACACCGACGAGTGCTACGCCGACCCTGCCGCGATCGACTGCGACTACCCCGAGGACGTGCTCGTGAAGCTCGCCTCGTCCGGGCTGGAGGCGAAGGATCCGGCGGTGTTCGCGTTCTTGCAGAACTTCCAGATCAGCACCGAGGACCAACTCGCGATGCTGCCGCCCGCCGAGATCGACGGGGTGCCGGCGGCCGACGTCGCCGCCGAGTGGATCGCGGCCAACGAAGCCACCTGGCAGGCCTGGCTCTGACCCCGGATTCCCAGCGTTTGCGTCACCGCGATCGGCACGCGGCGCAGGCCGCCGTGACGCGTTCGCCGGTTGCGG